>CAYSDO010000322.1:0-5338 GCA_964429665.1 uncultured Bifidobacterium sp.
CGAAAGAAGGACCAAGCACTGTCCGTCGCGGGAATGAGTAACTCCGCTGCTGCGCAATTCATCCGAACACAAATAGCACAGCTAGAGCAGGAGCTTGCGTGGACTGGGCCTAAGCCTGAGCCGAGCAACAAAGCTGTTGGGAAAATTTGCCCTGGGGTAATACCTGAGTACTCAGAACTAGACTTGATCGCTCCGGTATGGCTTGCATTCGCTTCGCATGGTGTTCTGGCTTCACCCACCAGTTCAACCAATATTGCCCCGGGCTTGTTCCAAGCTCGTGACGGGAGCCTTAATAATGCCACGGAAGTGGCGAACCTATTTGTCAGTGCTGGCGTTGCACGATCACATGAATTCCCCTATGTGCCAGAGTTCATTGGGTTCAGTAATTATTACGTATGGGTGGACAAGCATCCTTTGAGCAACCCAGACAGAGGCTTGAACAGTGCTTCGAGCAATGCTTTCCTGGAGGTCACCTACCAGGCAGCATTAAAGCGCTATGGAAATCTCACGCTCCCTTCCCAATTCACAGTCACCAAATACTCACGGCATGTAAAAACAGGCAACATGCGAGTGAGCTACGTTATTAATGGCAGCCTTTCTGAGGTCACAGCTGGTGCAGAGTTGCCGGATTATCTACCCCATTTTCCTGGTGCCGCTGCCGTAAGAGATTACAGATATGGCAGCGATGGTTTGATGCATGGCGTGGGAATTTTGACCAAGCCAGGCAAAGCAGATGAATGGCCGTCGGTTGAAACAGTTCGGGGAACAGTTGAGTACGAAAGATCAAAGAGGATGGAGGAACTCGACAGAGCAAACCGGAATAACTAACCAAACGATAAAAATGAATAATGACGAACTTCGCTAAGGTGCTGGAAAGGGGTGCGCCTAGGTTCGCTTGGTACCCAAAGTCGGCAATCGGGCACTTCAAGAATTCTCCAAAGGAGTTCATTCGTTTTGGGATTGGGCGGAGTGCTGAGTGAAGGCAGAAGCTGGGGGACAGGATGCTGGTGTAATTGTTTACCTAGAACCGCTCCGAGTGCGGCAGTGAGCATAAGCATTACGCGATTCTGGATTTGACCGGCGGCGGCGGTTCGGCATCCTCCACGCATGTTCCGGAAGTTCACCAATGTGTTCGTCGTCATCGCGCTTGTCGCGGTGACGGGCGGCCACTGGGCGCTTCTCCAGACTGTCGCGTGGACGAACATGCTCGCCACCAATCTTCGCTCCAGTTCATTCGAGGCCGCGTTTTCAAAAACGTTTGATGGCCAGCATCCCTGCGGCCTGTGCAAGGTGATCTCTTCTGGCAAACAGTCAGAGAAAAAAACTGAACTTCCCGCGCCACTCAAGCAACTGGAATTCGTTTCCGCAAGACCGGTTTATGTTTTCACTCCACCGCAAGACTTTTGCCTGTTGAGCGGGCGTGTGTTCACTGCGCCGTTGTTATCCAGTCCGCCGCCCGTTCCTCCCCCTCGCTTATTCCACGGTTGATTCATCCCTTCGTTCGCGCGTGTTGCACGGGCGATTCCCTTTGTAATTTGATAAACCTGAAGTTCCCGCAGTTACGGTGTGCTTCCAATCTTGGAGTTTTTAGAATGAAAAAAGTTTGCTTTGCAGTTTTGGCGGCCGCATGTGCGCCGTCGTTGTTGGCTTGTGATATTTGCGCTGTGTATTCCGCTGCCCAGGCGCACGGTGAAATCGGGAAAGGTTTTTCCGCTGGTATCGCGGAACAGTTTACCCACTTCGGCACGTTGCAGGACAGCGGTAACGAAGTGCCTGATGAGGCAAATCAGCATCTGGACAGTTCTGTGTCGCAGTTGTTTGTCGGCTACAACTTCTCCGAGCGTTTTGGAGTGCAGATGAACCTGCCGGTCATCCATCGCTCGTTCAAACGCCCGGAAGGTTTTGAAACGGACCGCGGAACGGAATCTGGCATCGGTGACCTTTCGCTGATTGGCCACTACCAATTGATCCGCCGCGAAAAAATGGATCGCACGTTTACCTGGACGGTAATTGGTGGGATAAAGTTGCCCACTGGTAATTCGGATCGTTTGAAGGAGGAACTGGATGAGGTTGAAGTGCCCGGCGCTCCTGAGAGTGGTATCCATGGGCACGATCTTGCACTAGGCAGCGGATCGGTGGACGGCATCGTTGGCACAGTAATGTTCGCCCGATTTGGTCGCGGCTTCTTCAGCGCCAACGCACAATACGCCATCCGGACGGAGGGCCGCCTTGATTATCGGTACGCCAATGATTTCACCTGGGCCGGCGGGCCCGGGGTGTTCCTGATGTTTGATGAAGAACAAACGTTGGCGCTTCAATTCGTGGTCTCTGGCGAGACCAAGCCGCGCGACGAGTTTCAAGGCGAACGCGCAGAGGACACCGGAATCACGGTGGTCTATCTCGGGCCGGAGATCAACTATACGTGGTCTGACAAACTAAGCGCCGAACTCGGTTTGGATCTGCCCGTGAGCATTCAGAATACAGCGCTCCAAATGGTGCCTGACTGGCGGGTTCGTGCTGCGGTGACGTGGCATTTCTGAAAGCCACCAGAGCGTATTTGGTGGCGTCGCGCGTGAGGTTTGGATTTTATCAAACCCGCGCATGACGCCAACCCAAGGAGTTCGAGTTCCGGGCGGGCGCAATCCCTGTTTCTATTTCGGCACTCGGACTGCAAGTTCAACATGTGCCGGTATTCGTCCTCAAACTCGTTATGATCGGAACGCTCGTTCCGGAGGCGGAACGCGAGCACTGCCTTTACACCGCAATTCCCGCGCAAAAACGCGTTGGCAGCGAGGCTGCTTAAAGGCCATTTCGAACTGTCGTCACACACAGCGATGGATTTGCAAAAAGCCAAATAATGAAACGAATACCGTCAACGCTCGCACTCATTGCATCTCTCGTTGTTGCTCGTGTCAGCCAACTCCACGCGCAAGCGCCGGGACAACCCGGAGTTTGTACGTTGCCGTTCGGCCACGGAGCGCACGGTTTATTCCATAGTGAACAATACAAAAACAACGCACTGACCCACAGCTACCCGGACACGTTCACCGTGTCGCAGGCCGCGCCTTGATCATGATCCAACCGCGAACCAACCGGTTTCCGTTCCCGCCGGGTGCTCGAAAGAGCGCCTGGCGCGTGCGTCGTTTGCCGGTGGAATTCGCGATGGAGAGCAAACCAGTCCCAATAGAAATCCGCCCGGACATAAAATTTTTTATTCCAAAAATCGGGATTCAATTTCCATCGCCCATTCCGCACTATGTCTGCGTGCGACTTCTTCTGGGGCTTTTGATTGGCGGCGTGTTTGCGACTTTCGTTGCGAATGCGCAGACGACCAATACACCAGGGGTCCTTGCAAATGCGGATTCCCTCAGCCGCGTGATCGAGGCGGCGGGCGTGGTGGAATTCATGGTCGGGCAAGCCACTAATTGGAACGTCGCCACCAATGGGCTTTCGCTGAAACCGGGCGACAAGCTGCGGACACATGCCGCAAGCCGTGCTGCTGTCCAGCTTTCCGACCGCAGCATCATCCGCTTGAACGAACGCACAACCATGGAAATCTTCCCGCCGCGAAACGCAGAGAAGAAACGCTTCGGTTTGCCATCCGGTTCAGTCTTCTTTTTCAATCGCGAAAAGCCTGCTGATGTGGAATTCGACACGCCGCTGGCTGCCGGGGCGATCCGCGGGACGGAATTCTATTTGGAAGTCGGAGAAAAGTCGGAACGACTTGCGTTGATTGATGGGCTTGTGGCACTGAACACGCGCGAGGGCAATGTTTCAATGCAACGTGGCGATGATGTGCGCCTCGCTCCCGGCCAGCCTCCGCAGAAGACCGCGCTTGTCAACGCCAACGCCATCATCCAATGGGCGCTTTACTATCCGGCGGTTCTTAGTCCGGACGACTTGCGACTTGATAATCGCGAATCCGCCGCGCTGAAGGACGTGTTGGAAAAATATCGCTCGGGCGATTTGCTTTCCGCACTCGCCGCGTGGCCGGAAACCACCTCGATGACGAGTACGGGGTCGCGTTGTCTTCGCGCCCAATTGGAACTTGCCGTGGGTCGCGTGAACGAAGCGGAGCGATTGCTGGCTGACATTCCCGATGAAACGTCAGCCAAGCGTGCGCTCAAGGAACTCATCGGCGTGATCCGCAGTGACGCACCGGAGCGCCGAGCACCGCCTCGGCAAGTCACGGATGCCGCAGCGAGCCGAGACGGTGCTCGGCACTCCGCCAGCGAGTGGCTCGCTCATAGCTACTCGCTCCAAGTTGGAACTGATCTGCCCGGCGCTCTTGCGGCTGCGAAACGAGCGACGGAACTCGCTTCTCAATCCGGCTTTGCTTACGCCCGCGCTGCGGAACTCGAATTCAGTTTTGGCAACCGTCGCGCCGCGCTTTCGGAATTGGAACGTGCGTTGAAACTTTCGCCACGTCTGGCGCCGGCCCGCGCGCTACAGGGTTTCGTGTTGCTTGAAAGCGGCAAGACTCGCGACGCACTGGCAGCGTTCGAGAAAGCTCGCGAGCTTGACGCTGCTTTCGGCCCGGCCTGGCTCGGTTGCGGATTGTGTCTGATGCGTGAACGTAACTTTGCCGAAGCCCGCGCTGCGTTCCAGGCCGCCGCCGCGCTTGAGCCACAGCGCGGCTTGTTCAGGAGTTATCTCGGGAAGGCTGCGAGCGAACTCGGTGATGCCAAAGGCGCAGATAAGGAATTCCGACTGGCAAAGGAACTGGACGCAAACGATCCGACGGCCTGGCTGTATTCTGCATTGCATCTCTGGCAGGAGAATCGGTTGAACGAGGCCATTCGCGATCTTGATGCTTCTGCGGATCGTAATGACAACCGCGCCGCATTTCGCTCGCAACTGTTGCTTGATCAAGACCGGGCCGTTAGCAGCGCGAATCTCGCCGCGATCTATGATGACGCCGGGCTTTCCGACGTGAGCAAACACGCCGCCGCGCGCTCCGTTGCCGAGAGTTACGCAAACTTCTCCGGACATCTTTTCCTTGCAGACAGTTTTTCATCGCTTGAAAACGTGAACCGCTTTGATCTGCGATTCGAAACGGCCCGGCAGAGCGAGTTGCTCGTTGCAAATTTGCTCGCGCCGCCGGGAGCGGGGAATCTTTCGCAGCAGTTGTCCCAGCGTGAGCGGCTGCGGTTCTTCGATCAAAAACCTGTCGGCGTGAGTTCGCTCACAGAATATGGCAGCAACGGTGACTGGCATGAGGCGGGAACGGTGTTCGGTTCGGTGGATGGCTTCAGTTACGCGTTCGATGCGAATTACGAGTCACTCAATGGCCAGCGCGCCAACAGCAAGTGAATCAGAGGCGGGGGTGGTCGGGTTG
>CAYSDO010000323.1:0-5334 GCA_964429665.1 uncultured Bifidobacterium sp.
CGGATCAAAACCCCCGCCCCGCAAAACTCAAAACACCTCGTAACGATTCAGAGGAATCATGATGTGGCAACTTGGAACTTGGAACTCGGAACCCGGAACTTTATCGTGCCCCGATGTTTCGTCCGTGCATTGATCTTCACGAAGGCAAAGTGAAGCAGATTGTAGGCGGCTCGCTGAGTGATTCCGGCGCGCAGTTGCGCACGAACTTTGTCTCGGACAAGAACGCGGCGTGGTTCGCGGAGCTTTACAATCGCGACGGCCTCCCCGGCGGTCACGTCATCATGCTCGGTCAGGACAATGATCTGGAGGCGCGGGCTGCGCTGAAGGCTTACCCTGGTGGATTGCAGATCGGCGGTGGCGTGAATGTTGGCAATGCACCTGGCTGGCTCGATGCAGGGGCATCGCATGTCATCGTCACAAGCTGGGTGTTTCGCGACGGCAAGGTGGATTGGGCGCGGCTCGATCAACTCGCGAAAGCCATCGGGAAGAACCGGCTCGTGATTGACCTGAGCTGTCGCAAGCGTGATGGAAACTATTTCGTCGTCACAGATCGCTGGCAGAAATTCACGGACATGATGCTTTCGGCAGACACGCTGAAAACATTTTCAAGTTCGTGCGCGGAGTTTTTGATCCATGCGGTGGACGTGGAAGGGCTGTGTCGTGGCATTGACGGAGAGCTCGTCGGCAAGCTGGGTGAGTGGTCTCCGATCCCTGTGACCTACGCAGGCGGTGCGAGTTCACTTGCCGATCTTGAACTCGTCTCGAAACTTGGGCGCGGCAAGGTTGATCTCACCATCGGTTCTGCGCTGGATATTTTTGGCGGCAGCGGCGTGCGTTACGCTGACGCCGTGATGTTCAACAGGCGCTGTAATCCTCAAGGCAGCGCTTGAATTCGATAGAATCGTGCGGAATTCGTGGCGGCGGCATCGAGATATTGTGCAGTCGCGGCAGTCGCGGTGATAGGTGAGCCAATGTTCTGCCACGTCGCAGAGGTCATGTTTGTTCTCGTTGAAACCTGATACTTCTTCCCCACGCCACTCTGCCAGACAACAGTTGCACCGCTGGCATCACGCGTGACGCTCTGGATTTTCAAATAAGACGCGGCGTTGGTGGGGTTCGTTCCTGAAATGCTTTCGGCATAGTTACTGAAACCGTCTCCATCCGGGTCGGCGCCGGGCACGGCATTGGTTGAAGTGAAAACCGGAAAATAGGTGCGTTGAAAAATGTCGTCCATCCCATCGAAATTATCATCAGTGACCGCCGGCTGAATATCCAGATAACCGTTCGCGTAAGCGACGTCCGTGCCGCGGGTCACAACAAAACTGCGCAACCCAGGAGTGGCGTTGCTGGAAACGCTGATGGGAATGGAAATGAAGTTTATGCCAGAACCGAAGGCGTTCGGATTAAATGTGGTTGTGCCCAGTGTCAGGCCATCACCGGTAATGCTCAACACGGCCCCGCTCGTTGGAAGATCTGGTGAACCGACACCAATAACAAAATTGCTCTGTCCGACACGCATGATCGCACCCAACCCGCTCCATGAATAACTGCCGGCGTTGGTGGTGGGTTTTCGGATTTCTGTGATACGGAAGGCGGGGGAGTTGTTGACGACAGCGAAATCGACCGTATTGGTGACGTTGGCAACAACCGTTGCCAAAATATTCGTAGAAGGGAGAAAATTCGGATCTGCCGCGGAGAAGACAGGCGCACCGATTTCATTTCCACTGACCAAAGATTCCGCAAGACCCGTCGGATCCAGAGGTGCAACGCGGACATAATATGTGCCTGGGAGAAGAGATCCGACGTGGTATGTACCGTTGGTCAGAGAAACCGTTCCGGCGACAACATTTGTTGCGCTGTCCTGAACATAAACCGCCGCACCAAACAGCGGGATTCCATCGCGAGTGACCGTTCCTTTGATTGATCCGTAGTTGGTCGAGATAAGCGGGTAAATGAAACGTGCCGCTGCCACATCATCCGCAGACAAGCCGGTTTGCAGACTGATTCCTGAGCTTCCGGCATACAACATCGAAGCACCTCCCACGGGAGAGTGGCGCAGGCCGATTAAATGCCCCATCTCATGAAGCGCCACGCCCTCGACACTAAAACCTGGATTTGACGTATTGGAGATGCTTGTGAACCATTGGTCCTCAACCCCATTGAAGACAATGTCAGCCTGCGAAAGCGCTCCATCAGTAAAGAAAGTCACAAAAGTAACGCCCAGTGCTCCCGAAATGCTCGCCGTGCCGCCTTTCACGATGGTGCTGGATTTGGCCCAATACAGAATGTTGGAATTATCGCTTGTGTTCACGTCCACAGGCGCATTCACCAGTCCGACTTCCTCGAACTTCAGATGCGTGTTAGTGATGGCGAGCCATTGACCGAAAGATGCTCGCAAGGCATTGAGTTCAGCCGTGGTGTTTGTGGCGCTGTAGCCGTCAGAGGCGAGATAATAACGGACGGCTCGCGTGTTGCGGTTCACGGAATTGGTCGGCACGCTCAAATTCAAGCTCAACAATCCCCAATGCTGATAGACGCCAGACGGGCTGTAGTTGAGAACGTAGCCATGCGACAACAAAACAGGCGCAAGCGAAATCGCGATCATGAGGCGGAGCAATTTCATTTCACACCTCCCGTGACTCGCTGCCTAAACTCCACCAGTCCTAATCTGCCATCGCCTGTCGTCACACCGGGTGTCGGAGTCGAGAGACTGTTTGCCTGTCGAGCGAGATTTCCATTCTTACCGTGGAACATGTTGCGGGCAAACTTTTGGCCACTGATTTTGTCCGTGGAGACTTCAAATTTGCCCTGCAGCAGTCCAAGCGTGATTCCCTCACCTCGATCGTTCAAAGCCACCAACGCCACAACTTCTTCACCGATCCTGTATTCCACCTGCGCTGAACAAGTTTCGATCTCATCGCCCAGAACACCGCCACTATGAACGATGCGGAATGAGTTTGTATCAACATGCCCTTTCCATACCTCCTCGATATCGAGTTTGACGCTTGTGTAAATCTGCCCCGTCGCGTCCCGTTGGCAGGTCTGGCTGACCACTTTGCCGTGAACCACCACGTCTGCCTTGCTGGAAAGTTCTTCGATTGATAACGGTTTCAGCAGAGCGGCATTGCAAATAAATGCCGCTGCCAACGCAAATAGAATCCCGCACATAGCAGGTTTGTGTTTCATATAAGCAGCATAGCCGTTCAGGCAAAAAAGCAAAATTGATTTTCCACGTGTGTCTTGCCCGGATAGTCTTCGCCTATGCGTTTGGATTTTGTCAAAATGAACGGTGCGGGTAACGACTTCGTCCTCGTGGACAATCGCGCCGGGCAGATCAGGCTCACCACAGAGCAAATCGTCCGCCTGTGTGACCGGCATCGCGGTGTAGGCGCAGACGGCGTGATGCTGCTCGTGCCCGCGCGCACCGGCAAGGCGGACTGGGCCTGGGATTTCTTCAACAGCGACGGAAGCGCAGCGGACATGTGCGGCAACGGTGCGCGATGCTTTGCGCGTTATGTCCAGAGGGCCACGGGGCGGAGCAACGATTTCACCTTCGAGACAGCAGCGGGAAACATTGCGGCAAGTTTTCAGGGTGAACGCGTGACCGTGAATCTCACGCAGCCAAAAGATTTGAGGCTCAACCAGTTCGTTCCACTTTCAACAGGCGCGACGACCATTCATTCGCTCAACACCGGTGTGCCTCACGCAGTCCTCTTCGTGCCGGACGCAGACAAGGCGATGGTGATGCAACTTGGCCCGGAGATTCGCCATCACGTTCACTTTGGACCGCGTGGAACGAATGTGAACTTCGTCCAGGTGCTCGGTTCAAATCATATCCGGGTGCGCACGTTTGAACGCGGCGTGGAAGGCGAGACGCTTGCCTGTGGCACCGGTGTGAGTGCAGCGGCCATGATTTCGTCGCGCGTTCACAAATTCGCATCGCCCGTAAAAGTCCAGGTGCAGGGAGGCGACACTCTTGAAGTCAGCTTCACCGAACAAAACGGCGAGTTCGACAATGTACAGCTCTCCGGCCCTGCGGACTTTGTGTTCGAAGGCAGCATCGAGATTTGAATTGTGGCTGTTGCACTCACCATTCTTGGGAGCGGCTCAAACGGTAACTCCGCGTACGTGGAGACCGATGAGACACGCGTGCTGGTGGACGCGGGATTCAGCGCACGCCAAATCCGCCAACGCCTTGCCGGCATTGGGCGTACGCCTGAAAACCTCAATGCCATCCTCATCACGCACGAACATAGCGATCACATCACCGGCCTTGCTGCACTTGCAGAAAAGTTGCGCATCCCGGTTTATTGCAACCGCGCGACGATGGATGAAATTGTCCGGACGCTGGGCGTCAAACTGGAGTTCCGACTATTCGTCACCGGCGGCGGTTTTGACGTGGGTGACATCAGCGTCGAGACTTTTGCGATACCGCACGACGCGCAGGACCCGGTGGGTTTCATGCTTCGCACCAGCGGCGGCAGCATTGGATTTGCCACCGACCTTGGGCACGTCACCACCGTCGTCACCGACCGAATCCGCACTGCAAACGTGCTTGTGCTTGAATCGAACCACGACGTGAAGATGTTGCAGGATTGTCCGAACCGCCCCTGGAGTTTGAAGCAACGCATCCTGAGCCGTCACGGCCATCTCTCAAATGAAACCGCCGCAACCACCGCGGCGGAAATCATGTCCACCGAGCTGCGACATATCTATCTCGGCCATCTGAGTCGCGACTGCAACAAGCCCGATCTTGCGCACCGCGTGATGACGCAGCGGCTTCAGCAGATCGGTGCCGCGCATTGCCGCGTGGAACTCACTACGCAAGCCGTCCCCTGCCCTACGCTCACTTTGTAAACACGGTTCGGGCGTGCTTTACAAGGCTGGCAGGCGCAACAAGACAAGTTTGCCAGCAAACGCTTGCAGGAGGAAAATCCTTGTGAATGCTGCCGGTTGTGGTGCTACTCTCCACGTCACCAACGATTGCCGAAATGAAAACACAGAAAGCATTCACTTTGATTGAGCTGCTGGTGGTGATTGCCATCATCGCCATTCTGGCGGCAATGCTGTTGCCTGCGCTTGGGAAGGCCAAGGAAAAGGCCCAACGCATCGCCTGTTTCAACAACGACCGTCAGATCATGATCGCAGCGCAAATGTATGCAACCGACTGGCCGGACTTTTTCTACTACACCACGAGCATCGGCAGCGACGATGCGCCCTGGTCCTTCTACCCTTCGTTTATCAAAAACGTAAAGACCTTCACCTGCCCAAGCACGAAGAATGTAATCCGCACAGACAATCCAAACCCGCAAGGCAGGCTGCCCGACCTGGGGG
>CAYSDO010000324.1:0-5321 GCA_964429665.1 uncultured Bifidobacterium sp.
GCGCTGGAAGAATTTGTTGTCAATCGTCTTGGTCAGGCATTTCGTGCCGTCCTTCTCGCGGACCTCGAACTTGAACCGCGCTCCAATCCACGGTAACGGCGGATAGGCAAAGGCGGCGTTCTCATTCGTGTTCATTTCCGACAGTGCGATGGATTCAAAATCCTGACTCAGTGGTAAGTAAGGCAACACGCGGCCACGGATGTAGCCTTTCAAATCACCGAGCGTAGCTTGAAAAGCACCGGCAGAAGGTTTGGTGGCAGCGTCGGCAACGAGTTTGCCATCAGCGTCGAACTTGCCGTTCATGGTGGACTTCACGCGCGCGGTAGGCGGGATGAAATTCGTCCAACCCAACGCTTTCACGTCCTTGATGTCTTCTACAACAAAGCCGTTGGCGTCAATGGAGCGCCCATGGAAGGAAGCGGCTTGACCGGGACGCAGGGTGGTTTCGGAAGGAATAATTTGCAGCGACTTGGCTGCGCCTGCTTTTGGAGTTTTCTCTGCGGCGGTATCTTTCGGTAACGAAGGATTGTTTCCCTTCTTGCCCCAGCAATACAGATGCTTGGTCGTCTGCATGTAGAGCTTGCCGTTGTAGGCCACAGGCGTGCCGAAGCAGCGGCCTTCGAGTTCGACGTGTTGGAGAATTTCCGGTTGGTCGCCGGGCTTGATGATATAGAGCGCGCCTTTCGATCCGGCCTCCGCACCTTCGCCTGTGCCTTTGCCGGCGGGATCGTCGAGCATCGGCACGTAAAGTTTGCCGTCGCCATAGAACGGACATGAGTTGCGTTGTTCGATGCCGAGCTTGAGTTTCCATTTGATCGCGCCGGTGTTGGCGTCCACGGCGCAAAGGTCACCCTTTTCTGCGACGACGTAAATCATGTCGCCGACAAGGATGGGCGAACTGGTCGAGGTGGAAACTTCCGCTGCCCAGAGCTGAAGTTTTTCGCGTTCGAGAACCAGCGGGCCAGCGGCGGCGTTGGTGGGTTCAACATCGGGAAGTTTCAATGCGATCAACTGACCGGGTTCGTACGGCACGCCGAAGATGGCGATGAGTTTGTCGTTGTTATGGACGATGGTGGTGGCGTTGATTCCTGCGCGGAACAACGGCACGCGCCAGATAGGATCGCCGGTGCGGGCGTTGACGCAGGCGACGCTGCCGTCGCCGAGCGCGGCGTAGAAGACGCGTTTGCCCTTGTGCCAGGAAAGTTGCGGGTGCGAGAAGGAATTGTCCTTCGGGCGGTCACCGGGCGACGAAGCCCAGACGAGTTCGCCGGTCTTTTTGTCGAATGCGTAGAAGCGATCCGCCGCCGGGCCTTGCGCGCCCCAATTGGCCGTGATGCCGCGCGTGATGACGAGATCACCGTCAATCACCGGCGACGCCGTGCGCGCGTTCGGGAAGGTGAGGCGGCCAAATTCTTCCATCAACGAATGTTTCCAGAGCAGTTTTCCATCCGGTGTAAAGCTGGCGAGAATTCCCTGCGTGCCTTGCACGAAAACATTTCCCGTCTCGGGATCAATCGCCGGAGTCGCCGTGGCGTAGCGAAGATAAACCGTGTCGCTCAGGAAGTCATTGTAGAGTTGTTGCCAGAGTTTCTTGCCGGTCTCGGCATCGAAGCACGCGACGCCCTCCTGCAAATCCGCGCCTTCGCCGAGATAGCCCATGATGTAAAGCTTGCCGTTGGCGATGACGGGTGTGGATTGGCCGGGGAAGTCGGCGAGCCAGAGCGGATTCTTGGGATCAACCTTGTCGGGCAAACTGGTTTCGCGTGACATGCCGACCTGATCCGGCCCGCGCCAACTGAGCCAGCCGGTGACGGGGGCGGCGGAAGCGGCAAGTGGAAGCAGTGACGCCACGAGGGCGAGCAAGGTGAGCCGATGAGTCGAGGCAGTTTTCATTTCAATGGCGACTGGATTTTTCTCATGCGCCGAGCTTGGACGCACGCACTGGAGTAAACATTCGTTATTCAGAGAATACGATCCAAGATTGTGCCCGTTGGACGCGTCTTTGCAACTGTCAAAGAGGTCAAGCCGTGCAGCGAAGCCAACACGCTACATGACCATGCCGCCGTCCACAGCAAGAACCTGCCCTGTGATGTAGCGGCCCGACGCGGACGCGAGATGAAGCGCGGTGGCAGCGATATCATCCGCCTGGCCGAATGATGCGAGGGGGATTTGCTTCAGCAATGCCTCACGTTGCTCGGGTTTCAACTCGGAAGTCATGTCGGTTTCGATGAAACCAGGGGCGATGGCGTTCACCGTGATGCCGCGTGAAGCGAGTTCGCGCGCGCACGATTTGGTAAATCCAATCAGGCCCGCCTTGCTTGCCGAGTAGTTGGCCTGACCCGCATTGCCAATGATGCCGACAACCGAGGCAATGTTGATGATGCGCCCGGAACGCTGTTTAAGCATCGTGCGGCTGAATGCCTTGGTAACCAGAAATGCGCCCTTCAAGTTTGTGTCCAGCACGGTGTCCCACTCGGCCTCACTCATGCGCATGAGCAGGTTGTCACGCGTGACGCCGGCGTTGTTGACGAGCACATCCACGCGACCACAATCGGCAAGGATTTTTTCGGCAGCAGCGGTGACGGAGGTGGCGTCTGAAACATCCAAGGCATGCGCCCAGGCTTTGCGACCCAGTGCGCGGATCTCGGCGGCGACCTTCTCCGAATTCTCGGAGGTGCGTGAAACAACGACAACGTCCGCACCTTCTGCGGCAAATTTCAATGCAATGGCGCGTCCGATTCCGCGGCCCGCACCGGTGACAACAGCGATCTGGTTCGTAAGTTGACTCATGGTCCGAATTGTTTAACTACGAAAGGCAAGAAAGACACGAAAAACTTTCGGCGCTTCGTTGTTTTTAATGGAGTCTGCTGGCAGGCTTGGTGTATGAAGTCTGCGCAAGGCATCCGGGATTCGCGCTTGCCTCAGTGAAAGGTCACCAAGTCCCGCATTCATAAAAATCTGATTATCCAGTCTTTGAAGCGCGTCAAAAGAAACATTTGGAATCGGAAACAATGAGAATCAAATCCACCATCGTGGCCGGAGCGGGACTGATTTGTGTAATGCTTCTGACTTCCTGCGGCAAAGCGGACGCTCCCAAGTCTGGAAAAGCCGAAGCGGCGCGACCCGTCCGTATCGCGAGCGCGGATTTACGACCGATGGAACGAGCGGTACACGTCGTCGGCACGCTGGCAGCACGGGAGGAAGCCACGATCGCCGCCCAGGTGGCGGGGCAATTGGAGAAGAATTACGTGGACATCGGCGACCGCGTGAAGGCGGGCCAGGAAATTGCGTTGATTGATACAGCTTCCTACGAAGCGCTGGCAAACGCGTCCGCAGCGAATCTTGCACGATCCAAGGCAAGCGCGGCCAATGCCGAAAAGAATCTCAAGCGCTTCCAGGATTTACAGAAGGAGAAGATCGCTTCCACCAGCGATCTCGACAGCGCTGTCGCTGACGCCTCGCGCACGCGCTCCGAGGTGAAAGCTGCCGAGGCGAACGACGCCATTGCACGGCTCAACCTGGAGCGCTCACGCGTGCGTGCGCCGTTCGACGGTGCCATAGCCGTGCGTCTGGCGGCGGGAGGAGATTATCTTGCCGTAGGCACGCCGATTGTCCGGCTCGTGCAGACCGATCCGCTGCGTTTGCGCCTTGAAGTTCCGGAACGCGAGTCAATCGCCGTGCGGGTCGGTCAGAACGTGCGTGTCTCGGTCGAAGGCGACACGAACATCTATCGCGGCCAGATCGCCCGAGTTGCACCGGCAGTTCGTGACATAAACCGCATGTTACAGGTTGAGGCTGATATTCCGAATCAAGGCAGTCTGAGGGCGGGTTTGTTTGTCCGCGCCGTGATCATAGTGAATGAACGTGACGAAACCGTGAGCGTGCCTACCAATGCACTCATAACGTTCGCCGGACTCGAAAAGGTGGTGGTCGTCAACGACGGCAAGGCGGGGGAGAAAACAGTTTCAACCGGGAGACGCGCTGGCGGCTGGGTGGAAATTATTTCCGGGTTGAGCGCGGGAGAGAAGGTTGTTCTCGATCCCGCCGGGGTCCGCACCGGTCAGGCACTGACTGTTTCCAGTGAATCTTCCAAGCAGGCCGCAGCACAGACCAACGTTGTCCGCTGACGACAAGTCCTGATGCAAAAGCTAGCTGAAATCTGCATCCACCGCCCGGTCTTCGCGATGATGATCGTTTTGTCGCTCGTCGTTATCGGGGCGGCGGGCTATATGCGTCTCGGTGTGGATCGTTTTCCCTCTGTGGACATACCGGTGGTGCGCATCAACGCGCGGCTTGCCGGTGCTTCGCCCGCTGAGATGGAATCCCAGGTCGCGCAGCCCATCGAAGAAGTCATCAACACGATTGAAGGCATTGACGAATTGCGTTCGGTCAACGGCTCGGGCAACAGCTTCGTTGTCGCGACGTTCAATTTGAGCCGGGACATTGACGTCGCTGCGCAGGACGTTCGCGACCGACTTGGAACCGTGGTGCGCGAATTGCCGCGCGACATGGACCCGCCGACAGTTTCCAAGTCCGGCGATGATCAACAGCCGATCCTGTCCATTACTGTGTCGGGGCAGCGCTCGCGCCGCGAACTCTCCGAGATTGCCGACAAAATCATCAAGACGGCGATCGAACGTTCGCCCGGGGTGGGCGAAGTCAACATCATCGGCGGACACCAACGCGCCATCAACATCTGGGTGGATGCCGATCGCCTCGCGGCCTACCAGATTCCCGTTACCGCCGTACGCGATGCGGTCGAGCGGCAAAACGCCAACACGCCCGGCGGCAATGTCACCACCGCGCAACGCGAACAAACGTTGCGCACGATGGGCCGGCTCAACGACGCAAAGGCGTTCAACGAACTCGTCGTTGCCACCCGAAGCGGTTCGCCGATTCGCGTGCGCGACATCGGTTGGGCGGAGGACGGCACCAAGGAGGAGCGTTCATTGTCACGACTCAACGGGCAGTTGAACGTAACGCTGGAAGTCATCCGCCAGTCCGGGGCGAATACCGTGGCCGTGATCGAAAGCGTGAAACAAAGGTTGGAATCCCTGAAGTCGCAACTCCCGGGCGATCTCAAGATGGAAATCATCCGCGACCAGTCGAATTACATTTATCAGGCGTTGCACGAAATCAAAACGCATCTCGTGCTCGGCAGCATTCTCGCGTGTCTGGTTGTGCTCCTGTTCATGCGCAACTGGCGCGCGACCGTCATTGCCGCCGTGGCCATTCCAGCGTCCGTCATCGCGTCATTCGGCATGATGAAGGCGCTGGACTTCACGCTCAACAGTGTGACGATGCTCGCGCTGGTGTTGATG
>CAYSDO010000325.1:0-5318 GCA_964429665.1 uncultured Bifidobacterium sp.
CGATCTCGCCGCACGGCATCCGTGGGATTATTTCATCGGATCGGTTCACTACGTATCGGAGGACTGGGAAATAGACAATCCCAACAAGCTTTCTGAATGGAAAAAGCGCGACTCGTTTGAAGTCTGGACGATTTACTTTGATCTGCTCACCCGGGCGGCGGAAACGGGTTTGTTTGAAATCATCGGCCACGCCGACCTGCCAAAGAAATTCGGCCATACGCCGACTGGTGACTGCACCCCGCTTTACGAAAAATTCCTCACCGCCGCCAAGAAAAACAACTGCGCCATCGAACTGAACACCGCCGGCCTGCGGAAGGATTGCAAAGAGATTTATCCGAGCCGGCAGATTCTCGACCTCGCCTTTCAGAAGAATGTGCCCGTCACTTTTGGCTCAGACGCACATGCCCCTGGCGAGGTAGGCATGAATTTCGCCGAAGCCATCCAACTCGCGCACGGCGTGGGTTACACGGAATGTTGGAAACTTGCTGCGCGGAAGCGCGACGTGATCCGGTTCTGAGAAGCGGCGGGCAGAGGACTGCCCGCCCTAACCAGTGCGGGCGAACATTTCCACGTAACGAAAGGCGCAATTTGCTTGGCAGTTCTGTCGGCTGGGCGCATGATTTTCATATGAAACCTTCCGCTGCCCGCAAACCCGCGACCCGGGCGAAGTCATCAGGACGAAAATCCGCCCCCCGCCCTTCAGGCAAGATTCATCCCGTCGTGATCTATCCCGACCGGCAGCCCGAAGATTACTCCGACCTCAAGCTGCTCTATCAATTGATCGCCCGGCTCAACCGGGAGAAGAATATTTACGCCCGACCGCTCACGGTCATTGATCGCAAGACGCATTTCGCGAACGAGGACAACAAATCCTTCCGCGAGTTCCGGACAAGAACTGTTGCCCGGCACTCGGACATTTTGGATACCTGGGGTGTGGATACCTGTCAGACTTGGTACTCCGGGTTGGGTGCGGCATTTGAACGCGGCGGGCCGGAGGATGTGTATTGGCTGATCCCTGGCGATTTCAATTACGGTACGAAAATGGGCCAGGAGGTATTGAGCCGGTTGCACGATCTGCCGGAGATTTGTCAGGAGTTGCAACAGGACTTGTGCATCGGCGAGATTGCGACGGATCACAACAATTCCAAGCAGCTCATTGACACCTACGGAACCTTCGCGCTGCTTTACAATTGGTTTCCCGCCGAGGCGCAGGCCATTCGTGAGTACACCGAACGCCCGCGCTCCGAGTTTTTTGCCGTGCGCCACGATTTTCTGCGTGAAGTGCTGCGCCACCGTTGGTTTGCCTATGAGCAGACAGTGGTCATGCTGTTGCACGCCGTCTTCGACAACAAACACATCAGCCGGTTCTTCGTCGGCAATATCTCCGACCTGCCTACCGGGCGCGATTCCCTCGCCTCGGCGATGCAACAGGTGGATCGCACCGAACGTGTTTTGAAAACTTTGTGGAAGGAACGACATCAACCGCAAACAGGCTGGGCGGAACAGTATCGCGTGTTGGAGACGAAATCGGAGCAGATCCGCCGGACGGCGCACGTCATCCTCCAAAATCTTCTGGGCTGAAAAACATTATCCCTTTCTATGAACTATTCCCGCTATGGCGCTCCGCCCAACAAACGGGCCGTGAATTTCATCTGCAACGCCCCGCAGGCCCAGTTCGTCGCGATGGTCGGCGATTTCAATGAGTGGCATCCCACGTCGCATCCCATGAAACAACAGGCGGACAAGGCATGGTTGATCACGGTGGAACTCAAGCATGGGCATCACCGGTACGCGTTTCTGGTGGATGGCCAACTGACGGTGGACCCCCGGGCGATGGGCATTACCCGGAATGACCAGAACGAACGCGTCTCGCTCGTGCCGGTCAGTTGAAAACCCTCATCGCAGGCGCGCCAACAATGGTGGCGGCACAAGTCTCCGTTCAAAATCTGGCTGGAATAAACCCGGAATTCGCCTGTACAGAAATGTTGGTGTTGATTGGCATGATCGCGATTGCAAAACATTATGGCTGGTTACAACTGGAATGGGCTGTCTGGTTTCCAAAGGTGAGAAGCGAATTGCGGTTTGCAATATAGGATTTAGGATTTGCCTGCGAATCCATGTTGGACTCGCGAGCAGCAAATCCAAGTCAGCAGATGAAAGACATCGTTCCGCAGCCGCCAGCAATTGTCCGAAACCAGTTCGAGACGATTCGTGAATTGTTCAGCAAGTACGTCGTGCCCAGTTACGGGCGCTACGAACTGGCGTTGAGCCACGGCTATTGCAGTCATGTTTTCGACGTTCACGGCAGACGCTATCTGGACCTGGGCGGCGGCATCGCAGTTTGTTCACTTGGACACGCCCACCCAGCCATCACCGAAGCCCTCCTTGAACAGTCACAAAAGCTCATTCACGTTTCCAACCTCTACTACCAGGAGCCGCAAGGCAGACTAGCGCAATCGCTGGTCCAATTCGTCGGCCCGGGAAAAATGTTTTTTTGCAACAGCGGCGCGGAATCCAATGAGGGGCTTTTCAAACTCGCCCGCAAATTCGGCCACAACGAGGGCCGGTTTGAAATTCTCACCACAGTCAATTCGTTCCACGGACGGACGCTGGCGGGCATCGCCGCCACGGGACAGGACAAAATCAAAAAGGGGTTCGAGCCGATGACGCCTGGCTTCCGACATGTGCCGTTCAACGATGTCGAAGCGATGCGCAATGCCATCTCGCCTGCGACTGTTGCCGTCATGGTGGAAGGCATCCAGGGCGAAGGCGGCGTCACGCCCGCCACGCCGGAGTATCTGCTCGGCCTGCGTGCGTTGTGCGATGAGAAGAAGCTGCTTCTCCTCATGGACAGCGTCCAATGCGGACATTTTCGCAGCGGCAGGTTTCAGAGCTTTCAGCGAATCCTTGAAAACTCGGAGACTGGAGCATCAAACACGGAACCGTTTCTCCCTGACGGCATCTCGATGGCGAAATCTCTAGGCGGCGGATTTCCAATGGGTGCATTCTGGGTTCGCGAGCCGTACGCAGACCTGTTGAGCGCCGGCACGCATGGCACAACTTACGGTGGATCCCCGCTGGCATGTGCGGTCGCATCGAAGATTCTTCAAGTGATCGAGCGAGAGAAGCTGGCTGACAACGCGCGTGACACCGGTAATTTCCTGAAGCAAGGACTGGATCAACTTGCCGTGGAGTTTCCAGACGTCGTCCGAGGCGGTCGCGGTTTGGGCCTCATGCTTGGGCTCGAACTTGTGCCGGAAATTCCCTCGCTCAAAGTGGAAGGCAAGCTGCAATCGGCGGTGCTTGTCGCCAAATTGCAGGATGCCGGTCTGTTGATGATTCCCGCTGGCGCGAACGTGCTCCGCCTGCTGCCCGCGCTCAACCTCACACTATCCGAGGCGCAGGAAGGCTTGCAGATCATTGAGTCCGTGATTGCGAAGCTCGCTGCATGATAGTATTGAATTGCCCTTTGGAACAATTCCTGACGCGAAGATGAAAAACCTTCTCAGCATTGAAAAGCTCGCACGGGCGGACATGGAACGCATCTTGGCCGACGCGGCGGTGATGAAACGCGAACGCAACCGGCATAAGTCTCAACCGCTCGCAGGCCAGACCTGGGCGCTGCTTTTTTCGAAATCGTCCACGCGAACGCGCATATCATTTGAAGTCGGCGTCACCGAACTCGGCGGACGTCCGATGTTTCTGAGCGCGGCGGACATCCAGCTCGGTCGCGGTGAACCCATCAAGGACACGGCGCGCGTCATGGGCCGCATGTTGCACGGTGCGGTATTCCGCACTTATGCGCAAAGCGACGTGGAAGAGTTCGCGAAATACTCGGGCATCCCGACGATCAACGCGCTGACGGATGCGGAACACCCTTGTCAGATTCTCGCCGACATCCAGACGATCCAGGAAAAGCTTGGCAGCATTACGGGAAAGGTTGTCACATTCGTCGGCGATGGCGCGTGCAATGTTCCGGTGTCCTGGATGTTTGCGGCCGCGAAGCTGGGATTCGAACTGCGCATTACCTCGCCAAAAAGATTTCAACCGTCTGTGGCGTTGCTCAAACGTGCGAACGGACAAATCATCTGCACGGAAGATTTGAAGGCTGCGGCCCGCGGCGCAGACGTGCTCTATACAGACGTGTGGGTTTCAATGGGCAAGGAAGCGGAGTCCGCAACGCGCATCAAGGCGCTCAAGGGCTATCATATCAATCAATCACTCGTGAAATTTGCCAAACCAGGTGCGCTCGTCATGCACTGCCTGCCTGCGTATCGCGGCAAGGAGATTGATGACGCAACGTTCGAGGCGAATGCACAGACGATTTTCGATCAGGCAGAGAACCGGTTGCATGTGCAAAAGGCCGTATTGAAATGGGCGGTGTCGTGAGCGAACAATTGGTGAGTGAGACGAGGCCCCCTCGGAAGTCTCAAACGAAGCTCAAGGTTGGACTGCTCGTTGCAGCTCTGGTCATTGGTGGAACATGGGTCTGGTTTCGGATGACGTATCCGTATGGAGTCAGTCATTGCTGCTTGAAGGGAATCGGCATCGAGCTTTACGGGTATGCACATGAAAGAGATGGATGGTTTCCACACGGCAAGTCGTCAGCCGAAGGTTCGTTGAGTATCTTGTGCGAGAACTCTGACCCGAATCTCGAATGGGTACGTGGGAAAAACATTTTGCCTGAAATTGCGCAGGCAGCTTGGAAAAAAGACCGTCAACTAGGACCTTCTTCATGCGGTTGGCATTATGTTGAAGGCTTGAATGAAAAGGACGATTCAGAAATCGCCATCGTATGGGACAAGGCCTGGGGGCTTGGCCATAATGGTCAACGCATTCGAGGTTTTGCCCATGAAGTGGCCTTTGTTGATGGTACAACCAAAGGCATTGCGCTGAAAGAGTGGCCCAAGTTTGCAATGGAGCAACGGGAGAAACTCGCCAAGGTTATTGCGTCACGGACCAATGGCGCACCACCGATCCGTTGGAGCGATGAGGATACGCTGGGCACGAACTGGTTTCCTTTGCTCAAGCGCTAATTTACACGATGGCGCGACGTTGGCCATCTGCGCCGCATATCACGCCGCCGCGTAGAGACGCAGATACTTCACCGCCACTTTCAAATCCTTCGGCCACTCGGCGGTTATGGTGATGGTCTCACCGGTGACGGGATGTTGTAGCGCGAGTTGTTCAGCATGAATGGTCACACGTGCCAGGAGCGCCCGTTCCTCGCGGCCTGGCTTGAGCCGGTAGTCCTTCTTGAGATTTGAGAGCCAGAGCGGTTTGCCGTCGCCTTCAAGCGCGATGGCGACCTCACGTGC
>CAYSDO010000326.1:0-5304 GCA_964429665.1 uncultured Bifidobacterium sp.
ATTGGCAAATCTTGCCATCATCCACCGTCTCGACAAGGAAACCAGCGGCGTGATGGTCTTCGGAAAGACACCGCAAGCCAACCGCTCGCTGACGGAACAATTTGCTTCGCGTGCCGTGCGGAAGAAATACCTGCTGCTCTCTGACCGCGAACCAAAGAAGCGGGAGTTTGTTGCAAGATCAAGCATTGCGCGGGCAGGAGAGCGTTACACCAGCGGTCCAAATGGTGAGCCGGCGGAAACGTGTTTCAAACTTGCCGGTTCGGAGTCGCGGATTTCTGGCTGCCGGATCGTCGAAGCTGAACCTCTGACCGGTCGCACCCACCAAATCCGTGTTCATGCTGCGGAAAATGGTTTCCCGATCTTCGGGGACACACTTTACGGTGGCACTTCATTTTCCCGAGTCTGCCTGCACGCGGCCGAATTGAGTTTCAAGCATCCTTTGTCAGGCGACTCTGTGACGTTCCGTGCGCCGCCAGATTTTCAAAATGACACTCGTGCCGCGCTTCGGTCGGCAGTCATCGAGCCGAAATTGACTGATGCGTTCCGCCAGATTCACGGCGCGAGTGATGGCTGGCCCGGCTTGTATGTCGAGAGACTCGGAGATTATCTCTTGTCGCAGAGCGAGGATCCGCTGACCGAAGCACAACATGCGGCGTTCGGAACTGCTGCGCGCGGGGTCTATCACAAAAATCTGTCACGCCATGTGCGTTCGTCCAAGCCCGGCGATTTATCGCCACAACTCGTGAAAGGCGAAGCCGCACCGGAACGATTCACCATTCACGAGAATGGCGTGAAGTTTGAGTTGAGTTTCAACGAAGGCTACTCTGTCGGATTGTTCCTTGATCAACGCGATAACCGTCGTCGTCTGCTCAATGGCCATGTTGCCGCCGGTTTCGCTCTCGGCGACCCAGAGACCGGAGCCCATATCCCGGAACTACAGGTTTTGAACACTTTTGCCTATACCTGCGGTTTTTCGGTCTGCGCCGGAATGGCCGGTGTCCAGACGACGAGCCTTGATCTCTCCAGAAAATATCTGGAGTGGGGCAAACGCAATTTCGCTCTGAACGGTCTCGATCCAGCTTCACACGATTTCATTTACGGCGACACCTTCGACTGGCTGAAGCGGTTCACGAAAAAAGGCCGGTTTTTCGATGTCGTGCTGTTGGATCCGCCGACGTTCTCTCAGTCGAAAGAAAGCGGCACGTTCCGGGCGGAGAAGGACTACGGAAAACTGGTCCGCGCGGCGTTGCCTGTATTGAAGTCCGGTGGCGTCTTGTTCGCCTCAACAAACGCAGCGGAGTTGTTACCCGAGAAATATCTGGCTTTTGTGGAGGAGGCGATTCACTCGGCAGGAAGGAAAGCCGTGCAACGGCATTACGCACCGCAGCCGCCGGATTTTCCAGTCAGCCGGAATGATCCCGCGTATTTGAAGACGGTGTGGCTGCGGATTGCTTGAACGCTATTTCTTCTTGTCACCCATCGAACGCGTGATAAGGCTCACGTGTTCTTTCGATCGGTTGCGATGAGTCAATGCGAACACCAAACCCATCACCCCCAGCAGCACGCAGGCGACAGCAAACCATACGACGGTCGGGATGATTCCAGTTTTCTTCTTAGCCGATTCGTTTGGGTTTGATGCAGGCAAATCGCCCAGCAAAGACTGCGAGATTTTCTTTGCGACCAAGTTCGTCTCCGTGGTTGCAGGGGCTGAGTTTGTAGCGGTGTGAGCATCTGCCAGCTTTACTTGAGACGCGAGGTTTGTGTCGGGTGTTTCGGACGGCGTGGTTACAGCGGCGACATGGGAGTTCGTTGCTGTTGGACCGACTGGGGCGATTTCTACTCGTGGTGGTGGATTGCTGATGATGAGTGACGGGACAATGATTTGTTGTTCTGTTGCGGGTTTAGGTGGAGCTACGACAACTGGTTCTGGTTCGGGCGTGAATCTAGGAAACTCCACGGGCCATGGCGCCACGTTGACCGTGTGGCCGATAAATTTTCCCTTTTCAGATCGAATCACTACAACAAACGGCATCCTCGCCTTGCGCTGGTCAGCTTCGTTCAGCTTGAAAGAGGCGTTGATCTCGTTGTCGAACGGCGTGCCGCTGATCGTTTCCTCGCCGTCCGTCAAGATCAACACGGTGAGCCGGTCGGAGATTTTCGTCAGGGCCGACAAGCTCTCCATGACGTTGGTGAACCTGGGGCGCTTCTCGAACTTCTGTTGTTTGATGAATTCCACGAGTGCGGCGGCTGTGTCTTGCCGCGTCTGGATGGACCATTTCTTCAAAGGAAATTGCCCCGTATGAAGAGTCTCGTTGTACGTCCAGACGCCGAGCGTATCTCCGTTTTTCATTTCCCCCTTGAATCCGGACGCCACCAGATTGCCAGCCACATTGTACATGTTTTCTGAACGGCGCGACATGCCGGACGAGGTATTAAGAACGAAGAGAAAACGGCTTTCCTGTTTTGGTTTTGCCGGCGATTGGCCGGGTAGGGGAGCGGCGGATGAGATCAGGAACAGCGTAAGTGCAATTATGTGCAGTGGGCGGATGGGTTTCATCGTGAACGGTTGTAACGGTTGCGCTCGGTGCGGTTGAAATATTTGACGTCGTCGGCCAGTACGGAGAGTGAGTTTTCCAAATCGCGAATGAACGTCTCGCAACTCCACGCCTGTCCGCCCAGGCCGATGACGGTGTCACGCTCGGCGTTGTCGTTGGTGATCGCGAGCACCTCACCGTAGGGTTGGAAGCGGTGCGCCGCGCGTTCGATCATGTCATCGGCGGTCTGGCCGGCCTTCGAGAACAGGACTTCGACGCTGGCTGTGGATTCATTCTTTGGCACGCCTTTGGGCGCGCCGCCGCCATCGAAGAACACGGATACGGGCGTGCCCGTCGCATCCTGATAACGCGTGAGCCAGTGGATCAATTCATCCCTGGCGGCTGCTGAATGGCGTGCCTTGCCGCGTGCCAGTTCAGGCCACGCGTGCAACAGGCTGTATCCATCAACAAGAATTCGCACCAACGCCATGTGCGGATGGTATTGAGTTGCGCCGAAATGGGAATTGATTTCAGCAACGGACGCGAGCGCGCGATTGACTTTGGACGTGAGACTTTGGACTTTGAACCCGAAACAGATGCCAAACTACGAATACGAACTCTGCGAAGGCGGTTGCACGGTGTGCGGTGGTAAATTCACGTTGAGCCGTCCGCTGTCGGCCAAGCCGCTGACGAACTGCCCGGCATGCAAGAAACCCGTGCGCAAAATCATTTCCGCGTTCAGTTCTCCAAAAAAACTCAAGCCGCTCTCCATCACTGATGCGAAGAAGGCCGGGTTCACCGTGCTCAAGCGCCTCGGCAAAGGCGAATACGAGCGGCAGTAATCGGCGCACGGTTTTTTCTGAAATGACGCTTTACATGCCGGATGAGGCTTCGCTAATCTGCGGCAACGAAAACAAACACTATGCTAAAAACCTTTTCACTTCTTGGCGCGGTTCTCGTGGTCGGCGTAATGGCTTCCGGTTGCGCGGGGCCGGAGAAGAAGCTTGGACGCGGCCTGAACAATACGTACGAGATCGTTCGTGGCGGCGAGTTCCGACGCAGCATGGAACAGACGGCGTTGTTTGATTCACCGAACGTCGGCTATACAACCGGCGCCGTGAAGGGATTTCATCGCACTCTCGCCCGCACCGGCCTTGGACTTTACGAAGTCATAACGGCTCCATTTCCGCCCTACGACGCAAAACCCTCTGGTTATCTTGCAACCAAGCCTGTCTATCCGGCCAGCTACCAGCCACGGCTGATCGAGAGCACGACGTTTGCTACTGACGAGTCCATTGGTTTCAGCGGCGGCGATATTGTGCCCTACATCCCGGGCAGCCGTTTCCGCATCTTCGACAACTAATCGCTTTCCGAAAATATCATCCTGCGCCAACATCCCGGTGTTGGCGCTTTTTTTTGTCCATGACCCTCTCGAAATCATCGCCGTGCAAAGTCAACCTGCTGCTGAACATACTCGGCAGACGGGTTGACGGCTTTCACGAACTCGAAACGCTCTTTCATCCGGTCAATCTGTGTGATGAACTCAGGTTCACGCGCAGCGTTACGGGAATCCAACTCTCGTGCAGTGATCCTGCGTTGCCGACGGACTCCACCAATCTCGTTCATCGCGCGGCGACCGCCTTTCTCGCCGCCTCAGAGATTCGGGACGGCGTGCAGATTCATCTCGAAAAGAAGATTCCGATGGCGGCCGGGTTGGGCGGCGGCAGCGGCAACGCGGCGACGACGTTGCTGGGACTGAACGAACTGTTTGATCGTCCCTTGTCAGTGGAGAAGCTTGGTTTGTTGGCGGCGTCGCTTGGTTCGGATGTGAATTTCTTTTTGCAGAACAAACCCGCGCTGGCGACAGGTCGCGGTGAAAAGGTGCAATCCCTGGACGAGTTCTCGGCCTTGCGGGGTAGGGCGTTCCTGCTCATTCATCCCGGCTTCGGCATTTCGACAGCATGGGCCTACCAGAACCTTGCGCGTTTTCCAGCAGCACTAAACGGCATGCCAGGACGCGCCGCGAAACTGGCTTCGTTGCTGGCTGGCGATGATCTGGCTGCGGCCTCGCGTGAGTTTTACAACTCACTCGAAGCGCCCGCGCTGGACAAGTATCCAGTGCTGGCGCTGTATCAGGAATTCCTCCGTGAACACGGCGCGGCGGCGGCGCTGATGTCCGGCAGCGGCTCGACTACGTTTGCCATCATACACGGAATTTCAGCAGCGGAAACATTGCGGGAAAAATTCCTGGCAAAGTTTGGTCGGGCAAGCTGGACGGCGGTGGTGCCGCTGTGAGTGAATGGACCAACACCTGCATCCTAACACGAAAACCCCACCGGGTTCGAAGAAACTCTGTGAGTGCTTGTGTTTTATCCCGTTCCGATTCCGGGTTCAAAATCAACCTCACCCGCTTGCAGGTTAAGAGGCAGAATTTATTCGCATCTGGTTTTGAAATGTAGCAATTTCACGCGCAATTCAGCAATGAACACCGTGCCCGGCCTGACCGCGTTGACCGTTGTAATTGGGACGACATTGATGTCGGCTCTCGGGGCAGTCGTGACTCCGGATGTCGAGTTCTTCGAAACAAAGATACGTCCGGTGCTGGTGGAGAGTTGTTACGATTGTCATAGTGCGGAGAGCAAAAAACTCAAGGGCGGGTTGCACGTGGACAGTCTTGGCGCATTGTTGAAAGGCGGGGATACCGCGCCAGCTGTTGTTCCGGGCAAGCCGCAGGAGAGCCTTCTTTTTACCGCACTTTCGCATCGCAACG
>CAYSDO010000327.1:0-5294 GCA_964429665.1 uncultured Bifidobacterium sp.
GTCAAAGTCTAGGTCAATGTGGCGTTTGAACGGTGCATTTTCACTATTTGTTCAGGAACAATTCGCTCTGCACCAGTTCGTGGATGAGGTTGCGGACGCCGTAGTGGCTGGAACTGGAGCGCTCCAGGATTTGATCGATCGGTTCGCGGTCGGCGAAGCGGATCGGTGCGCCGGTGGCATAAACCGTCAGTTGCTTCGCGAGATTGCGGGCAAGTTGCTTTTCGTTCGCGAGCAGGAGTTGTTTCAATTCGCGAACGTCACGGAACTTTTGGCCATCGGGGAGTTCGCCACTGGCATCCACGGGGAGTGCGTAGTGAAAGGCGAATTTCTGTCCGCTCTTGGCGATGCCTTGTGCCAGTTCCCCACCAGCCTCCGAACGATAGCGGTCGCGCCAGCCGCCCATCACGTCAAAGTTCTCCAGCGCGAAACCCGCCGGATCAATTTTCGTATGGCAGGCATTGCACGTTTCCAAGGTGCGATGTTTCTCCAACTGCTGGCGGATGGTAACCGCGCCGGGAATGTCCGGCTCGATGGCGGGAACGCTGGGCGGCGGGGGCGGCGGCTTCTGGCCAAGGATGCGCTCCATGATCCACGCGCCGCGCAGGACTGGTGACGTCGTCGTGCCGTTTGCAGTGACCTTGAGCACTGCTGCCTGCGTCATGAGTCCACCGCGAACAGAATCCTTTGGCAAAGACTGGCGTCGCAACGCGATGCCATCCACCTTGGGCAAGCCATAGTGCGCGGCGAGCCGTTCGTTGAGCATCGCGAAGTCCGATGCGACGATGTTGCGCGCGGGCAAATCACCGCGCAACAGCTCGGCGAAGAATAGCCGAGTTTCTTCGAGTGCGGATTCGGTGAGCAAATCGTCGAGGTAGTAATCGGAATACAACTCCGCGTCTGGTGCTGTGGCTGCCATCTTCCGAAGATCTAGCCAGTAATCAAGGAAGGCATCCACAAACCGACGCGATTTCGGATCGGTCAAAAGCCGCTCCGTCTGTGCGCGCAACACAGCGGGTTTGTGCAGTTCCTTCTTCTCCGCGCAGCGTCGCAGATCGTCAGCCGGCGGAGAGTTCCAGAGAAAGAACGCGAGTCGTGAGGCCAGTGCGAAGTCATCCAGACGGCCGGGTTTTTCCTGAAGATAAATAAACTCGGGCGAACAAAGCACCGCAGTATAGCCGGCGATCATGGCATCGGCGAAGCCATTTCCTTGTTTCAATGCGCTTTGCACGACCGGCAGAAATCGCTTCACCTCCATATCGTCGGTCGGTCGGCGATAAGCGTGTCGGACGAATTCCTTGAGCAAACGTTCCGCGTCGGCCATTTGTTTCCCTGAGATCACGTCCACGCCAGGTGCTGGTTTGAATCGAACGCGGCCGGCCCGGTTAGTTTTAGCAGGGTTTTGCACGACTTTGGCGGCTTCGCGATTCGTTACCGGCAAATCGCCAAATAGCAGTTTGTGCCCCGCAGGCGGCCATTGATCGTAAATAGGGCCTTCGACTTCGAGCCAACGAAACACAACTCCGGGCTGACCGTCCTTTTCAGCGAGCGGATTCTGCCAGCGGCCAGCGCCGGGCCTGGAACGAAAGAGTCGCCCCGCGTCTGGTCGAATTATCTCGCCAGCCAACAACCACACATCCAGCTCATGCACCGACGGCTCCGGCGTTGCATCGAAATCGCCCAGCTTGCGCAACAAGCGGGGAGGTGTTTCGGCTGTGATCGTTACCGGCTCGTCGCGCCTGCCGCGTGAAACGTTGTCGAGATTGGGAATGTACCATTTGTTGCTTTCACCCGGACCAACCCATACGGAATAAGCATTAAGCCGTAACTTGTAGTGGCCAGCCACAGGTGCTCTGAACTGGTTGAACTCTGGTTCGATTGGATCGTACGCGCTGGCCACCACGCCCACACCTTCAAGCTCCCGCAATTCCGCGTTCGTGTTGCCAACCGTGACCGGCGCTTTGCCCGTCCGCACATCCGGCTGCCCCTCGAAACCGAGCACGGGGAAGGTGGCGCGTTCGGGCGCGGTGTTGAATACCGAGAACGCCATCGGCCCGGTGAAACTATGTTGGTCGCGCGCGTAATAGCGTTGCACTTTCTGCGCGGGACGCTCGGCCTGGGGCGACATCACCTGACGCAGCGCATAATCCGCCACGCCCAGATATCTCGCCATCTGAACGTGCGATACGTCAAGCGCATCGCCGATCTTGCTGAAACGATCCACCTCGCCATCCTCGGGCAATGAATCGCGCACCTGTAACCACGGCGCGTGCAGCAGATCGCGCAGAGCGTTTTCGTATTCGTAGCGATTCAGACGTCGTCGCGTCGCGCGGCCTTCCTTAGCCATGCGTGCGCGTTCCACGGTCACGAGCGATGACGCCAAAGTGTTGGTAAACTCTTCCAACTCCGTTGCCGATGGTCGCGCTTTCTTCTTTGGTGGCATCTCTGCATTGCTTACACGATCGTGGATGAGCACCCATTTGGAAAAGTTTGTCGAGTTTGCGGGTTCGAATTTGAGTATCGTCAGGTCCAGCCCGCCCTTTGTTGTCTCCGCGTCGTGACACTCCACGCATCGTGTTTCAATGAACCGCCGGGACGCTCGCGGCAGGTCGCCAGCCATCACACATGACGCAACGAAAAGCAGGCAGAACCAGACCAGCGATCTTATGGCGTTGAGATTTCGGATGCGCACGAGGTTTCTGATATACAAGTCCCGGGTTTGCGCAAAGTCAACGTTGTGATGCGCGGGCCGGTGGATTGATGTCATGCGAACATTGCCCTCGTCGTTGTTCTCGATTCCTCAGATCAAGTTGCTAAGGTGTAGCGTAAGCCGATTGCACTCGCCGAATATCCAGATTGCCTGCTTGTGCGTCATTCGGTTTGGTATTCGGATCAGTGGATCGTGGGTCACGCCAGCGCCAGATTTCCGCATGTCCATCCGCGAAGGCGAAGCAGGTGCCGTTATTGCCATGGCGACGTATCGCAGGAAGATTTCCCCACATGTCGTTGGGAGTGCCGTCAATTTTTGGAAGCCAGATGAAATAAAAACCATCGTCAATGGACAGGTCACTTTCTTCAACAAATGTCAGCGCCTGAGATGGTGGCGGCTTTTGTATCTGCGCAAATTTCATGTTGGGTGGATAGCCCGGATTGCCCAGCATCAAGAGTTGTCCATCCCAAGGCTTGCCCTGAGCGTTGTCGGTGCTGCCCATTTGACCGCCTAGAGCATAGCTGCGAACCCTCAAGACATTGCCAGCTTTAGTTTGGTCACTCGGACAGTGATAAATAGCCAGGGAGTTATTATATTTCCAGAGATAGCCTATCTTTATGAAGTTGGTATTTGCCGCCTGGGCTGGGTCACTCATATTGCCGGTAATCCAAGAGCTGTCAGGTGTTGTGGTGAACGGATTATTCATGACCAGGCGATCGTTGCTATCACCGGTATAGAGATACCAGCAGGTGTTTAGTTGTTTCAGGTTGTTGAGGCAGCTGATCGCTTGGGCCTTCGCCTTGGCCCGACTCAATGCCGGCAGCAACATGGCCGCCAGGATTGCGATGATGGCAATGACCACCAGCAGTTCAATCAAGGTGAACCCGGAACATCTTGAAAGAAGTTTGTTGCTCATCGGGAACAGATTCGGGCGACTGCCGCGCTCACAAACGTGTCTTTTCTGCCGGGATATGAGCAGCGCTTCCGGATCGCAGACTATCAATCTTGATCCGGCTATGCCGCTCCGTGGGTGTTGACACATTCGCATAAGAACTGGTCGTGGATTGTCTATCTAGGACAACCCGATTACGCGAGCAATGTAACCTTTCAAAGTAATTCGCCAACTTCAAATCGAAGTCATCAGAGGTCATGGTATGATCTTCAAACGCAACCCAAAGAACCATCTGACGGAGATTCAATTGCTGTTCAAGATTGCTTAACCACAGATGGGCGGGCAAGCGTCATCTGATGAGCCCCTCCGCCTCACCTCGGCTTCGAGATTCACCAACACCCCGCGCATGAACTTGGAGTGGATTTTGCCGAGCGGCAACAGCCAGCCCAGCGGCACCGCCAATCGCCCGGTGGCCACCACATCCAGATCATACGCCACCCGCGTGCCGCCGGGCGCGGCGTCCAAACACCACTCGCCCGTGCCCACGATGAAGTCGCCCGGATAACGCAGCCGCAGCCGGCGCGGTGGTTCGAGCGACTCCACGCGACAGCGAAATGCGCGTCCGCCCCGGGGACGAAGCTCCACCTCCGACCCGATCCCGGCGGCGGTGACCGCCCGCACGTGCAGATGCAGCGACGGCGGATACCACTGCGGATAACCGTTCACGTCCGCCAGCACCGGCCGGATTTGGTCCGGCGCAAACGGCAGCACCCGTTCATCCACCGCGCGAATCGGCGTGGTCAACATGCGCCCACTACTGGCGGAGAACCGGTGACCGTTCAAGAATGGAATTCAGTGCGAACTGACTTGGTGGCCGTCCGCAAGGACCGAGCCGCACCGGCATGTGTTTTAACCACGGATGAACACCGATGAACACGGATACCGTTTTGGTTTCTTCTCACTTTCGCTTTCATGGTGTTTTGGGATATAACCAAAGCCATGAGCAGCCAACTTCCCGCACCAGCCGGCAGCAACACCTTTGAACGAATCAAACGCGTGAACGCCGAGGGAAATGAATCGTGGTCCGCGCGCGATCTGGCGCATGTGTTGGAGTATCTGAACTTCCGCAATTTCGAGCCGGTGATTCAGAAAGCAAAGGAAGCTTGCATCAAGAGCGGCCACGCAGTGGCTGACCATTTTGCGGAAATGCGCAATATGGTCAGCATCGGCTCGGGCGCGCAACGCGAGGTCGAGGATTGGGCGCTCTCTCGCTACGCCTGTTACCTCGTAATCCAGAACGCCGATCCGAGCAAGCCGCTCGTCGCGCTGGGGCAAACTTATTTCGCCGTGCAAACGCGGCGCCAGGAAATGGCCGATGACGAGGCGGTGAAGGAAGACAAAATGCGGCTGCTCCTTCGCGCTGAGATGAAGAAGCACAACAAGAATCTCGCCGGTGTCGCCAAGCAATCTGGTGTGGTTGACCCGCTGGACTACGCCATCTTCATGGATCACGGCTATCGCGGGCTTTACGGCGGATTGGGCATGCGCGACATCCGCGAGCGCAAGCGACTCAAGCCCAAACAAAACATCCTCGACCACATGGGTAGCACGGAACTGGCGGCTAATCTTTTCCGCGCCACGCAGACCGAGGAAAAGCTGCGGCGCGAAAACGTGCGGAACAAAGACAGCGCGAAC
>CAYSDO010000328.1:0-5237 GCA_964429665.1 uncultured Bifidobacterium sp.
CAAGTCCTGCTCATTCCATACAGACGACTGACATCCTGAAATGGAATTCCCAGCTCAACGGGAGCGGTGCGCAAGGTCGAATTGCGAAGTTCAACGGAAGCGGATCTCTGGAGGAGACCGCTCTGACTGACTTGGACGGCAAGGTCGGAATAGGGGTCACGAATCCCGCGTTCGCCATGGAGGTTTTAGGAGACATCAATATTTCGGGCCAGTTTCGAATCAACGGAACGGCCATTGGATCGGAAGGACCTCAAGGACCTCCTGGCGCTGTCGGCCCCCAAGGGGAAAGAGGAATGGATGGCATTCCAGGGCCACAAGGCTTGCGAGGCGAAACGGGAGCGACAGGAGCAGCAGGCCCGCAGGGTATTCCAGGAATCCAAGGCGAGCCCGGTCCGCAAGGCATTCAAGGGATTGCTGGATCCCCGGGTCCGCAGGGCGCGACAGGTCCAGCCGGATTGGACGGAACGAACGGACTCAACGGCAACACGATCCTGAGCGGAACGGGCGAACCGGACACCAAGCTCGGGGCCGATGGGGATTTCTATCTGGATATTAAAACGTTCAGACTCTTCGGACCGAAGCAATCTGACCGTTGGCCATCACCCAACTCGCTGGTCGGTACACAAGGCTCACAAGGACCTAAAGGTGAAACCGGGGAAACAGGAGCGCAAGGCCCACAAGGAATACAAGGAATCCCCGGCGCAATCGGTCCGCAAGGCACTCAAGGCTCACCGGGTATAGATGGATCAAACGGGGCGTTTGAACTCCACGGAAGTTCAGCAGTATTTACAAACGGAAATGTAGGAATCGGAACCGCCACGCCAACAAGCAAGCTGCATGTGATTGGTGACACTTCGCTCATCGGAAACCTGGCTGCTTCAGGAACTCTTAACGTCAAGAGCATACGTACAACATCCACAAACATCTGGTCGGAATTGCACTTCACTCCGCAGCAAATGGATATCAGCAGTTCATCGGACACTGCTGTTGTGGGAGGCACATGGGGGCCGAACGGAAACAAGGTTGCGTTGACTTTCGATAAAGATAAAACGCAATACAGCTTCGTCACCGCAAGCATGCCGTCTGATTACGCTACTAACACGACGATTTTCCCCCACCTGCACCTCTCCCCCAATACGGCCAACAATGGAAACGTAGTGTTTCTCATGCGCTACACCTGGGCAAACACCGGAGGGACTTTTCCATCAGAAACAGTTGTTTCGAATCTTGTCCAATTCAGTGCCAGCGACAAATGGAAGAACCTCGAATTCAGCATTCCTCCGACAGGCATCACCCCGGGCGCAGGCGCTGGCAGCGCGGGCTCGATGTTATCAATACGTCTGGAACGCGTCGGAGGTTCCGCAGCGGATACTTACCCGGACTATGCCTACTTGCTCGAGTTCGATATCAGCTACCAATCCGTTGGAGCGCCTCAAGAGAATCCCTGATTGAATCATACCAGACATTTGAGGGTGATGAAAATCCCAGCCGTGCAGCAACGAGGCAGAAATCGATTCCGGACAATCCGCGCTTTTGCTGTCAGCCTTGTGGTGCTATTTGGAATTGCGCTATCCGCTTTGGCGACGGCTCAATTTCACCAGGATGTCGGATCGGGTGGAGGTGGCACGGCAACCAGCCAAAACTATGCAATCACCGATACGCTTGGCCAATTTTGTACTGGTGAATCCGCCTCGGCCAACTATTCCGAACGCGATGGATTCTGGTCCGTACAGAATGTTTCGCCCCTCATGCAAACTGAACCGATATTGGAATTTACCAATACTGCAGGTCAAATTGCAGTCGTAAGTCTGCTGGACGCAATTCTCAACCCGGAAGGGGATACATTTGAAATTGAATTGATTGATCCAACTACACAGGCGGGTGGTAGCGTTCAACTCCAGGACGGTTTGCTTGTCTACAATCCCCCCGCCACACCCTGTACGAATGACAGCTTCGGCTATACTATTCGTGATACCGACGGCAACCGTGACCGCTTCTACGTAAACGTAATAAAGATCAATCCCGCGCCGGGGTTCAACCCCGTACCTGACCAGATCGCCTACGTTCTAACCACCCTGGTTGTCACCAATCAGGTGAACAATTCCGATTCACCGGTCATTTACACACTGGCCGACGGCGCACCTTCAGGAGCAACAATCAACCCTGATTCTGGAGTGTTCAGCTGGTCGCCTGCACGGAACCAGGCTCGCAGCACCAACGAAATCACCATCATCGCTTCAGGCTCAGATTCACCTTCAGTTCGAGCAACGAATCAATTCATTGTCGTCGTACAGGACTATGTTGAAGTCGGGCTGGGTCGAATGAGTGTACAAACTGGCAGCTCAAACTTCGTGTCAGTTCAACTTGATACAAGCGCCTCGCTTACCCATTTACAGATTGACATCACCACCACTGACCCGCGGCTTGCAGCCTTGGGTCTCGCTGTTCAAGCCGCCTCTGTTGCAACTGCCACGCTTTCCACCGTCGGAGAAAACAAATGGCGACTGGATTTCACCGCTGCTCCGGGGCAGACGCTTCCATATGCAACCCAGCTCGCACACCTTTGGTTCAAAGCCGATTCGGATCAGGCGGAGTTGTTACCATTGAGGATTCTTGGAACGACCAACACCACTGCGGAGGGAACCGTCGTCGCACACACGCTGACGATCGATGGGGCGGCAACCATTCTAACAGCTGCTCCAATGTTGAAGGCTCTGCCCATGGTGGAAAATCACCCACAACTCCTGATGCACGGCAATCCGGAAGAATCGTACGAGATTCTCTATTCACCAGTCCTGCCCGCCACATCCTGGCAAAGCGTCTGGCAGGGCAGCATGCCGGCCGATTGCGTCATTTCAATTACATCGCTGACAAACACCGGTCCAAGCATGTTTTTCCGTTCGCGCACGACAGGCACACCGTAAGTTCTGCACCGCCCAGAGGAAATCACAATGCCTTTGCCGCAATGTCGCGGCGGTGGTGCGCGCCTTCAAATCGGATGCACTCCACGGCACGATACGCGGCGGCCTGGGCGGTTTTCAAATCCTTGCCAAGCGCTGTCACCCCAAGCACACGCCCCCCGTTCGTCACGATTTGATCCCCTGCCCTTGCCGTTCCAGCGTGGAAAACTTTCGTCTGCGGCAGCGCGTTCGCAGTGTCGAGGCCGGTGATGACTTTACCCTTCGCATAGCTGCCTGGATAACCACCGCTCGCCATCACCACGCACACGCTCGCCATCGGACACCATTTCAATTCCACCTTGCCTAGCGTGCCGCACACGCTGGCGTCGAGCATTTCGACAAGATCATTTTCGAGCCGCGTCAGATAAACCTGCGTCTCCGGGTCACCGAAGCGGGCATTGAACTCCAGAACCTTTGGTCCATCTTTCGTCAACATCACTCCCGGGTAAAGTATGCCGCGATAATCAATTCCCTCCTCCGCGCAGCCGCGCATGAACGGTTCGAGAATTTTCTTCGCGACCTCGGCGAGCTGCGTGTCCGACAAAAACGGCGTCGGCGAATACGTACCCATGCCGCCGGTGTTCAGTCCGAGATCGCCGTCGAAAGCGCGCTTGTGATCCTGCGACGTCGGAAACATTTTCGCCGTCGTGCCGTCGCAAAGTGCGTGCAGGGAGACTTCGATGCCATCGAGATATTCCTGAATGACGATGCGCGCGCCCGCAAGGCCGAACGCTTTGCTGACCATGATTTCGTCCACAGCTTTCTCGGCCTCGGTATGATTCGTGCAAATCAAAACACCTTTCCCCAGCGCCAGGCCATCGGCTTTCACCACGCATTTGCCGCCAAGCGAGGCACAGAATCTCTTCGCTGCCGCAGCATCATCAAACGTTCCAGCTGCTGCCGTAGGAATGCCGTATTTCTCCATGAACTTCTGCGAGAATACTTTTGAAGACTCAAATTGCGCGGCCTTCTGGTTCACGCCCCAAATCTTCAAGCCGTGCTGTTGAAACAAATCCACGATGCCCAGCGCGAGTGGATTATCCGGGCCGACCACGGTGAGATCAGGTTTCTTTTCCTGCGCAAAAGCCAGCAGCTTCGGAAAATCTTCCGCGCCAATGTTCACGCATTGCACCCCCGCGTCATTCCTGGAAGTACGCTCCTGTGCAATTCCGGCGTTGCCGGGCGCACACCACATCTGGGTGACGTGCGTGGATTGCGCCAGCTTCCAAACAAGCGCGTGTTCGCGTCCGCCTGTACCGATGACAAGAATCTTCATGCAAAAAATCTTGCGCAGATTACGCAGCGGCGCGGCGTGAAGCAATCGGAACACATTTTGGAATCTGCCTCTCGACGCCGGACAATCCCCGCACTATTCTCTCAACCACCAGCACATGAGCAAAGTGAAGAACAAGTCACCGTTCGACCTTTCCGGTCAAACCGCGCTCATCACCGGTGGCGGCAGCGGACTCGGCCTTGCCATGGCACGATGTTTCGTGGCGTCCGGTGCGCAGGTCGTGCTGTTGGGGCGGCGCGAATCCGAGCTCAAAAAGGCCTGCGAGGAGATCGGCAGCGGCGCTTCGATGCTCGTTGGTGACATCACACAGTTCAAGTCAGCTCCCATTCTCGCCGAGGAAGCCGAACACATTGGCGGCCGCATTTCCATACTTGTCAACAATGCAGGCGTGCATCTTAAAAGAGACGCGATTGAAACCACTGATGCGGATTTTGCCGGTGTGATGAACACACATGTCTTCGGAGCATTCGCCCTCACGCGCGAGATCGGCAAGCGAATGTTGAAGCGCCGCAACGGGTGCGTGCTGTTCACCGCTTCGATGGCATCGTTCCTGGGCGTGCCAAAAGTAGTGGCCTATGCCGCCGCCAAGAGTGCGTATCTCGGCCTCGTCCGCACACTCGCCACAGAGTGGGGGCCGCACGATGTCCGCGTCAATGGAATCGCCCCAGGCTGGATTGCCTCGGACATGCTCGACGCCACACTGAGCAACGATCCTTGCCGCCGAGCAAAGATTTTGTCACGTACGCCGATGGGCCGTTTCGGCGAACCTGAAGACATTGGCTGGGCGGCGGTTTATCTCGCGTCACCTGCTGCGAAGTTTGTGAACGGGGTGGTCCTGCCCGTGGACGGCGGCGCTGTGCAGAGCTTTTAGTTGAACGGGACGGTGACCGTCTGGCCGTCAGGAATTTTCTTCGTGCTTTTGCCGGCGACGATTCTTAACTTCCGGGTATGACAATCTGGATTCTGGCTATCGTGGTGATCGG
>CAYSDO010000329.1:0-5235 GCA_964429665.1 uncultured Bifidobacterium sp.
GGCGTGCACGACAGCACGGCTGGCGACATGGTGGAAGGCGTCAACGCCATCACTTACGGAAAATTCATTCCCAGTGGCTCGCACAGTGCGGTCATCACGAATGTTTGTGTTGGTTGCCACATGCAGCCGGTTGCCATAACGCATCCTGCATTTGGCCAGGCTGGCGGTCACACTTACAGCATGACCTACAAAGTCGTTAACGGCGGAGTGACCAACACAGAGGACTTGGTAGATGTCTGCGTCAAATGCCATGGTCAGATCGAAGGATTCGACTTCGCTCGCAAGGACTACGACGGCGATGGCGTTATTCAAGGAGTGCAAACAGAAGTACAAAACCTGTTGAACCAGCTATCACGACTCCTGCCGAACTCGACCTATCGCGCGGACGGAAACTATGTGGGTGATGGCTTGGTCAAGACAAGCGTCTCCACCAAGACCAACTGGCAAACCAAGTTCCTCCAAGCCGCTTGGAACTGGCAGTTCGTCAATGTGGAAGGCAGCAAAGGCGTTCACAACGCGCCTTACGCGGTTGGCGTGCTCAAGGCGTCCATCGCCGACCTCACTGACGATATTGACCATGACGGATTGTCCGACAAATGGGAGATCGCCCAGTTCGGCAGCATCACCCTGAACGATGGCAACGGCGATGCAGACCATGACGGCGTGAGCAACGCACTCGAAGCCTCAGCCGGCACCAACCCGCTCCTGGCCGATACCGATGGTGATGGCGTAAATGACCTCGCCGAACTTATGGCTGGCAGCGATCCGTTGAACAACCTCGATCTTCCTGGCTTCGTCGTGAAGATCTACACAGCAGCCGAAGTTGAGTTCGCATCGGAACTTGGCAAGAAGTATCAGGTCCAAACCGTTTCCGATATCACCGGCACGTGGTTGAACGTGGGTTCGATCACCAACGGAACGGGCAACAACATCTCGATGGTCAACTCAACGCGCAGCGGTAGCGGCAAAGGCTACTTCCGCGTAGTGCAAGTGCCATAATCAGATTGTCGGTAGTTGGGGAGTTTGTTGGACCCCTCCTCGCGAAAGCGGGGAGGGGTTTTTGCTTTGGTTGCACACACAGGCACGGTCACAACGGCAATTGAGTACTATGGCTTGTTTGGCTGGGCTGGGCGTGCGATTCAATCGTTGACTCAAACGCATTTCTGCCTGCGTAGCTGCCAGCTTACAAACAAGATCATCGCTAGGTGGATGTCGAGGTGAGCCAAATTGATTTGCAATCTGCGCGCCCATACAGGTTCGCCTCATCGCTCCAATTCACAACCGCTTCACCGACACGCCGCCCGGCCATAGGATTTACCGCAGAAGGATATTCTCATCTGAGGGTGTACCAGCGAAGTAAAGCCCAGTGTAAACAAACACCATTTCATTGTAGGGCGATTGTCTGACTGGCCTGCATCCTTGGCTGCTCGACCGTGTCAAAAACCGTAAGATTGGATGGAGCGATGCGCTGGAAATGGCAAATGGCAACTCTTCAACGCAATTGCACGCGTGAAGACGCGCCTGACGCAGGTATCTCGTCTATGCGTAAGATGAAAAAGGAAGTTACGAACCAACCACCGATCTCTCGCTGACCTTGTTTGTGTCTTTTTGAAATCCTGTCCGCCGCTTCAGGCAGCACAACCGGCCATGCCTTCATAACCCCATCCGGACGCGGGTTGAACCTCCGCCCGCCGGACCAGTGCCGCGCCAGCGTTGCACCGTGCAAGTACGGCCGAGACCCGTGCCTCGATGATCGCCTGGCAACGATCCAGTTCCTCACGACGGTGTTTCACATTTTCACGGACGATCATTTCCAGATCATCCACGTCGAAAAGGTAAACATTACCGACCTGCTGCACGTCTGCCTCGATGTCGCGCGGCACGGCTATGTCAATCAACACCAACGGACGGTTTCCCCGCGCCTTCATGACCCGGGCGACTTCTTCCCGATGCAAGATCGTGTGCGGACAACCCGTGGAACTCACGACGATGTCAGCCTCCTCCATGGCTTTCAGATAATCGTCAAAACGAATCGCGCGCCCGCCAAACTCCGCCGCCAGCAACTGCGCACGCTCGAACGAACGATTGGACACGAGCACAGAACGGGCGCCTTTCTTGTTCAAATGGCGCACGCAGGCTTCGCCCATTTTTCCAGCGCCCAGAATCATCACCGTCTTTTCCGATAGATTGCGGTCGAAGACTTTCTCCGCCAGTTCCACCGCAACACTCCCCACGGAAGTCGCGCCACGGCCAATTCCGGTCGCAGTGCGAATCTCCTTGGCCGTCTGGAGGGCAGTCTGGAAAATACGGTTCAGCACGCGGCCGGTCAGCTTCGCATCCTGCGCCGCCTGATAGGCGAGTTTGACCTGGCCGGTGATTTCCGTCTCACCGATCACCATCGAATCCAATCCACTCGCGACGGAAAAAAGATGCTGCACAGCCTCGTCGCCCTCCTTGATGTAAAGATGCGGCGCAAAATCTCCCGCGCCCTGCGCGATGTGACGAAAGATGCCGTGGATGTTTCCGTTCACCTTCGGTGTGATGCCGTAAATTTCGACGCGATTGCAGGTGGACAGCAAAACAAGCTCAGAAAGATTTCCCCCCACTTTCAGCCTGCAACCCTGGCATTTCAGCCGGGAAGCATGAACCGCAAGTTTCTCGCGCAATTCAACCGGGGCAGTCTTGTAGCTCAAACCCGCCACAAAAACCGTCCCCTGCCCGGCCTTGGAAAGCATCCTGTTGCCTGTCATGCGACGAATTTGTGGTTTTCGTCGGCTGCCAGCTACCGGTCCATTGCCAAAGTCTTCGCTTTTCTTGCGGTTCAAGAAGGTGAGCGTTCAAGTCGGAGCTTGGACTGATTGCAATTGCGCGCCCTGGGAATTCGCTGCGAAGCGACGATTGACCCCTGTGACTTTTTCCGTTTCAGTAGATGCGTCATGCAATCGTTGCCTCACACCCATTCCTGTTTTGTCTGCGGCGAATCCAATCCTGCCGGACTCAAACTCCGCTTCGAGACGGACGGACGGATTGTCCGGACGCATTTCCATCCTCAAATGCAGCACATCGGCTTCAAAGGCGTGGTCCATGGTGGAATCATTGCAACGGTGTTGGACGAAATCATGGTCTGGGCCTGCGCAGTGCAGACAAGACAGTTCGCCTTTTGCGCCGAGATGAACGTGCGCTTCCTGCAACCTCTCATCCCCGGCAGCGAAGTCATTGTCACGGGTGAACTGACGGCAAACCGCAAGAACAGGATCTACGAGGCAAAAGCCGAAGCCCGAGCTGTGGCAGGTGTCAGACTGGCGGAGTCCACCGGAAAATACATTCCCATCAAGTCAGACCAGATCACAGCCATGAAGGACGAGTTGATTGGAGATCGTAGCTGGTTGAAGCCACAACCGGGAGAGATTTGATAAGCCGCAAGAGTCAATCAATGTCCAATCTGAACCCACGAGGAGCAGAAGCAGGGACAACCTTGTCGTGCTTCGGTCACTTCACACTGATGTCAATCTTTCGCCGCGTGAACGTGCTGCCCTCGTTCAGGGCCAGTCGAGCCAGCGCGATGTTATAATCCGCAAGCGACCGGATTTCCGAAGATCGCGCCGCAGTAAGTTCGCTCTGCAACTGGAGCACGATGAAACTGGTGCTCTTGCCTTGTTCGAGTTTCTTCTCCTCCGCCTTCAGAGCATCTTCAGCGTAAAGCCGCGCCTGTCGAGTCGCGGCAACGCGTTCCAAGCTGGTCCGCGCCGTGGCCATGGCGTTCTCGATTCCAATAAGGACGTTCTGCTCCACCTGTTTCAACTGGAGTGCAATCTGTTCCTTGGTGGCCTTGGCAGACCTGTAGCTGCTGCGCGCACCGGTGTTCCCGAGCGGCACGCTCAATTGTGCGCCGTAGGAATAAAACGGGTTGTCCATGCTGCCCAACTGCCCAAATGCCCCGCTGAATTCCCGCGACGACGCGCTGTAACCATAACGACCAACGAGATCGAGTTCAGGAAACAACTGATTCTTCTGGTAGCGCACCAGTGTGCCCTGACTTTCCAGACTGATCTTTGCCTGCGCCAGATCGGGCCGCTGTGCCAGGCCACGCCTCCAGCTTTCCTGGAGATCCAACACCTCTGGCAGCGCGATGAGTGATTCCGTAGGACTGACGTGCGTGTCCTTCCACTCTTCGTAGTTGTCGCTCAAAAGGCTTTTCAACACGCGCTGTTGGGTCGCCATCGCCGCTTGCGCTGAAATCAAATCCGCCCGGCTTGCGGCAGCGCGGGATTCCGCCTGTTTTTCGTCCAGTGGCGCGAGCGCACCAACCTCAACACGGCGGCGGTTCTCAGATACAAGCCGTTCGGCAAGCTCCAATCCCTTTTCCTGCACGCGCACATTTTCGAGTGCAAAAATCAAATCATAGTACGCCTGCTCCACCGCGGTGACAGTGGTCATGACCTGCGAACGCAAACCAAGTTCGGAGGTCTTGAGATCCTGTTTACGCAGGAAAATCTGAAGGCGCGTTGAATCAATCCAGAAATTCTTGAGAACGGGTTGTCGCAATTCCAGAAAGCCTGCGTTGCCAGATGTGTTCTCGAACGGAAGACGAATTGGGACAGTGCCGAAGTTGGTGCTGAGGTAGCTGACCGTGTTTCCCGAATTGATGTCCACGAAGCTGTTTGTCACAATGGTCTGGTTGTTTGGGTCAATCGTCGCGGAAGGTTGTGTGCCGTAACGATCCGAAATACTGCCGCTCAAACCGTATCGCAATCCCCACGGAGTCAGACCTGAAAAACCCGCACTAAAATTGTCACTCTCACTTTCGGTGCCGCCGAAATTTCTACCCTGCGAATCCAGACCTCCGGGCGAGAGACTGTAGTCATGCGATCCAGAAACGGAGAACGTGGGTTCGTACGCCGCGTAAACCCCAGACAATGAAAGCCGGTTCAGCTCGGGATTCATCCTCGTGATCTGCACGTCCAGGTTGTGTTCGAGCGCTATCTTGATGCAATCGTCCAAGGAAAGCACACGCACGTGGTTTGTTTCTGCCTTCGCGGCGGTGGAAGCCATCGCGAACGCCAGCGCCAGCAGTAATCCGAGAAATCTCATCGTCATGGAAGGTTGGGCAACAGAGCGTTATTAGTCAATCCGCAGCCGCACGATTCAGACGGTCGGCAATCGCCCGCCATTCAATCGAATCCGGCAGCGACTCCACCACGATCAGTTCCGCCCCAGCCTCGTCGCACCGGTGCA
>CAYSDO010000330.1:0-5214 GCA_964429665.1 uncultured Bifidobacterium sp.
ATTTGTGCCTCAATTATCCAGCCAATTATGGAGCTGACCAAGCTGGGCTGGAATGCCGAGCGCGACGAACAGTTCGCGCCGCACCTCGCCAAGGGGTTGGTGCCCGCGCGTGTTGCCGTGGAGGACAAACATTTCTACCGCATCTGGACCGTTGCTGAGGAACTCTCTGCGCAGGTCACCGGCAAGTTTATCCATGAATCGCGCCGGGATCATTCCGTTCTTCCCAAGGTCGGCGATTGGGTCGCGGTGAAGCTCGTGCCCAACGAGGAGAAGGCCACCATCCACGCCATCCTGCCGCGCAGAACCCAGATCACGCGCAAGACGATCGGGCGCGAGACGTCGGCGCAAATTCTCGCCACGAACATCGAGACGGTTTTCCTGGTGACTGCTGCGGACTCGAGTTTCAACGCCGCTCGATTGGAACGGATGCTGGTCATGGCACGGGACAGCGGCGCGCAACCCGTGGTCGTACTCAACAAGATTGATTTGTGCGATGACCTCGACGCCAAGCTTGTCGAAGCGCAACGAGCAGCGGTCGACGTGTTAGTGCTGGCGGCATGTGCCTTGACCGGGCGCGGCGTGAAGAAATTGGCGGGCTTGATCAACCCCGGCGACACCGTGGTATTCATTGGCACGTCCGGCGTTGGCAAATCGAGTCTCATCAACCGGCTCTATGGCGAAGAGATCGCGCCAACATTGGAAGTGCGCGAAAGTGACGCCAAAGGCCGGCACGCGACGTCGTGGCGTGAGATGATTTTTTTGCCGAAGGGTGGCGTGGTCATTGACACGCCCGGCATGCGCGAGTTCCACATCTGGGCCGCCGGCGAAGGCGCGAAGGAAACCTTCCCCGAAATCGAAGCACTTGCTGCGGGTTGTCATTTTCGCGATTGCACCCACACGAAAGAGAAGGACTGCGCTGTGCTCACCGCACTCAATGCCGGCACGCTCCCGCGCGAGCGCTACGACAGCTTCGTCAAACTCCAACTCGAAATCAGCTACCTCCGCGAAGCCGAGAAGCGCGCCGGTTGGCAGGATCGCCGCAAGGGCGACCGCGTGGCACATCGCGTCTTCAACAAGCAGGATTGATGCGGCTTCGGGTGGTACTTTGAGGAAATCGGCGAGATAAGTCTTGCGGCGGGTGCCGGCGGAAGAAAATCTCCTTGAGCCAAGCAGCAGCCAGAACCAAATTGCTGCCAGCGTTTATTGAAGACAAACCTCTTTATCTGTTTCTTGGCGGTCGGCCTCATTCTCCCGGCCGCCGAAACGCCACTTGTTGAATGCACCCCGCGCGCGGGCCTGCCCAATTTCTTCGCCAAGCTGGATCACGGCGACACGGTACGCATCGGCTACCTCGGCGGCAGCATAACGGCGCAAGAGGGTTGGCGGCCCAAGACGCTCAAGTGGTTTCAACAGCAGTATCCCCAGGCCAAGATCAGCGAAATCAACGCGGCCATCGGCGGCACCGGTTCCGATCTTGGCGTCTTTCGCCTACGCGATGACGTGCTGAGATTCAAACCCGACCTGCTCTTCGTCGAGTTCGCGGTGAATGACAGCGGCGCGGCGCCGGCGCAGATTCATCGGTGCATGGAAGGCATCATCCGCCAAACCTTGCGCGACAACCCGGCCGCGGACATTTGTTTCGTTTACACCCTCGAAGGCCAGATGCTCGACACTCTCAAGGAAGACAAGCTCCCCCGCTCCTGCGCGGCGATGGAGCAACTGGCCGAACATTACGGAATTCCGTCCATCAACATGGGCCTGGCTGTCGCGCGATTGGAAAAGGCCGGCAAGCTCGTCTTCAAAGACAAGAAGCCCGTTACCGATGAAGAGAAAGCTGCACTCGGCGACAAGATTCTATTCTCCGACGATGGCGTGCATCCGTTCCCTGACACCGGCCACCAGGTTTATCTCGAATCCGTCGTGCGCGGCATGGCGCAGATCAAGTCCGCTGGGAAGCCCGCGCCTCACAAACTGGGTGAGCCTTTTACGGCTGACAATTGGGAGCACGCCAAATTGATTCCACTCAGCCAAACCAGGCTCAGTGCAGGTTGGAGCAAGCTTGACCCCGCGACCAACCAGCTGGCGAAAACTTTCGGCCAGCGCCTGCCGGAACTGTGGAAGGCCAATCAGCCCGCCGAAACCATTGAGTTCAAATTTCGCGGCACCTCTGCCAGCATTTATGATCTGGTTGGCCCGGACTGTGGACAGGTCATCGTTACGCTCGACGATCAACCGCCATCCGTCCGGCCGCGCTTTGATGCATTCTGCACATATCATCGGCTGGCCTCTCTCGGCGTCGCCTCGAACCTCAGCAACACTGTTCACACGGTGAGACTGGAAATTCATCCTGACCAGCCGGACAAGGCGAAAATCCTCAGCCAACGCAACGAGAAGATCGACCGACCGGATCGTTTCAACGACCGCGCCTGGTACGCCGGTGCACTCATGCTGGTTGGCGATTTGGTAAACGAATAGACATCGGACCAACCCTTGGCTGGTCAAACTGGAACGCAACCAAGAGATCCGAAAACCATGCTTGCCCTATGCATGCGCTGGAGCAGAATTCCCGTGAATGAACTTGACGCAAAGGCAGTTTCCCATCCGCAAGGTGAATTGGGCATGGGCTGGACGCTTTGACCGGGAAGCGAGCCGCCTGAACATCAGCAGCGTGGGGTGGGTTTTGGCAATTTGGATTTTGTCTTGTTGGGCAATCGCGGCGCCGGCGGCTGACGCAACGACAGCGACAAGCTCAGGGACAAGAACTAACACCGCGATTGTTCCAGTGCCGGGGGGCGGCGATACGTGGAAGCAGCGGCAGGAAGCGATCAACGCCCGTGCGAAGCAAGGGCATGTGGATCTCATTTACATCGGGGACTCCATAGTCAGAAGCTGGATGTGGGACGGAGAGCCGGTGTGGGACCATTATTACGCGAAGCGCAACGGACTGATCGCGGGAATGACGGGCGACCGGACGGAGCAGGTGTTGTGGCGGCTGCAGCACGGAAACATTGATGGCATATCCCCGAAGCTGGCGATCGTGATGATCGGGCAGAACAACGGTCCGTTCAACACGGGCGAGGAAATCGGCGCGGGGGTGACAGCGATTGTTCAGCTGCTGCGTCAAAAGCTGCCAGAAACGAGAATCCTTGTGCTGGCAATTTTTCCGCGGGGAGAAAAGCCCACGCCAGAAAGAACGGTGCTCGCGAAGGCCAATGAGATCGCGTCGAAGCTGGCGGACGGGAAGCACGTGTTTTACATGGACGTGAATTATCTTTTCCTGCGACCTGACGGGAGCATCCCGGCGTCGCTGATGCCGGACTTCGAGCACCCGAACGAGGAGGGTCACCGCGTCTGGGCCGCAGCGATCGAACCCAAAATCGCCGAACTCATGGGCGATACACCCGTCGCAGAAATGCCGGCAAAGCCGAAGGCCAAAGAAGAATCCGCGGCGAAATAGTAGTGACTCATGGGTCAGGCAACGGCGGCGAGGAAAGCGCGTGCGGCTGGTGCAAAGACCGCTGGGGCAGCTCCTGGCAAATCACCCCGCGCGTGTTGATGGACGCGCTGGCGGCTGAAGCCAAACGTGTCTTCGCTGCGATGATGGACATGGGAAAAATCGACATCGCCAAAATCGAGGCCGCCCGCCGCGGCTGATAGGAGCGATGGCTAACATCATGTGCTCCGAACTGCGAAAAATGCCTTTGATGCTTTGAGAAACTTCTGAACGGAGCTCTGAAAGGCCTCGGGATTGTTCGTGTTAATGAAATGAACGCCACTCCCACTTCGGCCTGCACCTTCGAAATCCCCGATGCCAACCACCCAATGTGTTTCATAGAAATCTTTGAGTGATCCGCTCAACCTTCTAATCGTGTCTGGATCACCAGAAACAATTGCGACCTGCTTCAACGCGAAGGGCGAAAAAACGCAAAGTGGATTCCGATTCTCAATCGCTCGCCTGACGGCGACGACTTCCCCGTCGAACAACTTACCGTTGTGAGAAAACCACTGGCTCTGGAGATTCTGTAGCGGGTCAAGTCTTGGGAGCATCTGAGCGACAGCGCTCCGAACTCCCGTCATAAACATGTCGTGAAAACCGCTTTCAATCTGCTTGGTCTGCTGTTCGAGAGAAGTGCGTTCAATTACTGGAAGAGGGCGTGTGGTTTTGAATTTCTCTCGCAGATTGAGGTGTTCCTCAATCTGGCCAAGAGCATTCCAATGCCATATTTCTTGTGTCCGCAAATACTTCTTGGGGTCACGCCAGAATTCATCGGCCGTTAATTCGGCTTTGCTGTTGATTCACCTTCTGCCTGCAATTGGGAAGCGCTGATCAAGACAACTATCACATTATCATCGGCAGCACGAACATCTGCGACCGCCCTGTAAACCAAGCTTGTTTTGCCAACCCCACGGTAACCGGTGACAAGAATTGATCCGGAATCTTTGCGTGTGAGTTCGTTCGTAAGCAACCTGACTTCGCTTTCGCGGCCAACAAAAAATCCTTTGGGCCTCGCGGATTCCAGTGGCGGATGGAGCGGAATGTCCCAGTCTTTTTTGAGCACCAGTTTCATAGTTAGTCACGGGTTGAAAAGTTTCTCCACCTTCGCCTTCACCGCCGCATCCATCTTGATGAGCGGCGGCCAGGGGCGTTTGAAACCTTCGCCCGGCAATTTCTTCGTCGCATCAATGCCGAGTTTGCTGCCGATGGCCTAATTCATTTTTTTTGGAACGGCGTTTCAACAATTGTGTCGCGGCCAATGCGTCGCGCAAAACGGGAATCGTCAGTTTGTCCTTGGCGCGGTTTGCCGCCATCTTGCTGGCAAGGATTCGTTCGAGCGAAAGCACTTTGAGTTTTTGCCGGCCCAGCTGGATGTCCACACAATTCTCGAGTTCGTCGGCAAACTCGCCCAAGCCGTCCATGCGTAAAACGATGTCGAACAGTTCCGCGCCCGTGCCGGCAAGCATCGGCGGATTCAGGTTACTGGGCGGGACATAAGCTGCGCCGACTTCCTGCAAGGCCTGAGACATTTTGGGCTCGCCGAGGTTTTCGAACCAGAGATCAACGTCCTGCGTCACGACGGGCGCTCCCTGAAGAGTGGCAGCAGAAAGTCCCACCACCATGAAGCGGATTTTGCGCTTCAGCAGGTTCTCCAGCAGTCGTCGTTCACTTTCCGGGAATGGCAGTGGTGCGGCCACGGATCAGACTCCTTTGCAAGC
>CAYSDO010000331.1:0-5210 GCA_964429665.1 uncultured Bifidobacterium sp.
AGATTCGTGTTGGCCTCGCGCTCCGGAGCCACGCCAGGATCAACCGGCTCACGCATCAACTGACGTTTGAGAACGTTGGCGTTGTCGTAATCCGCCTTGTCCTTTTCGTACGCCTTTCTCTTGTTCGTGTAGTCGGCGAGTTTTGTCTTATACGCGTTCTCGATGCGGGCCTCCTCGGCGTTCCATTTGCTGGCGCGGGACAACTCGGTTTCGCGACTGGCGCGCAGATCGGCAATGGCTCTCGAAATCTGGGCCGCATCAATGTCAAACTGCCTCGTGATGGCGCCCTGCTTTGCTTCCACTCCGGACAACTCCTTGGACTGATAATCTGTCAGGGAAATGGCGTCGGTGCGAGCCGCGTCCGTACGCTTGAGTTCTTCCTCCAGTTCAGCCTTGGCCTTCGCTTTCTTCGCGGCAAACTCAGCAAGCTTGCGTTCGCGTTCCTGTTTCTTCCCATCAATACCCGTCAACTGGCCCTGGAGGTGCGCAATCTTGATTTCCTCGGCTGCCGCCTTTTCGAGCAACTGGTTGGCGGGAGTCATGGCAGTGCCCATCTCATACACCGCCATGTCCTTGACCAGTTGGAAGGTCAGCACACAAATCAGAGGCAACCCCAACACCAACATGAAACCTTTTTGCCAGCCGGTTCGGGAGGCCGTCCAGATGGCCAGAGGGAGCTTGAGTAACTCCACGGCCAGGATGGTCGCGCCGATCGGACCGATGCCAAAAAATGTGACGCCCATGCCTTGGGGCAGGCAGACCATCTGTTGGTACTTCCACCCGGTCGCCAATATGACAAATTCCACCACGGTCGCCATGGCGAGCAGCGGCAACGTCAGGTACGAAATGTTTTTGCTCTTCAACCGTTGCCACGGTGAGAACCCCAGAGCCTGCGGGGCTGCGGAATGGGTGGAACCTTGCGAGTTCTTTGAACTGGAATCATTCATAATTCAACCTTGTATAATCCGATGCTTACGGGTGAAACCACAGCGATGATAGTCTCCCATCGCGCGCCTTGCGGGACAGGGCTTCAAATTTGTGCTCCTTACAACCGCTTGGCGTCCTTTGCAGCATGTGTGCCAGTGTTGCCAACACCAGGCAACTTTGCCTTGCGAGCTTGATTTCCGCGCGGGTAACTGTGTTGAAAGCGATCGAAACCTGCCCGGGAGCCCTAAAGCTTGCCAGCACATTGACACCTCTGGCGGGATTACTAGCCAAATCTCAAAATCACGATCAAGATTGGGCCACCGTAGGCCGCGACCGCGATGCGTGCTCCTGGCGATACGACAGATAGAATCCTAGTGCAGGGCCTTGCCGCGAAGTTGAATCGTGTGCCGACAGAAGATGACATCACCCCTTGACGACCCGAAATGTTCCGCGAAATTGATCCCTGTACCTGAATCGTGGCGCGCAACGCCTAGATTAACTTTGAGGATTTTGGCGGTTGACCTCGCTCTGGAATTGTGGAGTATCAATGCGCTTCAGTGGCCTCCCATCGCGTGCATGTTGCAATCGAACGCCCCTGCAGGCCGGGTCGCTGAATTTGGTTCGTTCGGCGGCTACACACATGCCAACTACACATCCATGCGCTTTATGTTCGGCCATGATTACGAGCGGACTTACCGGCACGTGTTCGCCCGATGCAGCGCACTTCACCAAAGACAAGCGTGTTTGCGACACTTGCCTTTCCGCTGATTTTTCTGCATCGCCAATACCGGCATTCACCGGAGCAGTGCTTCGTTTTGTTTTCTTCTTTTCCTTTCTGATTGCGGTTGTTCCGAGTTCTCTTGCCTTGCGCCATTACCATGTGACCGGTTGGCCTCGCCTTCTGGGTGCATTTGCAGTAGCCGCGATTGCAGGAAGTGTCGTAGTCGGCCTCTACCAGTTTGGTCGGCGCATACTCCTTCAGGTTAGAGACCGCAGGTATGCGCACCAGAATCCACACGAGGCATCGCGCGAAGCAGAGCGATTTTACTACCTTGCTGTCTGGGCTGCGCTTACGGACAGAGCAGAGTTTGGACGGCGGATGCTCGCTAAAGCGAGACTGATGGGTTTTTCAGACACGACACGACTGCATGACCAGACACTATCCAATATCGCCGCCTAACCCTGGGAATTCATCACTATTCCTTGAATCCGCAAATTAGTTGCCAGGCAGAATCTCGTCCAAAACGATAGCAACGATGGAGAGGATGAAGATCGCGAGGTAGTTCCAATCTTCGTGGGACGCACGCACCGCGTTGAGCAGATACAACGCGGCGAACATGTGGCTGCCCAGACGCAACGTCTGGGAGCGCTGGCATCTTGCCGACGCTCCGGTTTGCAAGGCCGCGCGAATTCCAAGCTTGGCCGCGCCCATCCACCGCTCAATACTCACACGATGTCGAAGTTGCTCCAGACCCTGTCCGCCGAACTCGAACGACCGCGCATTGTTTCCTCGCAGGTCGCGAAGCACATCGCGGATACGCATGGGGTCGAGCGCGAAAAGCTCGGCTCGTTTCTTGTAAACGAACTGCCGGCCCTGGAGGATTACGAGATTGATCTGATTCTCTCGCCGCTGTTCACACCGACTCTCCAGGAGCAATCCGTGTTCGCAGAGTTGCTCGGGCGCGAATCTGTTCCGGCAGCCAACTGGCCCGGACTCGTTCAGCAACTCGCTGCACGCCCGACACGCGCCCATCTCGTCACCGAGGACGACGCAGTTCACATCCTGCCACTTCGCGAAGTTTCCATCGAGCGGGTTGTCCACCGGCTGAGGCTTGATGCTACGATTCCCGGACATGTGTTTGAGCAGATCGAACAATGTCGGGAAGGAGTTGATCGGGCGTTGCTCAAGGCTGTCGCTCGCCGCGCAGTCTGGGAGAATGAGAAGCGGCGTGAGATTCTCAAATCCGCCATCGAATCGTTCACTCAACATCCGGACGATTTGGCCGCGCTGCTGAAACTGGTGGAAACTTATTTGCCGACAGATGTCCGCGACCTGCTCGGCCACATTCCGAACTGGAAACAAATTGTCCGGCAGGAGATCAATGACGCCGGATCCAAACCGTTCTTCAACGAGCGTGTGCATGATTTGCACGGTGGCGGACGTGACCAGCGCCGACAGGATAACACCCGCGTATCGGTGCTGGAAAAGGAATTTCAATTCCTTGAACGGCTGGAGAAGTTGCTCGCCCAAAATCCGCCTCAACCCGCCTGAGCCCGCCAAAGATGGACTACAGCGAAATCCTGTTCTGGATGGTTTGTCTTTCGTGTGGGACGACGCTGTTTGCGATTCTCAGACGCAGGCAGTCCGGAGTTCGGAGCTGGATCATTCTTTACACGCTGATCCTGCTGACCTGCGTGACTGGCAGGTGGACGAATCATGCCTGGCTGATCTATGCCGCGAGCGGAGGATGGTTGTTGTTTGCGATCGCGCCTGCGGTGATTGCTCATCGCTACCTCATCTGCTTCTTCCAACAGCGCTATCTTGCTGCCGGGCGACTGGCGCGGACTATTGCGTGGCTGCATCTGGCGCGCAGTTGGTGGAAACAGGCGGACATTTGTCGCGCACTGCATCTCGTGCAACAAAACCAGACCGCAGCAGCCATCGAAATCCTAAACCGTTACCGCAACGAATCCTCAGCAGTCGGCCTCGCGGCGGTCATAAATCTCTATCGCATCGAGGATCGCTGGGACGAACTGCTGAAATGGTTCCCCGCAAACATGGACAGGCTGCGAGAGCATCCTGTAATTCTACCAACGATGCTTCGCGCGCAAGGCGAGACGGGAAACATCCCCGGCTTGATCGCGTCGTTTGATTTGTATCGGAACATCATCATCAACATCACACCTGCGCTTCAGCGTGATCTCTGCTTCCTCTCACTGTTTGCTTTTTCCGGGCGACGACAGGCGGTCGAGCGTCTGCTTGCTGGTGGTCTTTCAGTTCTTCCCAAGCCCACGCAAAGATTTTGGCTGGCGACTGCGGATCTTGCGGCAGGCCGCTCAACCGGTGCCCGCGCGGAGTTTGAAAAGCTTTTGCCTGAAACTGAAACCGTTCAGCAACGCGTGATCAAACGCCGCCTTGCGCAAACGGACATCCCGCCGGTGATGATTTCCGAAGCCGCCAGCACCGTGCTGAACGAGGCGGAATCCGCGCTCGACCACGTGGAGCGGTTCGGCGCGCAGCGCGGTGTCCTTTCCGAACATGCGCGGGCAATCCAGACGATCATCGTTCTAAACTTGCTGATGTTTGTGGTGGAACTCCGTCTCGGCGGCAGCACAAATGACGGCACCTTGCATTGGCTAGGGGCAATGTATCCGCCCGATGTTCTGGCAGGCCAGTGGTGGCGGCTGGTGGCGGCGATGTTCCTGCACTTCGGCCCACTGCATTTGCTCATGAACATGCTGGGGCTTGCGTCAATCGGGCCGCTGGTGGAATACGCGTTTGGCTTCCGCCGCTTCCTGTTGATCTATTTCGTCGCCGGCATCGGGTCAATGGCTGCTGTGCTGACACATGCCACAATCGCCCACGCGGACCACATCACTGTGGGGGCTTCGGGGAGCGTCTTGGGAATCGTCGGCGCGACAGGCGCGTTGATGCTGCGTGGCTGGTGGCAGGAAAACTCGGCGTTTGCGCGACGAAGGCTCTTTGTGGTGGGAGCAATCATTCTAACCCAGACTTTTTTCGACGCAATGATACCTCAGATCAGCATGACCGCCCATCTCTCCGGCGCGGTAACTGGATTCCTGTTCACGCTGTTGCTGCGCGACCGGTTGAAGCCGGTGGCCTGAGTCCAACGAGCTGTTGAAGTCAAAAGTCCGGGAGGCAGCTACTCGCTCGCGATACAGTAAAGATTGTTCTCTCCACGGAGGAACAGACGTCCTCCCACACCCACTGGGGATGCAACAATCCTTTCGCCCATTCTGTTCTCTGCAAGCAACTCAAACTTCCCGTCCACGCCTGCAACGAACACAACACCATCCTCACGCACGGCATAGAGATTTCCATCCGCTATGAGAGGCGAGCCATAGAAGTTCGCACTCGTTTTAGGAAAGCCATCACTCCAGATCGTCTTTCCGGTTGCCGGATCGAGACATTCCACTTCGCCGCGATCCCGCAGCAGAAACACGTTGCCGCGCCACACCGCCGGGGTTGGCACAAATGTCCCGGTGTCGTTCCTCGACCAGACATGGTTGGTACCGCCGGCACCGCCAACCTTAACGGCGTA
>CAYSDO010000332.1:0-5166 GCA_964429665.1 uncultured Bifidobacterium sp.
ACGTGTATTGCTTGTTCTGCCGACTTAACTCGTTCTGCCCACACTGGGATTACTACCTCCAACCTTGGACCCGTCCATGATTCGGAAAATTCTGTTCCGAAAGCGGACAAAACGGAGCCATCCGGATGGCTGCCCGATCTTAAACGAGTCAGATTCACTTCTTCAACAAACCGCTGGCAGAATCAATGACGTTGGTAGCGACCTTTTTGCCGCCCGCGAGTGCTTTATCAATCTGCACCTTTAGACCTTCGGCGAAGTTCTTTTGTTCCCCCGAAAGGTTTTCACCGCCCAAAGCTTTGAGTTTTGCCAGGGCATCCTGGAACTTGCCTTCACCCGCGAGACTCTTGGCCGAGTCAATCAACTCCTGCACCTTGCTGCTGCCTGCAGCGGTGATTTCTTTGGCTTTTTCAGCAACTTCTTTGGCGACTTTTTCACCCGACGCCTTCAATGAGCCGGCGGCATCCTTTATGGCTTCGCCCGTCTTGCCGGCTTCCTCTTTGAGCTGAGTGCCGAGATCGGCTTTCTTTTCTTCACAGCCGGTGATCCAAAGAGGCAATGAAACAGCAACGATAAGTGAAATTACATTTTGATTTTTCATAAAATTGAATTCCAATCAGAATAGGTTTCCGGGATTCACAATCCGTCAGCCCTCGTTCAACTCTTGGCGTTTTGGTCTCTTCATGCAAGTTGATTCCCATGAGTCATTCGCACCACTTGCCCCGCCCCATTCCCGTTGTTACGCTCCGACCGCGTGAGAATCAATGCCCTCCAGTATTTTTGCATGGCAGTGCTTGTTGCAGCCACCAGCAGCTGCAGTCGAACACAAAAAACCAATTCCATCTCCGGCACAATCGAAACCGACGAGACGCGCGTCGCATCGCGCTACGGCGGGCGCGTGGAAAAAGTCTTCGCGCAGGAAGGTGATGGTTTGGTTGCCGGACAATCCATCGCTGAACTCGTCGCCCCGGAACTGCGTCCCCGTCGCGACCAGATCGCCGCGCAACTGGCCGAGGCTGAAGCTGGCCCGCGCAAGGAGGAGATCGCCGCCGCCAAAGCCGATTGGGAGGGCCTGTCAGCGCAACAAATTCTCGCCAACTCCGAGCGTCAACGCGCCGCCGAGTTGTTCGCTGAGAAAACCATCTCCGCTATCGAACACGACCGCGCCGTCACCAGCGCCCAGGCCGTGCAACAGAATGTCGCTGCCGCCAAAGCGCGCTATGACTTGCTGTTGGCGGGCACGCGACCCGAACGCCTCGCCCAAATCCGCGCCCAACTCGCCGAACTCGACGCGCATCTGGCCGAGATGAAGATTGTCGCGCCGACGAATTGCGTGCTGGAAGTCCTGAGCGTGAAGCCAGGCGATGTGCTCGCGCCTAATCAATTCATCGCCACGCTGCTGCTCACGAATCACGTCTGGGTGCGTGTGTTCGCGCCTGAGACTTGGCTGGGCCACATCAAACTCGGTGATGCCGTGAAGGTGCGCGTGGATTCATTTAGCGGAAAAGATTTTGCCGGCGTGGTAGAGCAAATCCAACGCAGCGCCGAGTTCACCCCGCGCAACGTGCAAACCATAGGCGAACGCGTGAAACAGGTCTTTGGCGTGAAAGTGAAGCGGGACAACACCGAAAGCCAGCTCCGCGCCGGCATGGCGGCAGATGTGAGTTTTCCGGGTATCAAAAACTAAAATCTACGTGATCGTGAATCGAATTGCTTCTGCCGTCATGGCGATATGGCTAATTGGTCATCTCGGCCTACAACATTGCGTCGCCGAATTAGTTGTAACCAATAAATCTTCCTCTTTGGATATGGAAACCAACATTGTAGGTCAGGCGATGGTGTTAATTCGTAGCGGTAGCTATTCCAACGCCATACAGCTTCTCATGCCTGCCGCAGAACGCGGCGAGTCAGAACCGCAAGCTTTGCTTGGTCAGATATACAATGCGGGTTGGGGTGTGCCTGTAAACTATGAACTCGCTTTTACGTGGTGGAGCCGCGCCGCAGCTAGCGGAAGCACTGATGGACAGTGGGGGCTTGGCGTGCTTTATGACGAAGGTTTAGGAGTCGCGAAGGATGCGCAGAAAGCAGCGCAACTTTGGAGAAAGGCATCAGAAGCTGGAAATATCAAAGCTACGATTAATCTCGCCTTTCTTTACGAAGAGGGGCGAGGAGTAAAGACGGATTTAGCTGAGTGTGCGCGGCTCCTAAAAATCGCCGCGGAATCTGGCGAGCCTGCCGCACAACTAAATTACGGGCTTAAGCTAATTCATGGAGAAGGCGTTTCCAAAGACACAAGCTTAGGTTGCGCATGGTTGGCAATTGCTGCTGAATCACCACGCACCAAAGGAACTCGTTACGGTGAGCAATTGGCAGCCCCGAAGAACAAGTATTGGAATGAGCTTTCTCCACCTCAGCGAGAAAAGGCCGACACGCTGAAAAAGGAAATCCTGTCCCGCATAAAGGTTGATTAACCTTTAATACCATTTTCATGCCCGCCGAAACCATGATCTCCTGCGAAGCGTTGACCAAACGCTTCGGGCATTTCACGGCGGTGGATCATGTTTCGTTTTCCGTCGCCAAGGGTTCGATCTACGGTTTTCTCGGGCCGAACGGGTCGGGCAAATCCACGGTCATCCGCATGTTGTGCGGGTTGCTTGAACCGAGCGACGGACGCGCAAGCCTCGCGGGGTTCGACGTGGCGCAGCAGACGGAGGAGATCAAGCCGCTCATCGGATATATGTCGCAGAAGTTTTCGCTTTACGACGAGTTGACGGCGCACGAGAACCTGAATTTCTACGAGCGGCTCTATGGTTTGAAGGGTGCGGTGCTCAAGCAGCGTTACGACGAACTCATCGCGCTCACGCATCTCGAACCGTATCTGAATCGCCGTGCGGGGCTGCTCTCCGGCGGTTGGCGGCAACGACTGGCGATGGCGTGTTCGCTCGTTCACAAACCGAGCGTGTTGTTCCTCGACGAACCGACGGCGGGCATTGATCCGGTGGCGCGGCGCGAGTTATGGGATTTGTTGTTTGAGTTTTCGAGCCAGGGCATGACGCTGTTCGTCACCACGCATTACATGGATGAGGCGGAGCGGTGCTCGCACGTTGGCTACATTCACATGTCCAAGCTCGTGGTGTGCGGCGAGCCGGATGATCTGAAGCAGTTGCCGCTGGTGAACCCGCCTGGCACCAAGCGCATTGACGTGACGTGCGATCATGTGACGACCGGTTTGCAAGTGGTGCGGCGGCTGCCCGGCGTGCGCACGGCAACAGTCTTCGGCCAATCCATGCACCTGCTGGTGGACGAAGGCATGCAGGATGCATTCATCCTTGCGGAATTGGCAAAGCACAACATTCCAAATGCAGACATCCGACCCATTGCGCCGTCGTTGGAGGATGTTTTTGTAGCGCTCACCAACAGCAAGAATGGAGACAAGCCATGAAACCAACCGTCCGCCACGTGCATTCTTCCACACAGTTCCTGATGGTCATTCTGCTCCTAATCCATTCCTGCCGGAGAAAAAGATCATGATTAACAAGCCAATTGAGGAACGAACAGAGTGATCAAAAATACGATGGAAGTTTCATTCAAAGGCTGGACAAAACCCGGCCCTGTCCCGCCGGGCGCAGTCAATGGCCTGCCAGCCATCGGGCCGGGCGAAACTCTTGATGCGATCAGCGGTTACTTCCGTATCTTCCAACTCGCACAGGGCCATCGGTTCTCCACTGATGACGTTTTGACCGCGTGGTATGGCACGAGTTGGTGTCCGCGCGCGGGCAAGGTTCTTGACCTTGGGAGCGGCATCGGCACGGTGGGAATGATGACCGCCTGGCGATTGCCTGGCGCAAGGTTCATCACCGTTGAAGCACAAAGTGAAAGCGTAAGACTCGCTCGAAAATCAGCTCAGTGGAACGGACTCACCGATCGTTACGAAATTCGGGAAGGTGATTTTCGTGATGCATCTGCGCTTGGTGCGGACGAACGATTCGATCTCGTGCTCGGCAGCCCGCCATACTTTGCTCAGGGAGACGGCGTTGAAAGCGAGCACCCCCAACGCCAGGCATGTCGATTCGAATTGCGAGGCACGGTTGCAGACTATTGCTCTGTGGCGGCAAACCATCTTGAACCTGGAGGCGTGTTTGCGTTCGTCTTCCCAGTCTCGCCTGACGAACAGGAACGGCGTGTTCGCGATGGCGCATTGGCAGCCGGTCTTGCGATTGTGCGTCGTCGCCCGGTAATTTTACGGGAAGGTGAACGTCCGCTGCTGGGTTTGTTTGTCACGATGCGTTCGATTGATTTGCCTGAAACGATGCGCTCACAGACCTGGAACGAACCACCGCTCATCATTCGCGCCCGTGACGGCTCGGTTCATCCCGAATACTCAGCGGTGAAACTTTCGTTCGGTTTTCCACCTTGAAGGTGGAATTCTCGAGCCGTCCCCGATTTCCTCAGGCTTGACGCAACCTGTGTGGAAAATTAGCCTTCATGCAGGGTGGTGGCCGTAGCTCAATGGTAGAGCCCCAGATTGTGATTCTGGATGTTGCGGGTTCGAGTCCCGTCGGTCACCCCACTCTTCAACCCGTTTCACTCTCTCCAGTTTTTGATCGCCTGAATCAGGGCTTTGCCTTGATTTCAAACCGCCATTCCCCAAACTTCCATCGCAATGGCCAATCCATTTCTTGGTGTTGTACTTCACTGGCTCGGCGGTCTCGCAGCCGGCAGCTTCTATGTGCCTTACAAAGGCGTGAAAAAATGGTCCTGGGAAACCTACTGGCTCGTCGGTGGGTTGGTTTCATGGATCATTTGCCCGTGGGTGTTCGCATCATTCATGACGAACGATCTGTTCGGCGTGTTGCGGCAACAATCCACGGACACGCTAGCCTGGTCCTACTTCTTCGGCGTGCTGTGGGGCATTGGAGGGCTGACGTTTGGTCTCGCAGTGCGTTACCTCGGCTTGTCGCTCGGCGTGGGAGTGGCGCTGGGATTCTGCGCTGCATTGGGATCTCTGCTGCCAGCTACCCTGAAAATCTTCATGCCGGAGCTTAAGGCTGTTGAAGCAAGTGTGCTCGAAATTGCGAAAACGTCTCCCGGCCAGGTGACTCTCTGCGGCATCGCCATCTGCCTGCTCGGCATCAGCATTTCTGCACTTGCCGGATTGACCAAGGAGAC
>CAYSDO010000333.1:0-5121 GCA_964429665.1 uncultured Bifidobacterium sp.
ATGCCCGAGATGGACGGACTGGAGGCGACACGACAGATTCGTGCGCGAAAACAGGACCCGTCCGCTCATGTGAATTTCAAATCGCCTATCATCATCGTAGCTATGACCGCAAGCGCGATGACGGGAGACAAGGAAAAATGCCTTCAGTCCGGGATGAACGAGTACCTGGCCAAACCTGTGCGCCCAGAGGAAGTCCGTGCAGTCATCGAACGATGGGGGCCAACCATTAAAGTGAAAAATGATACAGACAATCCATTGAATCCGGAAATCACCGGGAAAATCGCCATTACACCCGCATCTGCCAGCGAGGTGCCACCGATAGATCTCGATCGCCTGAACGAATTCTCAGAAGGCGATCCTCAGAATCTTCGCGAACTCGTGGAACTTTACATCAAGCAAACCACCGGTCAGGTGGAAGAGCTGGCTGTAGCCATCCGCGACAATCGCGCCACCGACGTGCGACGCGTGGCTCACAGTTGCGCCGGGGCGAGCGCCACGTGCGGCATGAGGCGAATCGTCCCACCTCTGCGCGAACTCGAACGCCAAGGCGACGAAGGCAAACTTGAAAACGCCAACGAACTTTGCGAGCAAGTGAAGTCGGAATTCGAAGCCATCAAAGCCGCGCTCGCACCATTCCAGTCCGCTGGCAATGCCCTTGCACCCAAAACTTGACGCAGAATGAAGAAAATTTTGATCATAGAAGACGACCAGATTGTCGCGAACATCTATCGCAACAAACTGCGCGTGGAAGGATATAGCGTAGAACTCGCCTTGGACGGTGAAACCGGCCTTGAACTGCTCAACAGCTTTGAGCCGGACGTTTTGATCACAGACCTTGTACTGCCCAAATCCACTGGCGTTGATTTCATCCGCAAGATGCGCTCGGATCCGAAGTTCTCGAAGACTCCAATCATCGTTTTCTCAAATACCTACCTGACAAACATGGTACAGGAGGCATGGAAAGCCGGGGCGACCAAATGCCTCTCCAAATCAAGCTGCACACCCAAACAGGTCATCGAAGCCATCCGCACAGTACTGGCCAGCAACCTGCCCACCTCGGCTCAGTCTGCCTCAGAGTCGAAATCGCCCAATGCCAATTTTAACACCAAGCCCACGCCTTCACCGGTAACCCAACATACCGCAGCTGCGCAACCCGCCACACAAATTTCGGACAGGGAATTCCTCGACGATTTACGCAAGTCTTTCATCGTGACTCTGCCGGAAACGTTGACGACGTTCCGCACCTTGATCAAGAACCTGACCAAAGCCGACAATGAAGCGAGCCGTGTCTTACAAGCCCAGGAACTTTATCGTCGCACACGCACGTTGACTGGAAATGCCGGCGTGGCTGGACTGGCGTGCATCGCCCAGTTGACGGACGCACTCGAAGCCTTGCTCAAGGAACTTTGTGAAAAGCCGGCGAACTTCAATCCCTCCACAATGCGAACCGTCGCCAGCGCGGTTGATTTTCTGGGATGGTTGTTTGATCGCGCAACGTTTCCGGGCGCGGATGTAATTACCGAGGCCAGAGTACTTGTGGTGGACGATGAATTGCTTTCACGACGCGCCATTACTTACGCGCTCGACAAGGCGAAACTGAAATCCATCAGCGCCGAGGACCCAACCGTTGCGCTCAAACTGGTAATAGAAAACCCGTTCGACCTGATCTTCCTCGACGTGGATATGCCTGGCATGACGGGCTTCGAACTTTGTACAAAAATCCGCGCTCTTTCTCGCCACTGGAAGACACCCGTGATCTTCGTGACCAGCCTGACAGGCTTTGAGGTTCGCGCCAACTCGACCATGAGTGGTGGAAACGACTTCATCGCAAAGCCGTTCCTCTTCGTCGAACTCGCCGTCAAAGCGTTGGTTTACGTCATACGCGCCCGGATGGAATCGCAGCCACGTCCAGCCACAGTTGCGCCCGCACCGGCGTTTGCCGCCCGGTAGTCATCCCGGATTCGCAGAAACAACCTGCGGTTGCCACACGCACCTGCTTTGACTTTCGCACTGCGCCTTTTTAACCTGTGCGCATGGATTCACTCCACGCACCCTGGCGCATCGAATACATTCTAGCGCCAAAGAAGAAGTTTGATGGCAGCTTGTTCACCCACATAGCCCAGTCCAGCAGCGACGTGGAGAATCTCGTCATCGCGCGCGACCGCACCTGCTACGCCGTGCTCAATCGCTACCCTTACAACGGCGGGCACATCATGGTCGTCCCGTACAAGCAGGCCGCAGACTTGAACGGCCTCACCGATGACGAGGTCGCGGATCTCTGGCGGCTCGCCCGTCGCTGCATGAATGTTCTCACGCAGCAGATGAAACCCGAGGGTTTCAACGTTGGCATCAACTTTGGTCGCGTTTCCGGTGCAGGAATCGAGGAGCATCTCCACATTCACATCGTCCCGCGCTGGTTCGGTGACACGAACTTCATGGCGGTCATCGCAAACACCAGCGTTGTCCCACAAGCTCTCATCGAACTTGGCAATCAACTTCGTGCGGCACTCACGGCACAATCCTGACGCATGACATCCCGCACCTGACACCCTTCTCATGCCCACCGAAACCCTCCATTACGAAAACGCCCGCGTCGCCCAGCAACTGTACAACAGCGATCCCCGCAATCTTGCGTCCCTCGAAGAACAGCTTGCCGTCAAAGCGACCTGCCGCGACGGCTGGATCAAACTCGAAGGCGAAAGCGATGCACTCGAGCGCGCCAGACAATTGTTCGCGTCGCTGGAAAGTTTGCTGAAGTCCGGCTCACACATTCGCAATCGTGAATTCACCCATGCCTTGAATGTCGTGAAGCACGAAGGCGCAGCCACGCTTAAGGACATGGTCAACGACCGCGTCATCACACACGAACGCAAACCTGGCGTCGTCGCCAAAACCGTCGGCCAGAAGAAGTATGTTGAAGCCATCCGCAAACACGACATTACGTTTGGCATCGGCCCCGCTGGGACAGGCAAGACATACCTCGCCGTGGCAATGGCGCTCTCCGCTTTACGTGAAGGAAAAGTCTCCCGCATCATCCTGACGCGCCCCGCCGTTGAAGCCGGCGAAGCGCTTGGGTTTTTGCCCGGCGATCTCTATGAGAAAATCATGCCCTACCTGCGTCCGCTGCACGACGCATTGCACGACATGCTGCCAGTTGAGGAAATCCAGAAACACACCGAACGCAACACCATCGAAATCGCGCCGCTGGCCTACATGCGCGGCCGCACGTTGAACGGCGCGTTCATCATTCTCGACGAGGCGCAGAATTCCACCACCGAACAGATGCTGATGTTCCTCACGCGCCTCGGACACGGCTCGAAGGCGGTCATCACCGGCGATGAAACGCAGATTGACCTGCCACCGCACAAACATTCTGGATTGCTCGAAGCTCATCGCGTCTTGAATCACGTCGAAGGCATAGCAGTCATAGAGTTTGCGAAGCGCGACGTGGTGCGGCATCAACTCGTGCAACGCATCATCACCGCCTACGAGGAACATCGCGGGAAGACCAAGCCCGAATGAACGCGACCGGTCAGATCTCAATCACGGTCAGAAACAGGCAGCGCGTCCGCCGCGTCAACACCCGCCTGCTGAAACAAATCGTCGCAATTACGCTGGCCGAACTTGGCATCACGCGCTGCGACCTTTGTTTCCATCTCGTCGGCGCAAAGGAAATGTCCCGCATCAACTGGCAGTTCCTCCAGCACGAAGGCTCGACAGACGTGATAACTTTCGACAATTCAGAACCCGGAACCAGGAATTCTGAACCAGGAACAATTCTTTCCGGCGAGATTTTCTGCTGTCTCGATGACGCGGTGAAACAAGCGAAGGAGTTTGAGACTTCCTGGCAATCCGAGCTGGTTCAATATGTGATTCACGGAATTCTCCACCTGCTCGGCCACGACGATCTCAAGCCCGCAGCCCGCCGCAAGATGAAGCGCGAGGAGAACCGGCTCGTCCGTTTCATCGCAAAACAATATCCGCCAAAAAACCTTTCCAAGAATTGAACAGCAAAGACGCAAAGGTGCGAAAGGAGCGAAACAACCACTCATTCTCTCCGGTTTTACTTTGTACCTTCGCGACTTTGTTGTTCATTTCCTCAACCCTCTTTCGATAACATCCCGCGATGCAAATGCGGACCTTGACACTTGGACATTCACCCGACCCGGACGATGCCTTCATGTTTTATGGACTCGCGAAGGAGTTGATCCCTTCGCACGGCTTCAAGTTCCAGCACATCCTTCAGGACATCCAAACTTTGAATGAACGCGCCACGCGCGGCGAACTCGACATCTCCGCCGTCAGCATTCACGCGTATGCCTATGTCTCGGACAAATACGCGTTGCTCCCAAGCGGCGCGAGCATGGGCGACGGCTACGGCCCAATGCTGGTGGCGAAGCAGAAGTTCTCACGCGAAGAAGTGGCTCAAAAGAAAATCGCAGTACCTGGAAAGATGACCAGTGCGTTCCTGGCATTGCAACTTTGGCTCGGAAAACCTGCGAAAGATTTCAATTTCGTGGTCGTACCATTTGACGAAATATTTAAAACTGTGCGCGAAGGCCGTGCTGATGTCGGGTTGATCATTCACGAAGGTCAACTCACCTATCAGAACGAAGGATTGGCGGTATGCGAAGACCTCGGTGTGTGGTGGGGACGTGAGAACAACGGCCTCCCGCTCCCGCTCGGCGGCAATGTCATCCACAAACGCCACGAGCCGAAAACTCGCAAACAGATTTCAGATGTTCTCACCGCCAGCATCCAGTTCAGCCTCGATCACCGCCCCGAAGCAGTGCAGCACGCGCTGCAATACGCGCGGGACATGGGCCGCGATCTTGCGGACAAGTTTGTGGGAATGTACGTGAATCACTGGACGCTCGACTATGGCGATCGCGGGCGTGAGAGCATCCGGAGATTTCTCGGCCAGGCGTTTGAGCGCGGGCTGATTCCGCACCGGCAGGAATTGGAATTTGTGGTTTAAAACGCCAGCAAGAGCGTGACCAAATCTGTCACGCCCTGGGAGCGCTGGGGCTACCAGGTCCAGCCCGCCGAACGACGACCCCAACATCCCTTTCAAAACAATCTTCCATCCTCCATCCTCGATCCACTATCCTCCCGCGTGCG
>CAYSDO010000334.1:0-5117 GCA_964429665.1 uncultured Bifidobacterium sp.
CGATTCGACACGCCATCGCTAATTGAGGTCTGGCGTACTGCTCCGTACTTGCATGATGGGCGGGCCGTTACGATCCGTGAAGTTCTTACGAAGTTCCAGCATGATGACGAGCACGGGGTCACTTCGCACCTGACTCCAAAACAAATTGATGACCTGACCGAGTTCATATTGTCGCAATGAAAACAAGATCAGTGGTTTTGCTGTAGATATGATCGAGAGCGCAACTGATTCGATGAGCCAAGCCCCGGTGATTCGGAGGCAATACAGGCCGGAGTTGCACGAGTGCAGCATCCAGCGGAGCGGCGTGCTGGAGCTGCATCTTACGATCCTCCCACTACCGGGTGAATCGGCGGCGGGGATGCTGGAGCGTTTGGCGGTTGTGTTGAGGATGCACAACGCGAGCGTCGTCAGGCATGAGGTATTTGGGGCGCTTGCCAGCCATCCGGATTTTGGAATCTCTATGCGGCGATTGTTTGGTGTCGAGCCCTGGCCTGTAACATTTGTAGAGGGTGCATCTTGCAACGGCGAATCCATGTCTGGGATGCATGTGCTGGCGGTGGCCGGTGTTCGAGTTGATTCGCTTTCGATTAACGATCGTGTAGTTGGAAGAGTATTCCAGGACGGTCATGCCCGACACTGCGTACTCGGAGATATTCAACCCACGGACAATACTACCATCCCGCGTGAGGAGCAGGCGATGCAGGTTTTTGAAAACCTTGTATCCGTCTTGAACCGCACCGGCATGAATTTGCCGAACGTTGCGCGCACCTGGCTTTTTCTCGACGACATCCTATCGTGGTATGGTCCGTTGAACCACGTGCGCAGGGAATGTTTTGAACGTCATCACCTGTTTGATCACACCGTACCAGCCAGCACCGGGGTAGGGACAAGGAATCCAGCTGGAGCGGCGCTTGTGGCTGGTGCCTGGGCTGTCGAACCAACAAACGGCGCTCTCTTTCTGGGTGAAGTGGGTTCACCGATGCAGTGTCCGGCACCGGCTTATGGCAGTTGCTTCAGTCGCGCCGTGGAAATTATAACGCCTGGCTGGCGGCGAATGTTCATCTCCGGCACAGCGAGCATCGCACCCAAGGGTGACAGTGTTTGTGCGGGCGATGTGGATGGTCAGATTGATCTCACCATGCAGGTTGTCCGCGCGATTCTTGTTTCACGTGAGATGGATTACCCGGACGTTACACGTGCGACCGCCTACTTGAGAAACTCCGCCGATGCACCGCTATTTCATCGATGGTGTAACAAGCTTGGTCTGGAAAACTGGCCATTGATCATCACACAGGCTGTGGTTTGTCGCGACGAACTGCTTTTTGAAATCGAAGTGGATGCAATGGCCCCTGTCCGAAAGAATGTTTTATCAACCTGGGAGATCTAAACCATGAAACCCCGTCTTCATCAAATACTCGTGTTGCTGGTTTGCGGTGCGATGTATTCATCAGCATCACCAGAGTCCCTATCGGACTGGCCGCAGATCCTTGAAAAGGACTGGTTGCTTGAGGCGCAACTCCACGCCGAAGCCCAGCATGCTGCCAATCTCTCTACCAGAGACGACGCGGCGGGCGGGTGTGACGGAGTAACGAACGGCAAATGGGGATTCCACACCGGTCTGGAGGCTAATCCTTGGTGGCAGGTTGACCTCGGTCAGGTTCATCCAATTTCACAAGTTCGTGTTTGGAACCGTGCGGATAGCGACGATCTGGCAGCGCGGGCGGCGAATTTCAGGGTGCTGTTGTCGAGCGATGGCAATGAGTGGCGCGAAGTCTATCGTCACAATGGCCAGGTCTTTTACGGCTACCGGATGCCGGATCGTTCGCCACTTGTTGTAAGGTTGACCAATTCGACAGCGCGTTTTGTCCGTATTCAGATTCCTGGTGAAGGATTTTTGCATCTTGACGAAGTAGAAGTCATCGGTCAACAGGCCGGAAATCTAGCACTGCATAAACCCGCCGACCAAAGCAGTCTGAGTCAGTGGTCCGCATTCAAAGCCAAGCGGGTCGGTAGTGGGGTTGAGGAACTGTCCGTTCAATGGTTGATGGAACGCGGCCAAAAGCTCGTGTCTGAATTGCGGAGCGCCGGGGTGAACACTTTGGGCTTCGAGCAGGCGCTTTCCCAAGACGCAACGGATGCAGGCAAAGTCACGGGCCAAGCCAATTCCGAGAGCCGCCGTGCACTTTATTTCAGACTGCGAAGCACGCTTCGCCAAATGGCGTTGGCTAACCCGTTGCTGGATTTTGATGCGGTTCTGTTTACCAAACGCGTGCCAGGCAGCTACAGTCATATGTCAGATCAGTACTATGGTTGGTGGTCTCGGCCCGGTGGTGGCATCTACATATTGCGCGGGTTAAAAAGCGGTGAACCTGTTACGGAGTGCCTTACTGACACCTCCTTCAAGGAGCAGGGAAGCTTTCTGCGCCCCTCATTATCGTACGATGGAGACAAAGTAGTGTTTGCTTGGTGCAAGTATTATCCAGAGATGGCAAAGGAGAAAGACAAGTTAAACAAGGAGAAGGTTCCGGAGGATGCCTTTTACCATGTCTTCGAAATGAATCTCGACGGCTCCGGCGTGCGCCAGGTCACGCACGGCAAGTACGATGATTTCGACGCGCGCTATCTGCCGGATGGACGATTGGTTTTCCTTTCGACCCGGCGCGGGCAGGCCATTCAGGTTGGGAAACAAAGCGCGCTGGCCTCCGTAGCCAAAAATGATTTACCGGACTGTTACGTGCGCTGCGGCGGTGATGCGAGCCGGCCCGTGGCAGTCTACACGCTGCACACCATGAATGCCGACGGCAGCGACCTTACGCCCATTTCGCCATTCGAGATGTTCGAGTGGGAGCCCAGTGTGGCACATGACGGTACGATTATTTATTCACGCTGGGATTATGTGGACCGCGACAACATGCCTTACATGAGCCTCTGGGCGATCAATCCCGACGGCGTCAACGCGCGGCTCATCTACGGCAATTACACCAAGTCGCCGCATTGCACCTTTGAGCCGCGGGCGGTTCCCGGTTCGGACAAAATCGTGTTTACCGCTTCCGGGCATCATTCGCAGACGATGGGGAGTCTGGTCCTGCTCGACCCGTCGGTTGGTACCGAAGGTGAAGCCCCCATTACGCGTCTGACACCGGAGACGGCGTTTCCGGAAATCGAAGGCTGGCCGCGAGCGTTTTATGCAAACCCGTGGCCGTTGTCCGAGCGCACGCATCTCGTCGCATGGGGCGTGGAGGACGAAATGCGAGAGGGCCGGCAACGCCCGAAGAATGGCATGGGTATCTACCTGTTCAATGCCGATACTGGACGGGAATTGCTTTATCGTGACCCCGAGATTTCGTCGATGTATCCCATCCCGCTCAAAGCGCAAACCCGGCCTCCAGTGCTGGCGAGCAATGTGAAATGGGACGGACCTCAGGAAGGGCGATTCCTTGTGGCGGACGTGACGCGTGGATTGAAGACTGTGAAACGCGGTGAGATAAGGGCACTCCGCATCGTCGCACTTCCCGCGAAAACGCAGCCATGGATGAACCAACCGCCGCTGGGGTTGACGCGAGACGACCCTGGCAAGGCAGTACTCGGCACTGTGCCCGTGGAAGCAGATGGCTCGGCGTATTTTCGTGTGCCGTCCGGTGTGACCTTGTTTTTCCAGGCGCTTGATTCCCAGGGCCGCGCTGTTCAAACCATGCGCAGCGCGACGCATGTCCAGCCAGGGCAAACGTTGAGTTGCACCGGCTGCCATGATTCTCGCAACAACGCACCTCATCCTTCCCAAGGGACGCTCGCCTCTCTTCGCGAACCATCGAGAATCACCCCTGGCCCGGAAGGTTCCTGGCCTCTGCGCTTTGATCGACTTGTCCAACCGGTGTTGGATGCGCAATGTGTTCGTTGTCACAACCCGAAGAGCGAGGACGCGCTCACCGCAAAATATGACCTCACGGCTGAACACTCCTATGATGCGCTTACCCGTTTTGGGAAACCGAGCCTGCTTGATCAGGTTCTACTGTCGTACCGCGAGGGCATTTCCATCGAAGGCAAGAATCCCGCTCAGAACAGCGCATTGCTTGCATTGTTGTGTGCTCCAGACGGCCATGCAGGAGTAAAACTTGACCAAAACGGTTTCGACCGCTTTGTCACATGGCTCGATACCTATGGCCAGCGACAAGGCTCATTCAGCCAAGACCAGGAGCAAAGATTGGTGGCTTTGCGTGACGAGCTCTCAGCATCGGTCTGGTTAAATCCGTCATCCAAATGATTTGGAGAGCGCTATGTCCACGAACTTTCGATACTGGCCTGTGGTAATGTTCTTGATTCCACTGGCATGGCATCAGGCTGTGTCGGCAAACGAACTTCTCAACGGATTTCGCGATGGTCCCATGCGTGGTGTCGAGTCGATTGTGTTTGCCGCGCGCGGCGTAAATCCCACTGATGGACATTGGTACGCGAACTTTGGCTACTATTCCAATGATCCGAACCGCAAAGCCTATGCCGAAGGCGCGAAGCTTTATCGTCTCGATCTTCAGACGCGCGAATTGACAACATTGCTTGCAAACCAGAAGGGCGGCGTGCGCGATCCGCAAGTTAGTTATGACGGAAAGAGGATTCTTTTCAGCTACCGTCCAGGTGGAACCGAGCAGTATCATCTCTACGAAATCAACGCAGACGGCACCGCGCTCAAGCAACTCACCTCCGGCCCATACGACGACTTTGAGCCGGCCTACTTGCCGGACGGCGGGATTGTCTTCGTAAGCAGCCGTTGCAAACGCTGGGTGAACTGCTGGCTTACTCAGGTGGCGGTGCTGCATCGTTGCGATGCCGACGGGTCAAACGTTCGCGCTCTCTCCAGCAACAACGAACACGACAACACGCCGTGGCCTTTGGCCGACGGTCGCATTCTCTACACACGCTGGGAGTATGTGGATCGCAGCCAGGTTCACTTCCATCACCTGTGGGCAGCCAATCCTGATGGTACCGCCCAGATGACTTGGTTCGGCAACCTCCATCCCGGTATCACAATGATTGACGCCAAACCCATCCCGGGCACGGATAAGATTGTCGCCAGCTTCAGCCCCGGTCACGGCCAGCGTGAACACGATGGAGTCGTGACGGTG
>CAYSDO010000335.1:0-2810 GCA_964429665.1 uncultured Bifidobacterium sp.
ATGAGACGCGAATGTGCAAATGCGATGCCGTTTTTTCATTGCCGCACGCATGAAGTTGCCGCGAACACCACTCCCGATGGTCGGCTGAACGTTGCGCTCAAACCGCATGACAATATTCCCAATCGCGATTTCGTTCTGCGTTATCGTGTGGCGGGTGAAGAAATCAAATCCAACCTGCTGACACATCGCAACGAGCGCGGGGGATATTTTTCGCTGATGTTGTTTCCACCCGCAGAGTTGACGAAGTTGGCGCGGCAGCCGCTCGAACTTGTGTTTGTGCTCGATTGCTCTGGCAGCATGAACGGCGTTCCCCTCGCACAGGCCAAGGCTGCGGTGGAGCGCGGATTAAAGCTCATGTCGCAGGCTGATTCGTTTCAGATCATCAATTTTTCCGAACACGTGTCACAGCTTGGTTCGCGACCATTGGCCGCCACGCACCAGAACGTCGAGCGCGGCCTGCGCTATCTGCGTTCACTCAACAGCGAAGGCGGCACGATGATGATCGAAGGCATCAAGGCCGCACTGGATTTTCCGCACGACCCGGAGCGGCTGCGGTTCGTTTGCTTTCTCACCGACGGTTACATTGGAAACGAAGCTGAAATCCTGCGCGAGATTCACAGACGCCTCGGCGGCTCGCGCATCTTCAGCTTCGGCGTCGGCTCATCAGTAAACCGGTTTTTACTTGATCAGATGGCGAAAGCCGGACGCGGGACGGTGGCCTACCTCGGCCCGAACGACGACGGCGCAACAGTGATGGAAGATTTTTTCAATCGCACCAGTCATCCAGCGCTGACAGATATCCATGTTGATTGGGGATGTATTGCCCCGCACGGAGTATTTCCACGCAGCACACCAGACCTTTTCGTTGGTCGCCCCGTGATCCTCGCGGGTCGATTTCAAGGCGAGGAAACATCGGCAATACGTGTGCGTGGCAATGTTGGAAGCAAACTGGTGGAATTCACCGTGCCCGTCAGTCGCCCTGGTGCGCGCAATTCGCAAAACGGTCTCCCGCAAGTTTGGGCGCGCATGAAAATCGCCGACCTTGCGGATGAATCCATACGAACACCGGACGCCGCTCTGGAGGATAAGATCAAACGCGTAGCCCTCGATTACGGATTGATGTCGGCTTACACCGCGTTTGTGGCGGTGGATTCTTCGCGGCGGACCGAAGGCGCGGAGGGAACGACAGTGCCGGTTGCTGTTCCGGTGCCGGAAGGTGTGAAGTACCGCACCACCGTGCCTGAAAAGTAACCGGGCGAACGTCCCACTACGACAAATTGAAAATTGATGATGTCACAACAGACAGACAACAAACAGAACGGCAGATATGAACACACAATCATTGTTAGCACTCATCTCAGCGCTGGCGCTCCTGGCTGGTTGCTCCACTACACGCTCCATTTCCAATTCGGCCTACCACGAAGGCGACTCGCCGGCGGGGTTCGCTCCACACCCGAACGGTTCTGATTCCGGATTTCAGTATCGAGGCGAACTGAGCGAGTTCGACGTGCTCGGCATCACTCGCAACGACACGGCAACAGAGGCGGATATTCAACGCACTCTGGCAAGCGCAAAGTCTGTGCGAATCAAACCCGGTGCGTCCATCCTGCTGGTTCAATCCGGCGACATTTTCCCGGACGGCCCAATGGTAAACGAATTGAGCAAACACTTTCGCGTTGTCCCGTTTACCGGAGTTCCACCGGCTTCGCGCCGAACAGATGATGGACAGTTTGAGCGGTACGATGCTGGGGATTTTTCCAAGTCTCTGCGCCTGGCTGCTGCGCGCGGCGGGTGCGAAACGATTCTGTGCTATTGGGGAATTCTCGAATCCCGAAACGCGGAGCTTGCCACCAAGACTGTTTCGTGGGTGCCCGTGATGAACTGGTTGGTGCCCGACGAAAGCGAGCACATGCGCATCCGGCTCAAGCTGGCGTTGGTTGATGTGCGGACGGGTGATTGGTCGGTCCTGAGTCCGAATCCGTTTGAAGACAGCCGAATCAGCCGCTCGCCGCGACGGGGAGTTGCAGACCAGAAGCTGGTGGAGAGTCTTAAGCGCAAGGCATACGAGTCAGGAGCAAAGGAATTGGTGGAGGAATATGCGGACATCGCAGCCAGGTGAGAATGTCTGCCACGTTTGGTTGAACGCTTGTGTGAACGGCATGAAATGATGCGCCGATTTTCCATTGCCATTTCATGACGCCTGCGATAGCAAAGGTGCATGCCTCTCCTCATCAAGAATGGCGAAATCGTGACAGCCGGCGAGCGCTACGTGGCCGACATTCTCTGCATTGGCGAAACCATCAGCGCCATTTGTCCGGACATCCAACCACCGCGTGACGCGGAGGTGATTGACGCGAAGGGGAAATTTGTCTTCCCCGGTTTCATTGATCCGCATGTTCACATTTACCTGCCGTTCATGGGGACGATGGCGAAGGATGATTACATTACCGGCAGCAAGGCCGCATTGATCGGCGGTACGACCACCCTTATCGAGATGTGCTGTCCTGCGCGCAAGGACGACGCGCTGAAGAGTTTTGAGCTTTGGATGAAACAGGCTGTCGGCAAGTCCGCGTGCGATTTCTCTTTCCACATGGGCGTGACAAAGTTCGACGACCAGTCCGAGAAGCAACTCCGCGAAATCGTGAAGCGCGGCATCAGCTCCTTCAAAGTGTTCCTCGCCTACAAAGGCGCGTTCGGCGTGGACGACACGGAGTTGTATCGAACGCTCAAGCTGGCGAAGGAACTTGGCGTCATTGTCACCGCGCATTGCGAGAATGAAACGCTGGTCAGCGAGCGGTGCAAAGTACTTC
>CAYSDO010000335.1:2820-5110 GCA_964429665.1 uncultured Bifidobacterium sp.
GGCAAAACTGGTCCCGGCTTTCACGAACCGAGTCGCCCCGTGCAGGTCGAAGCCGAGGGCGTGCATCACTTGATGACGTTCGCGGAACTCACCGGGGCGGCCACTTACATTGTCCATCTCAGTTGCAAAGAGGCGCTGGATCAGGCCATCGCCGCCCGCCAGCGCGGTGTGCGCGTCGCGGTCGAGACGCTCATTCAATATCTCACGCTCGATAAAAACTACGCAGAGAAACCCAAGTTCGAGGGCGCGAAATACGTCATGTCGCCGCCGCTGCGCAACAAGGCGAATCAGGAAGTGCTCTGGAAAGGCCTGCGCGACGGCTTCGTGCAAACCGTCGCTACGGATCACGCGCCATTTGATTTTCGCAAGCAGAAGGAGATGGGCAAAAATGATTTCACCAAGATTCCCAACGGCATCCCGTCGCTTGAAGAACGCATCAACCTGCTCTACACCTACGGCGTGAAAGCGGGGAAGATTGACCTGCACACGTTCGTGAACGTCGCCAGCACGCAGGTCGCGAAGACCTTCGATCTCTTCCCGCGCAAAGGCACGATCCAACCTGGCGCGGACGCCGACCTTGTGGTCTATGACCCGGACTATCGCGGCAAAATCTCCGTGAAGACGCAGAGCATGAATCTGGATTACAGCGCCTTCGAGGGTTGGAAACTCGAAGGCCGTCCCAGCATCGTCACCGTGCGCGGACAGGTCGCCGTGCGCGATGGGAAATTTGTCGGCGAACGCGGCCATGGCAAATTCCTCCAGCGCAAACCGAGTCATTTTTGACACACCTGCCTTGCGAATTGGCTTTTCATCAGCGGTTGTTCTCCGCAAGCTCACCAAAGACATGCCGGAAAACGAAGAATCAAAGCCGAATCCAGCCCCAGCACCCGGAGACAAAGGGGGCGAACGCCCGCGCGGGCGTCGTCGTGGTCGCCGCGGGGGTCGTGGACGTCGTCGCCCGCCCGGGGTTGCGCCCATGGGTGTAGCAGATGCCGTTGACAAGTCCGAGGATGATGCGCCTGATACGAGCCAGGAAACCACCGTCGAAGCCAAGGCGGACGCGGGCGCGGAGACTGTCGCTGACACAGCCGTTCCGCCTCAGGAAACTTCGGAGGCCGCCGAGCCTGCACCAACACAGTCCCCCGGGCCGAGGAAATTCGAACCTCGCCGTGAGCCAATGCATCGTGAACCGGCGCGTCGTGAATTACCGCGCCGCGAACCTCCGCGTCGTGAGCCGCTGCCCCCGCCGTTTCAACCTGCGCCTGTGGCGGCGATTCACCAGGCGATTGATGACGTGATGCAGATTGCCGCGGCTCTGAAGCAAGCGCAGGACAAGATGGAGGAAGTTCTGGAGCTGGTTGAACTGGCGGAACGGCAAAAACTGGCCGATGAAAGAGAGATTGACCAACTACGCCGAGCAATGCGTCAGATTCACAACCGACCCCGTGATCGTCGCGATGAAGATGAAGAGAAGCACTGACAGGACCCCGGCATGTTGGCGAATTTGTCGATTAGTCCGGGCGCGTGATTTTTTCTCCCGACGGAACTTCGCCCTGCTCCAGCCTGGCGTAAAATGATCAGCGTGGAATCTGATATTGCCGCTGGTTTTGAATTCGTTGTGCTTCGCGGCGCACCCATACCACAGCCAGTGTGATTCCAAGCAGCACCATCGCCGCTACAATCCATGGCCAGATGAATCGCTTTTTCGTGGCGGAATTCTGTGATTGGCTTTCTACCATGTGCATTGATGTTTCCGTATCCCCGCAGAAAGCACAACTGAGATTTGAGCAGACTTCAGACACAGCAGGTGCGGTGTAACGCCACCCATTGCCCAGGCTCGACGTTTGTCTGATTCGGTTTAATCTGCGGCGACACAAATGAGCCAGCCAGCCTCCAAAGATTTGCCTGTGCCGAAAGGTGACGCCTACGCCGTGCTGCGCAACCGTGACTTCTCTTGTTATCTTTTTGGCCGGTTTATTGCCGCTTTAGGCCAGCAGATGCTTGCCATGACATTGGGTTGGGAACTTTACGAACGCACACACTCGGCACTTGCACTGGGCCTCGTCGGATTGACTCAGGTGATACCGATGTTCCTGTTCACGCTTCCCGCCGGACACATCGCGGATAATCGCAACCGCAAACATATCCTGGTGACGTTGAATGCAGGTCTCGGAATTGTCTGCGCTGGGTTTGCTGTCATTTCTGCTGTGCGCGCCCCGGTCGTTTGGATTTATGTTTGCCTCGCCGTCGTCGGAACAATCCGGACATTTCTCTGGGCTGCCAGCGCATC
>CAYSDO010000336.1:0-5100 GCA_964429665.1 uncultured Bifidobacterium sp.
TCTTGGTCCGGTGACGTATCATTCCGGAACGTACGGTTTCTACGGACTGATTGATCAAACGCTTTATCGGGAGAAGGGCAAGGATGATCCTGCCAAGCAGGGGCTCGTCGGATTCTTTAGACTTACAGGTGCGCCCGGAGATCGTAATCTTACAACTTTCGGAGTAGATGGCGGGCTTGTGTATAAAGGATTGATTCCTACGCGTGATTGGGATTCGCTGGCGGTTGCAGCGTCATATCTGAAAATGAGCGACGATATTGCCGATGGGCAACGGTTGGTCAACGGCGCGGCACCTGGATCGTTTCCGGCGATTGCGGATTACGAGGCGGTGGTCGAGGTAACCTACAAAGCCCAGATGACTGCGTGGTGGACGGTTCAAACGAGTGTGCAACGAGTGATTCACCCAGAGGGTTCTGCAACCCACCGCGATGCTTGGGCGCTGATCATCGCCTCCACGATACGGTTTTAGGGTGACAGGGTTAGGAGGGCGATCTGGTTAATCACAATAGCGCCCGATCATCAACTCGGGTGTGCAGCGGGGCAATTGACAATGGCAACAACGAATTCGACAACAATTCTTGGAAGTTCCGTTATCGGTCGGAATAGTGATGACGCAAAATTCCAGGGAATTCCATTGCGTCTGGCTCACTGCAAGATCGTGTTTGAACTGTTCGACATCAGTTCAACGCTCCGAACATCCGAGGTGCTTCCCGAAATAAAAATCATCATCAACAATCTCGAGGTTTATACAGGCCGAGGCGTTGTCACCAGCCTGGTGAATGTCGGAACTTCACTGGTATGTGAGGCGCGACTGGATGAGCAGAGCTTTTCCTTCGAGTCGCTTTCCAGTCAATCCAACGGTAAGTCTACAAACCGATTCAGTGTTTTCCTCAGGGAGTGGCAGAAAGTTTACCGCGTCCTGCCAGAATTCAAGGTCACTGTGGCGGACATGCAAACTTTCCTGACCGATCTCAGAATATGGTCCGACCACGTTGCCCTTGAAGTGGCCGCCGCAAAGCCGAAAAACTCTGTCCAAACGGAACGTCAGGTTGTGGAGGAACTTAGTCAATCCATGATCCCGGCGTTCAACGCAATTCACGAGAGGTTGGAAGAGGTGTCGGCAAAGATTGACGTGGATTCCCGACCAGTCCATCAGAATTTTACAGCCCGATTGCTGCATCCCTTGGTGCTGTGTTCACCTTTTGCGAGCAGAACATTTCAGAAACCACTCGGCTATGCCGGTGACTATGAGATGGTGAACATGATTGTTCGCGACCCCTTTGAGGGAAGTTCACCTTTTGCGAAGACCTTGAATTCGTGGTTTCTGGATCAGTGGCCGGCCAAGGCGCACCGCAACAGAATTGTACACCTGAAGCGGCGATTGCGTGAAGAGTGTGCACGCGGCGAGCGTGAGGGCAGACAGGTCAGAATCCTGAATCTTGGTTGCGGGCCCGCTCGTGAAATTCAAGAATTTCTCGCCGAAGATGCGCTCAGTGATTTCGCCAATTTCACGCTGCTGGATTTCAACGATGAAACGGTCCAATACACTTCAGACATTCTGAACAGTCTCAAGCAACGTCATTCGCGGAAGACAAAGATGGAAATAAAACGGAAGTCGGTCCATCAGATTCTCAAAGAGGGTGGACGGGAAAATTCGCTCCCCGATGAACTCAAATATGACTACATCTATTGCGCGGGACTGTTCGATTACTTGTCGGATCGAACCTGCAAACAATTGATGGAGGTGTTTTACGGGTGGCTCGCCAACGGGGGACTCCTTACGGCCACCAACGTGGATGATTGCCGGCCGTTCAGGCACATGTTGGAGTTCATTCTGGACTGGCACCTGATTTATCGGGATGCAAAAAAGGGTGCAACTTTGCTGCCCGAAGCGTCTTCACCTCAATGGGCGCACATTGAGAAAGACTCAACGGAGGTCAACGTATTTATTGAAACCCGCAAGCCCACACCATGACCAGCAGCATCACAGACAACAAGGAGGTGCGTGACGCATTCGCGGAGTACGATCGCGAGGAAACAATCAGCAATTTCAAGGTGGCTTGCGCGCTTGGCATATTGCTGATGCCTGCCGGAATTTTTCTGGATCGTTGGGTGTACGCGGGGAAAACCGACCTGCTCGATTACTTCCTAAAAATCCGGTTTCTTTGCTCAGGATTGATTGGATTGTTCTTTGGCATACTACTCACAAAGTTTGGCCGCAAACATCATAGGATGCTGGGCGTAACTTTGTTTGCTTTGCCAGCTTCAGCCATTGCCGTCATGATCTACTACCAGGATGGTGCTGGATCTCTCTATTACGCGGGTCTCAATCTCGTCTTGCTGGTGCTGGCGTTCGTGTTGCATTGGACGTTTTTTGAGAGCCTTTCCGCCGTGGCTCTCGTGATCATTTTTTATGTTTCGGCCTGTTTTTTTCATGGACCAATCACCCGCGATGTCGTCGGAGAATTTGTAAACAATCTCTACTTCCTCATTCTCACCGGAATCATTGTTGTCACCGGCAGTTATTTTCACAGCAAGTCCCGGTACCGGGAGTTTGCTTTGCGATTTGAGTTGAACAAGAACCGAAGAACCCTGGAAAATTCCAACAAGAAACTTGATGTCCAGAACAAGGAGCTCGCTGACACGATCCAGAAACTTACGGAAGCAGAATCGCAACTCGTGCAATCCGAGAAAATGGCTTCTCTTGGTCGTATGAGCGCGGGCATCATCCACGAAATTAACAACCCTCTAAACTTTGCCACCACCGGGCTTTTTACACTTAAGAAAAAGGGCAAACACCTCCCACCCGAACAGCAGGAGGAATACGTTGATATTGTCAAAGACATCGAGGATGGCATCGGCCGGGTTAAAAACATCGTCTCCGATCTCCGCATGTTTACACATCCCAGCACCGAAAATCTCGATCAAGTGGAGGTTTCCGAGGCCATCACATCAGCGCTTCGTTTTCTCAGCAACGAAATCAAGGACAAGGTCGTTATCGAACAAAAACTGGCGGATCATCAGACCGTCCGGGCGAACAAAAACAAGCTCATCCACGTGTTCGTCAACCTTATCCAGAATTCCCTTGATGCATTGCGCACAAAACCATTTAACAATTGTGAGAAACCGACGATAACCATTCAGGGCCGCGTGGAACGAGGCATCAGCTACATCGTCGTTCACGACAATGGCCCGGGCATAGCCCGCGAGCACGTGGACAAGATTTTTGATCCATTCTTCACCACCAAAAACGTGGGCGAGGGGATGGGCCTCGGCCTCAGCATCTGTTACCGCATTGTTGAAGAGAGCCGGGGGAAAATCACGGTGCGCACCGAGCAGGGTAAATACTGTGAGTTCACGCTGGAATTGCCGGCAAATTAACCACAAAAGCATGACGTCAAACTGACGCTATGGAAACGCAATACGATTACCGCAAGTTCGCGATTCTCTACGTGGACGACGAAGAGAAATCGTTGAAGGCGTTTGCGCGCGCGTTTGGAGATGACTTCCGTGTTTTCACCGCCATCAACGCCGCAGAGGGTGCAAGAATCATCGAAGAGAAGAAAGCCGAGATAGCCATCCTGATGACGGATCAGAAGATGCCGGGCGAGAAAGGCACCTGGCTGCTCGAACGCGCCCGGCAGATCGAGCCGCGCATCATTCGGATGCTCGTGACTGCCTACACGGATTTTCAGGATGCAGTCGAGGCCATTAACACCGGTGCCATCTATCGTTATGTCAACAAGCCGTGGGATCCGCCGCAGTTGGAGGAAACCCTGCGGCACGCGATGGAATTCTTCCTCGTTACTCACGAGCGCGATCAGTTATACCAGGAGAAGATGTCCGTGCTGCGCAACCTCATGGTTGCCGACCGTCTCGTTAGTCTTGGCCTGCTCGCTGCCGGTCTGAGCCATCACATCCGCAACGCGCTCGTGGCGGTGAAAACCTTTCTCGATCTTGCACCAATGAAGATGCAGGAGGAAAAACAGGACGCGAATACCGTGCGCCACCCCGAGTTCTGGGGCGAGTATCACCGCAGCGTCCACCTGCAAATTGACAAGATCAACAATCTGCTCAAGGAACTATGGATGGCGTCGGAAAAACCCTCGCTCCGATTTGCCGACGAGGTGAATTTGCACGAAGTCATTGCCCACACGACTGAATCACTCAAGCCCACGCTCGCTGAAAAAGGAATCCAGATCGAGAATACCATTGCTTCCGACCTGCCCGCGCTCCAGGTGGACAAGAACAAGTTCTGCCGGCTGTTTGAGTTGCTGCTGCGCGACGAGATTGCAAATCTGCCACCCGGCAGCCGCGTGACCTTCTCAGCCAAACTCCTCGATGGACCAAAACCTGAGTTGGAGATGTTGATAAGTGACAACGGTCCTGGTCTGCCGCAGGACGCGGCGGACGTCTTGTTTGATCCGTTCGTCGTTCGCGCGGATGCTCCGGGGGAATTTGGCATCAACCTCATGGCTTGCTTCTTTATTGCTCACCATCACGGCGGCCACATTGAGGCCACGAGCGAGAAGGGCAAGGGGACGCAATTTCATCTCCGCTTTCCCCTCAAGCCGGACCGTGATCTTGCGGACTTGAACAAGAATCTTCTTCAGAAAACGCGGACCAGTGACAAGCTTTGGGAAAATCTCGCATCCCGTTCGTAACGGTTTCGCGGGAGTAGCACCCTTGGATTTTGTCTCGTATTATGTCTCGTATATGTGGTCAAGGGTCAAAAATGCGCTCCATCTGACATGAAATTACCCCGAAACAACTATTGACTCGGCACGCCCATTTGATAACGTCTGCGTCCCTTTGACGGGAATTACATGAAAACGCATTTGCCGAAAGTGAATTTGGACGAACGCAAGTGGCACGTGATAGATGCCGATGGCGCTGTTTTGGGCCGTTTGGCCGTGCAGGTTGCCGATATTTTGCGCGGAAAAAACAAGCCGGTTTACACCCCACACCTTGACGCTGGCGACTTTGTGGTCGTCATCAACGCCGAGAAGGTCAAGATCACCGGCAAAAAGGAAACCGCCAAGCAATACATGACCTACTCCGGCTGGAAGGGTGGCGAAAAGTACACCACCGTGGAGCGGT
>CAYSDO010000337.1:0-5091 GCA_964429665.1 uncultured Bifidobacterium sp.
TCTGGGTCGCGTCGCAGGATTTCCGCAACGACATCGTCGTAAGCGAAGAGCGCGTGAACAAAGTCGGCGAAACCTATCGCGGCATCCGCAACGCGCTGCGCTATCAACTCTCGAACCTCTACGACTTCGATCCCGCGAAGCACACCATCGCTGACGAGCAACTTACCGGCCTAGACCGCTGGATTCTCGGCGAGTTCGCCAAGATCGAAGCGGAAGTCGTCGCCGCCTACGACAAGTGCGAGTTCCACGTCGTTTATCAGAAGCTCAGCCAATTCATCGCGGTCGAGCTGTCCTCGATCTATCACGACGTCATCAAGGACCGCATGTACACCGACGCGGCCAACTCCGCGCGCCGCCGCTCCACGCAGACCGCGTTGTATCGGCTGGTGACAGGATTGAGCCAGTTGCTCTCGCCGATCATCGCGTTCACCGCGGATGAGGCTTGGGAATTCGTTCCTGGAAAGCAGGCGGCGTGCGTTCACGTCTCGACATGGAAGACGGGCGGCATCACGCGTCGCGATCAAGAAGTCGAAGCGTGGAAGAACCTTTTCGTGCTGCGCGAACTCGCCTTGCCCGAACTGGAAAAGGCGCGCCAAGCCAAGCAAATCGGCAAATCGCTTGAGGCCAAGTTGACCGTGAACGGCAAGGGCGTGTTGCTCGAAGACGCGCGGCTGAATCTGGATTCATTGCGCGAACTGCTGAATGTCTCGCAGGTCGAACTCGCCAACGGTGGCGGCGAGACCGTTTTCGCCACCGTTTCCAAAGCCGATGGCCAGAAATGCGAGCGTTGCTGGCACTGGGAGACCGACGTGGGAGTGAACGCACAGCACCCGACGATTTGCGGCCGCTGTGTTGAGGCTGTGAAAGAGTTCAAGGCGTAGTTCTCGAACGGCTTTTACCGACCGGCTGAAGCTGAAGCGTCGTCATCATATCCGTTATCATCGCGATGCCGGGTCAGCAATCTTCCGTAGTTCCATTCAAGAATCCTTTCTTGTGCTTTGTGCCACTCGGGACTAACTGTATCGGCGTCCGTTTGTCCTTGGTTGTTGATTCAAATCCGACCCGGATAAACTGAACAACACATCCGATGATTCGACTCAAACCAGCCACAATTGCTTGCCTGATTATCAGCCTTGCACTGATTCACAGGCGGTCCCATGCCACGCCTGTCGGGTCCGCGTTCAGTTATCAGGGGCGACTCGCTGCATCCGGCGTTCCGGCGGAGGGCAGCTACGATTTCCATTTCGACCTTTACGACGCGGCCAGTAACGGCAACCAGGTGGGGTTGACACAAACCAACAACGCGGTGGTTGTGAGCAATGGTGTGTTTACGGTGCAGCTTGATTTTGGCGCGGGCGGATTCACCGGCGAAGCCCGGTGGCTCGAAATTACCTTGCGAACAGGCACGAATGCATTCACGACGCTGCATCCGCGCCAGCAGGTCACCCCAACGCCGTACGCGGTCTCGGCAGCCACGGTGAGCGGCGCGATCAGCGACGGACAGATTCCGGCTACGATCGCGCGACTCGGCAGTTCGCAAACCTTCAGCGGTGTGGTTCAACTCACCAACGCCGCCAACACCGTGATAGGCAGTTTTGCAGGCAGTGGAGCCGGGCTCACCAACCTCGATCTGTCCGCCGTCACGAACTGGGTGCTGTTGCAGGGCTATCAATCCACCAACAGCGTCACGCGCAAGCAACTCGTCACACCGTCGCCGGCCAGCGGCACAAATTACGTCGCCGACTTTTTCAACGAGGCTGTTCAGATCACAGCCACAAATAATATCAACTTTCTTCAATCCACGAATCGTCCCGCCGCGGGCTGGTACGGCGAATGTGTCTGGTACATCCAGGGAGGCGCAACCAATCGCACACTCAAGTTCAACTCAAACTGGACAGGCGTGGGCACCCTTGCCACCAGCTCACCGTATATTCTCTTGAGCAACAAACTCACCATCGTCGCGCTCTCTGTGCGGGGCGGCAGCGAAACGAATGTCACCTATGCGATTGCTCGTCAGGAGTAGCGCGCTGTTGCTGCTCGTGTTCGGCACCGGAGCGACGTTCTTCTCCAACCCGGAGCGCGTGGCGACCTTGAGGACTGCGCCCGTGTGGGAAACATCCGACATCGGTGTGGTCTGGTCGGATGATTTCAACCGGGCCACGCTCGGCACCAACTGGGTGCTCGTGGACGGATCAACGGCGAGCATTATTGGAGACGAATTGTTCATCAGCGGCGGCGGGCAGGTGGTTTTTGCGCCGTGGTTCATCAGTTCGGATTCGTGGACACTTCGATGGAAGCAACGCTTCAGCGATCTCAACGCCAACAGTTACGGAATCGGCGTCGGCCTGAAAAACATGCAGATGTATGGAGGCACCAACCGAGCCTACAATGCGATCCTCTCCGGTGCCGCAGGCTGGTTCGGGAAGTTCGTGTTGGAGCAGGTGAAAAACGATGGTCTCCAGAGTGACATCACCAACGGCCTGCCAATGTCGCTTGCGGTCGGCGATGTGGTGGACTGTTCGCTGACGCGAGCGGGCTTTGACATGATCGCGACCGCCAGCAATCGCGTGAACGGGCAGGTGTCCTCCTGCGCATTCACCTATTCGATTCCGCAGGTGCATGAACAGCCGACGATTTCCAGCATCTGCATCTATGGCGAAGGCGGGCCTGTTTTTTTGGACGATATTTCATTCACCATCAACCGGCGCAAAGCAGCGCGCTTCATCGTCCTTGGCGATTCCGTCTCCGACGGGTATGGACTGTCAGCCTACTCCACTGAATACCGGAGCATCATCCAGAGCAATTACAGCCAGGTGGTCTGCAACGATTCCAGTTCCTATAACGTCACGAGCAACGTGCTCATGATCATGCCTGAAATTCTCGCGCACAAACCTGGCACAGCCATTCTGATGATCGGGGGCAACGACGTATTTCTGAACGTGCCCACCGCCCAGTGGAAGATCCAATACGCGAACATTGTTGATCAATTGCAATCCAACGGCGTGCTCGTCAAACATTGTCTGCCCACACCAAGGAACAACGTGGACTTGCGCGTGTTAAAGGATTGGATTCTTACAAACTATTCTGGCACAAACCTGATTGACCTTTGGACGCCGCTGCTCAACGGGACCAGCGGGCTTAAAGCCATCTACGATACTGGAGATGGCGTCCACCCGAACGTAGCTGGCCATCTGCTCATGGGTTCGATCATCCGTACCAATCTGCCGTAACTCACGATCCTGGTTTCAGCAGAATTCCGGTTCTTCAATCTCCGTCGGCGCGGCGAACTGCGGCATGCCATCGGCAGATTCCGGATACTCAAAGATTTTTCCCTCGAAGTTGCGGATGACCACGCGGTCGGCATTGCGGCTCAGAACGTACTCTGGACTTACCGGCACCTTGCCGCCGCCGCCAGGAGCATCAATCACGTAGGTCGGTACGGCGTAACCGGTCGTATGGCCGCGAAGTTTTTCCATGATCTCCAAACCCTTCCTCACGCTGGCCCGCAGGTGCGCGGAGCCGGAGATCAGATCGGTCTGGTAGAGGTAGTAAGGCTTCACGCGACACATGAGGAGCTTCTGAATCTGAGCTTTCATCACCTCGGCGTCGTCATTGACGTTGCGCAACAGCACCGACTGGTTGCCCAGTGGGATACCCGCGTCGGCGAGGCGACCTAGCGCATCGCGCACCTCCGTGGTGAGTTCGCGGGGATGGTTCGAGTGGATGCTGATGAACAACGGATGATATTTCTTCAACATCCCGCAAAGCTCGGGCGTGATGCGTTGCGGCAGGAAAATCGGAATGCGTGTACCGATGCGGAGAAACTCGACGTGAGGGATGGCGCGGAGTTGTGCGAGCAGATGTTCGAGACGTTCGTCGTTGAACAGCAGCGGGTCCCCACCGCTCAACAACACGTCACGTATCTCGGGATGCGATCGGATGTAGGCGATCTGCTTGTCGAACTCGGGATGAAAGTCATAGCCCGTGGCGTTGCTGACAAGTCGGGAACGTGTGCAGTAACGGCAATAAGCCGCACAACGATCCGTTACGAGAAACAACACGCGATCCGGATAACGATGCACCAAACCCGGCACGGGCGAGTGCGAATCTTCACCGCACGGGTCGCTCATCTCCCAGGTTGCAATGTGGGTCTCCTCGACGCGCGGAATGACCTGCCAGCGGATCGGGCAATTCTCGTCCGCCGGGTCAATCAGGTTGAAGAAATAGGGCGTGATGGCGAGCGCAAGCTTGTGATTGGCGAGCTTCGTGCCTGCGTATTCCTCGGGCGTGAGCGTCGGCATCAGGCGCTGGAGCTGTTCAAGCGTGGTGATACGGTTGCGCAACTGCCATCGCCAGTCGTTCCAATCGGACTCAGAGACGTCATGCCAGAAGCCGCGTCTGTGCGAGCGGAATTGTTTCAGGAGGGAAGCGTTGTGACCGGAAGGCGGTTTTTCGCTGCCGGGACTAGTCATGGAATCACTGCTCATTTTGGTTTCGCACTATAGATTTGAACCGTTTGCTGTCAAGCCGACCGATTGTTCTCTGCTGGAATCATTGCTTACAGGGCGGGTTTGCTCGTGTATTTCCGCAAACCGGCGATCCAGATTGTCGAGTTTGGCACAGGTTTCCTTCACCAGTTTGCGTTCAGCCGTGCGGGGATTGCGGGGGTCCGTGAGGCTTATGGAAGATCGCTCGCGCAGGCGCAGGTAATCTTCGAGCACCCGTCTGTATTCCTCCACCAGGCCCATGAAATCCGGCGCAACCCGTATCCGCGCAATTTCCAGTTCGCGTATCTTCTGGCGTACGGTCGGAGTCTGCTGGACGACGTCCCACTCCCGGATCACCGCCTGCAACGTCACGTCGGTATAGGCTGGGGAATCTGTCAAGGCGCGGCGCACCGCCACTGAAGCGCGTAATATATGACTGATTTTTTCACGGCTTTCCTCGAACGTCCATAGCTGGCCGATGTCGCGACCGGTGAAATTCACAGACTGCAATGCCCACCATTTTTCGAGATCAAGCTGTCTTGTGAAATGCGCGTTGAACGAATTGAAAAAGGCAGTCTGCCAGTTGTAACACTGGCCGAGGCCC
>CAYSDO010000338.1:0-5086 GCA_964429665.1 uncultured Bifidobacterium sp.
GAGCAGCACCAACATCAACATCATCAGTTTCGTTCTCATAATCTTAATTTCAATTTTCGCACTCCGCAGCGAAGACACAGCGCGAGGGCTGTGCGGCAGTCGCCGCTAGATTCCTTACACCCTTTGTGCGGGATACCGGCGGGATTCACCCCTTAAGTTGTCCGCGTAATCCGTCGACGCCAGCCAGCCGCGATACACATCGCAATTCCAAGCGGTGAGAGCCGCGCCGGAATTGTTCGCAAAGTTCTGCCATGTTTTCAGAGTCTTCATCCTCGGGCCTGGGGCATCGTAAGTGTATTCCACCGGATACGTCCGCCAGCGCAACAATCATGGCCTGATTGCCGCCCTGACTGATGTGTCGCGTGCAAAGTATTTTAACGAACTCGAATTCTCCCGCTTCTAATATGATGAATTTTCAAATCAGATCCCAATGTAATCTCCCAACATTTCCCTCCAATGTCACCCAATCCATAAACGAAGTTGAATACTTGTCTGTTTCTTTTGCACTCAACATGGAGACTCCCTAATTCTACGTTTTGAGGGAAGTCGGAATACTTTTCACGCAAGCATATTCGAGCTTTGCCCTCAATTTCTTCGAGTGAAATTCGCCCATCCTTTCCATACTTAAAGAATATCACATGAAGCATCGAATTTGTATTCGGCTTTGCTTCCTGGCTGTTGGCATGGACAGGAATACATGCCAAAAAGCCAACCACAAGAATATAAGTGAGTAGCGTGTTTTTCATATTACATACTTGAACATTTCGCGAATTCAATGCCCACCTGCCTGAGTTCTTCAATAATTCGAGGTGAGTTTTCTTGGAGCCATCGTTTTGCAGCGCCGCTATCATAAGAATCAATATCGTATTGCAAACTCCACAAGTCAGCCCAATCACGATATACCTTGGCCAAGCGCGGTGTTAAACGCTTGAAACATTGGGCCTGTTTGAATGAAAAGCATGTTTCTGAGTAACTTTGTATAATGCCTGCCATTTCTTCCCACTTTTCACGATGACGGCGTACGTGCTCTAATTCATGCCCTTCTGTACTTCCTCGGATTGACCACCAATATCGTGTTTCGCCTTTGCCGTTAGACTTGACGACCCAACAACACGCCTCTCTCCTGACAATCCAAACATGGACTTTCCACTTACTTATTTTCGACTCTCCATAAATAGGGTCACCATTTTCATCAACCGGGCAGGGAACTGGAGGCCAACATTCAATCTCATCCCACGCGAAAGAGCCAAAATCATAATGCCGCTTTTGAAGTGGCATAAGTCCTAAAGAGTCTATTTTGCCAATGGGTGAGTTATTCACGAATTCAAATGAATTAATCCCTCCCCTTTCCTCAATCGGATCGCGGTTCAGCCACCGGCCCGTGCTCGGATTGTAAAACGCTTGTGCTTCATCCAATGAGAACAACATCACACATACGAACATCAACGGTCTAGAAAATATCTTTACCATCATACAATTCACGTTTCTTGTTAGCCGAACATTCACTCAACGATCTGGCTCCAAACCGTGGCAAAGAAATTCAAAGTTCAGCCGACATGGCGATTAGGAGATGAGCTGCAACATTTCGTATAGAGCTAAACTACCTACGACAATCCCCAACAAATAAGCCGGTTTTCGTCGTGTGAACCAAAGCCACCAGGAGGTAACGAAAAGTAATGCCGACAAGAAAGACATCAGACAAAAGACAATGATCTGACCGTGTTGTGTTCGGGGTGCAAAGCCACTATTTGAGTCGAGTAATTTCCAACAGATGCATGTCCCGAGCCCCACTGCACTGAGGATAGAAGCCAATTGCCAGTCCTTGTTCATTTGCTTTTCCTTGGAGGTATATCTCCGTGACTAATGAACAGTTCCCAATCCGTTGGATCGTTGGGACTGGTATGGCCAATTTTACCACACGAGTGGGTCAATTCATGGATTACTGTTTCGGAAAGCTCTTGAGCATTGATTTTCCCGGTTTTTTTATCCCGGTACCTGCTGGCGCAAAAATTTACACTTGAACCGTAAGGGAACGCACCTGCGTCTCCTGTCCAGCAAACAGGGTCACATGAAGAGCGGCATACAAACGCAAACCCGCGTAATTTGTTTCGGATACATTTTGCGTAATCCATCGTCAACACACTCGGCAGTGGTTTATTTCCAGCAATGATTTGATCGAAAACATTTGCAGCCTTGCCCAAATCAAAAAGCAGTTGAAGTTTTTCCGCGTCAGTTAACGCGGATTCGCATCGTTTGAATGTTACTGAAACGTCTGTCTCCCCGGCTTCCAAGCCTAGATAGTCGTAGCTTCCAATCGTTGAATTGTTGACAACGCTGTAGTCGTTACATTCTCGCGCCATAACTGTTTGAAATGATTTCTCTTTCACCTCGGCAGCCCGTAATGATGGATCGTCAATCGGATCACGGCTCAACCATCTTCCGGTGCTCGGGTTGTAACTGCGGTAGCCATAGTAGAGCATCCCCGTTTCATTGTCGGTGAACTTGGTGCTGAACCGGAATGGATTGGCTTTGGCATAGCTACCCGTATGGCGGATGGATTCTCCAAACGGGCCGTAATCATAACGCGCAGTCTCCGTTGCGTCGCTGGCGCGCACCAATCCAGACACATTTCCATTGCCATCACAGGCGGCAAAGTGAGCGTTGACCGCTGATCCACCAGACAATTCCACAATCCACAACAAGCCCCCAACACCACCGGCTCCCTGCAGTGAACCGCTCAAATCCGTTCCCCAAACATAAGCCTGCACCATCACTGCGGAAGCATCCAGTGTGGCAACAAGATTCCATCCATCATACACAAACTTGTTTTCGGAAAGCACTGTGCTGGTGTCCAGACTCGTCACCTTCTTCCAGACACGTCGTCCTTTATCATCGTAGGCAAATTCCAAGCGCAGTTTGGAGCCGGTGGGTTGACCTGTAGTGCGGCTTTCCATCTTCACAAGCCGGTTTTCGCCGTCCCAAGTGTAATCCCAGCGCCCGTCCTGCGTAAGGTTCCCGTCGCTATCGTAGGTGTAGGATTCAGGTGTCTTGGGCACAAACACACTGCCCGTGGACCAACTGCCACCTGTGTTTGTCACCGCCACCCTCTGCCAGACTGAAGTGGAACTGTTCACCACAGACACCAGTTCCTGGAAATACTCGCCACGGCGATAGTCTGCATCCGCGTTCGTCCAACCCCGCCTGGCAATCGTGTGGCAGGGTGCATCAGGAGATTCGATGCGTAACGTTCTGGGCATGGGTCGGTTTCTACTCATCTCCGGCATTTGTGTCAATGCTGCTGAAGGTGCGATTGAGATTAGAATCGGGAAAAGTGGTGTGGTTGTGATTTTGTTTGGCTATCGGGACGTAAACGGGTTAAGCACTTTTGCTGATGCGATTGAAATGTTATGGAACGTTGTCCTTGCTCGTCCTGATGTTGAGCACGGCGGGCTGCGGCCAGTTTGTGGCGCGCAGGATGGTGCAGTCTCCAAATACCTATCCCGACTGGTTCGGCAGCATGGCGCGAACGCAACTGGCGTTTGACCGGAAAGTGCTCACGAATTTTCCGCCACACACTCTGACGGTCGGTCCGCCAGAGGCGCGGTTGAGGTATCGCATCGTCGAGCCGATGGATTTTCAAATGGCGGTGGCTTCAACCAACTGGACGAAGCACGGGCAACAGCATGCCAGCTTTTCGTTTCGCACCCGTTTGCCGGGCGTGACGAATGACTGGACGGCGTCGCCACGCGGCACGGTGTTGCTGCTGCACGGTTACGGGCTGGCTGAGTTCGCGATGGTCCCGTGGGCGTTGCGTCTGGCGGAGGAGGGCTGGCGCTGCGTGCTGGTGGACCTGCGCGGTCACGGCAAATCCACCGGGCGAAAGATTTACTACGGCACGGTGGAGGCGCATGACTTGAGTCAACTGTTGGACGATCTGGCGCGTAACCAGCAAGTCTCAGGGCCTGTCTGTTTGATCGGCGAATCCTACGGCGCTGCGCTGGCCCTGCGGTTGAAAGCTGTTGATCCGCGGGTCGGCAGCGTGGTGGCAATCGCTCCCTATGGAGAATTGTCCGAGGTGGTGTTGAACATCTGTCACGAATATGCCGGGTGGCTGCCAACCGGTCTGGTCAAGGCTGGTTTGAAGAAGCTGCCGGCACTGCTGAAGGTGGATGCGGCGGAACTCGACACGACGACGGTGTTGGATCGCACGCCAGTTGTCGCGCTTTTCGTGGCCGGGGCAGGGGACAGGATCGCGCCCGTGGCCGATGTGCGGGAATTGGCTGGCAAAGCTTTGCCCGGAAGCGAGATCGTCGTCGTGCCCAACGCGAGCCATGAAGCGGTGGTTTACCATTTCGACGAACTTCTCGCACCGGTGCTGGCGTGGTTGAATGGAAAGCACTGAGGACTGAACGGGGGGGGAACCTGTCAGATGCACACGACTGTTTATCTTGTGTCAGTCCCAACTTGTTTCTGATGGTTGATTGACCCAATCTCTGCGGCAAACCTTTAGGCACATGTCCAATCAACCAACAGAACATCGCAGGCTGGCAGCGATCATGTTCACAGACATGGTGGGCTATAGCGCGCTGTCGCAACGGAACGAGTCGCTCGCGCTTGAACTTCTGGAAGAACACCGGCGATTGCTCCGCTCGGTCTTTCCAAAACATCAGGGGCAAGAGATCAAATCCACGGGTGACGGGTTTCTGGTTGAGTTTGCGAGCGCATTGGCGGCAGTGCAGTGTGCGGTGGAAATTCAGAAAATGATGCGCGACCGGAATGTTTCCCGGTCCGCCGAGCGGAGGGTGTTGATACGAATCGGTATTCATCTGGGGGATGTGGTGCGCCGGGAGAACGATGTGTTCGGCGACGGGGTGAACATCGCGGCGCGCATCGAACCGCTTGCGGAGCCGGGCGGGATTTGCGTGTCGCGGGCGGTGTATGAACAGATTGAGAACAAGGTCGAGCATGCGCTGGTGCAGTTGAGCCGGCCTGCATTGAAAAACATCCAGGCGACGGTGGAGGTTTATCGGTTGATGTTGGACGAAGTACGCACGACGCGTCCTGTTGCGAAGTCGTCCCGGAAGAA
>CAYSDO010000339.1:0-5085 GCA_964429665.1 uncultured Bifidobacterium sp.
AAGTTCATGGTGAACACTCCCCGCAAACTTGGCAGATGAAGTGTTTTAGGGTGTGGCGTCTCGAAGTATGCCCGCCCACCAGGCTTGAGCACGCGGGCGATTTCAGCCAACAACTTGTCCGGCTTTTGGAGATGCTCAACGACATGCATGCAAGTGACAGCATCCATGGACTCGTCGGCCCATGGAATCGGGTCATGTTCAAAATCCACACGCTCAAACCGGCAGCCCTTGGGATATTGTTCCGGTCGGCCAGATTTGTCTGCCGCAAAAAGGGCAAGGTCGGGCCGAAGTTCGGCAATGTGGTTGAGAGTTTCACCATCAGAGGAGCCGAGATCGATCAACGAGCCGCCACGCCGAGCCTGCGAAACAAACCGGGCGCGTGTATCGAGCCACGGTATCGGCCTCAAGTATCCCCAGTTCATTGATGTTGGTTTTAACGATGCTTTTCACTCACTGCCCGGCGATGAAATGGCGGCCACACTTTACAAATTGCGCGCCGACTGTAAAGCGCGCGAAGGCTTCACACAGGAACAATTCAAGATCGCCAGCGGCCAGTCGGTCTTGAAACCTGGATCAAAATGCGTTTGTCCGGAGAACGCCGCGTAAAGAGTTCGTAATTGAACGGTGAACACGAATAGGATCCGTAAACCAACTGGCGGAGGCGATGCTGAAGTATCCATACCGGCTTGGTGGCCCGCACCCAGGTGGGAGCGGAGGAGTGCAGTGCGGCAGCCTCACGTCGCGCATTTGGACCGGCACTCATGTTCTGTCCGCTCATGGTGAAGATGGACGTGAAACGATCCAGCACCGCCATCCGCGTCTTGCGTTGCAGAAGGCGAAGGATCCAGTCGCCATCGCCAACATCGCGCAGGCTGGCATCAAACCAAATTCCCTGTTCCTGAACGAGGTGACGGCGGAAGAACATGGCACAGGAGAATGTCGGAAGGTGCGAAACCCAGAGATGATTTCTTAACGGTGTCTGGACCTTCCGGTGAAACAGGTAGCCTCCATCGGCGTCTGTGACGATGAAGTTTCCAAACAATACCTCCACGCCTGGGTTCGCCTGGAAGAAATCACGCACGGAATCGAGTGCGCCGGGGAGGTATTGTTCGTCGCAATTGAGATAGCTCAGGATTTCTCCGTTTGCTCGGCGCAAGCCACGATTGATGGCGTCGTACATGCCCAAATCTTTTTCGACGAATGCTTTCACGCGCTTGTCCAAAGGCAGCCAATCTAGCGTGCCGTCGTCTGAGCAGGCATCCTGAACGATGTGTTCAACCGGAATTCCTTGATCAGAAACCGATGCAACACAAAGCTTGAGCCATTCCGAGTTGCGAAAGCTGGGTGTAACGACCGAGATGGTTGGGCGCTGATTCATTGCCGAATGATTAACCGACGATGCGGGGTAGAATAGGAAGAGGCTCGCACCCAAGCAATCACTGGAATTCAAAGCCGGATCAAGCGGCGGGCCGGGCAGCCTTTGGAAATCTAAACGGAGGAAGCACGGCACGTTTTGTTGCAAGAGCGGGCACCGGTTTCCTCATGCCGCCGTTGACGCAAATGCTAAGTCCAATTATACCTGTGAAAACGCAAAGTTCAGAATAGAAGGCACCAAAGATTGCAAAGAAGAAGATCGTCTTGGAAACGAAGGAAGCGAGAAGGAAGATGTTGATCTGCTTTAGATGAGGCTCGCCGTAACGGAAATTGTATAGCAGACACCGGATGGATGCTGCCAAAAACCATAGGAAACCAATCACCCCGAAAATGCCAAGAGGAATGATCAATGATAGAGGTCCGTTGTGAAAGTCGCTCGAAATTGCTGCACCCTCCTCGGAGCCGGTGTTATTGAACCTGGCCAGGTCATCTGACATTTCTAGTTGCCGCGGATCAATGGAATAACCTTTTCCAACCACGAGGTATTGCGGAATGGTCGGAATGACGTCACGCCATATTCTAATCCGCCATTCGGAGGAGGTTTCGGCATCCATACGGACCATGGGATCAATGTTAAGTGGAAGAAAACTTAATGACCGTTGGACTGAAAAAGGCAGTTTGTTAGAGAACGGGATGATCAAAACGGCAGTCATCACGCCAATAAGTATCAACATCGGCGCAAGCCGTGAGCGGAACAATCCCTCCAAGTAAAACTGGATGATCAGAAGCAGCCCCATTGTCAACGGTATGGAACGATAGCCCCCCATCAGACTGACAACAAAAACACCAATAAAAAACAACACCCGCCAAGGTTGATTGACTGAAAGGCCATTCTTGAACTGAAAAGGCATGAACCGCCATCGCTCGGAAAGATTCGCCAATCCAGCAATGCCGTGGCGTGCCAGGATGTAAAAAGCAACGGCCATTGTACCAAAGGTTAATCCGCCAAGCCTCAGATAAGGTCCGCCGCCAGGCGCATCCCCTTCCATAAGCGCGCGAAGGTTTTCAACCGGGAACAATGTGAAAATGAAGTGCAAGCCGGACGGGAACCACGGAGCAAAGCTTCCCATCAATGCCGTGAGAGTTCCCAAATAATAAAGCGCCACGTACAAAAACTCTTTTCCCGGTGGAACCCTGTGGCTTGTCAATGCAAAGAAACCCACAATGGCACCCAGCAACACAACATATCGCTTGCCACCGTAAGATTCACCCCCCAAAGCCCTGATACCAATGCCACCCGTCAGATTGGCGGTCACGATGACAACCAAGGTAAGAAAAATCAAGGGTAGTATAACAGATGGAACACTCACAAATTTCATCTGCCGCACAAGGATATGCTGGATGATCGAGAGCGTGAGACTCACAGCGCTCATCACGATGCACAAACTCGGCGATCCCGGAAAGAAGAACAACACCATGCTCATGTTCCAACTCATGACCAGGATGAAGTGATGCCATTTCAACATCACGGGCAACAACGGAAGCATCAACGCAATGGTTACAACCACGAAACTTGGACGATCCATCGGCTGCGCGATGATATACCCAAGGTACACGGCGAAAGGCAGGCAAAGCCCGTAGATGAGCAGCGAACGTATGATTGAAACGGCGTTGGTCATGAATCACAGACTGCAATCTCACCGTATGGAGTCGTTCGATTCAAGTTCATCGCTGCTACCATCTCCGACAACATTGGTTGCGGACGCGTTCAATGACACAGCCAATCCCATGATGCCCGTAAAATAGTACAACTCGGATTGGAACGACCCAAAGATGAATACGAAGAACAGGATGCGTGCCATGAACAGCGAGAGCAGGAAGGCGTTGATGCGCCGTAATTCAGGGGGGCCATTCGCGTAATAGTGGCGAAGCAAACGGATTGAGGCAACTATGAACCACGAAAACGCCAGTAAACCGTAAATCCCGAAGGGAATTACAAGTGACAACAGGCCGTTGTGATAGTCACCAGCCAGTAATGCCCCTTCCCATGAGCCGGTGTTTCCCATTTGAGCAGACTGTTGCGCCATGAACAATTCGTCCGGAGAAATGACATATCCCTTTCCCATGAACAAATACTGAGGCACCAGCGGCAGTGCAGCTTTCCACATTTCGAGACGCCATTCCGTCGAAGACTCGGCTGTTTGTCTTGTCAGCGGATCAATTTCAATAAACGGAATAAAGCTCAAAACCCGCTGGATTGGAATTGGAAGTTTGCTTGAAAAAGCAACAATCCCCGCCGTGACTAACGCGACAGCACACGCCATAATCATCACAATCCGAGTGCGCCAAAGTTTCTGCACGAAAAACAAGATGAAAAATGTCAAGCCCATCAGAACTGCCAATGAACGGAATCCCGCAAACCCGCTCGCCACAATCGTTCCAATAAACAATGCCATCCTCCATGGTTTTCCAAATGCGAACAGCCCATCCGCGCCATAACGCGCCAGGAGAAAACTGAACGCCCCCATGCCCGCTGTTACCATGCTCCCAATTCGACTGTATTCAGGTGTCAAGGATTGATCAGCCATAGCCTGGTCCACAGCAAGTTCGAGTGGGAAAAACTGGAACAAGAAATAAAGAGGAGGACCGCCAAGGTAAATGAGGTTGCTGACCAGCGCGGTCAAACCCAACAGGAAAAACAATCCTGTATACAATGCTGCGCGCCGCATTGGTATTGTCCGGCTCGTTAACCCAAAGTAACCAGCGATTGCTCCCACCACCAGCAGATACCCTTTCCCTCCATACGCGCCAGACCCTAAAACACGCATGCCCAATCCACCTCGCACCATGGCGGTAATTATGAACACTGCCAAAAGCGCCAACAGAGGCTTCGTGATACTCTGCGCGTTGAGGAAACGGCTTTCAGGATTCACCGCCCGATTGATGATCGCAAAAAGTACCGCCACAAAAGACAAAGCAACCCACAGCCTGGGACTGCCCGGAAGAAAATTCAGTTGAACCACCGCATGCCAGCTAAAAACCAGCAACGGATGATACCATCTCATCAATATCGGTATGGCCAGGACAGATAGCACCATGACCAGCACCACCAAGCTGGTTGATTCCAGAGGTTCGGCGAGCAAGTAGCCCATCAGAACAGCCAGTGGAAGACATAAACCAAAAACCAGGTGGTTTCTTGTTACTGCAAATGTGCTCGCCATTGTATCAGGACGAAATTAAACTCTGTGAACGCAGTTTTCGCAATCCGTTTCTTCACTCGTGACATCATTTCCATCATTTGCCTCGCGTTATCACTCCATCCCTGTTTTATTGACCTCTCGCCGTATCATCCGGCAAATCTGTTTACAAATTATGGAATCATTCCCGACTGTCATCCTCAAACCCGGTGAAGCCGACCGAATAGTCGCGGGGCATCCGTGGGTCTATCACGGCTCAATCCTCCGTACCACAGCACAGGCCGGTGATGGCGAACTTGTTCAGGTCAAAGATCATCGCCAACGATTGCTCGGCATCGGTATCTACAACTCAAAATCCAAAATCAATGTCCGCGTGCTTGCGCCTGAACGTGTGGAGATTGACCAGGGCTTTTTTGAACAGCGCATCCGCGCCGCGCTTGCCGTCCGTCAGCGTCACATTCGCAACGCCACATCATTCCGTGTGGTAAATGCCGAGGGGGCTTTTCTCAGCGGC
>CAYSDO010000340.1:0-5030 GCA_964429665.1 uncultured Bifidobacterium sp.
AACACGGGTCGAAGCAGGTCGGCAAATATCGGCTCACCAATCCAGCCCAGCGCCAGGCTCGCAAGCGTGATGCCGAGTTGAGCGGCGCTGAGGTAGGCGTCAAGATGCGAAATGATGTGGCTCGCCATCATCGCCCGACGGTTGCCTTTCGCCACCAATGGCGACAATTGAGTGTGCCGCACCTTGACCAGCGCAAACTCCGTCGCCACAAAAAATCCATTCAACATCACGAGCACCAGCACCGCGAGAATTTTCAGGCCGACTACGAATACGAGGTCCCAGTTCATCAGAGCTTCACCTCCCCGAACAACGTCTTGACGATGTCATGGAGACTCAGGACGCCGGACTCGCGACCGTTGCGACCCAGCACCACCGCGAGGCGCTCACCGCCGCGCTGCATTTTTTCAAGCGCCTGCTCAAGCCGCAGATTTTCATCCAGGAACAATGCCGGCTTCAGGAATCCGCCGGCGGGACGCGTTGCGTCCAGTCCATCCAGATAAATCAAGCTCTGCAAATCCACCAGACCGGCCACGCGCCGAACGCCATCGCGCTTCTGCCAGACCGGCAACCTCGTCAGCTCATGCTCGCGAAACAACTTCAGCGCCTCCCCGACAGGAGTTTCCTCATTCACCGAAATGGTTTCCGCAAGTGGTCTTGCAACCTGGTGAACGGTGAGATTCTCAAGATCGAGCACGCGATTGATCATCGCCCGTTCCTCGGAGCTCAACGCTTGTCCCGAATCCTGCATGGCCTGGCGCAATTCCTCGCGGTTGCCAAAGAGATGACCGGTGAAAACCTTTCCACCCGTGAGTTGCAACAGTAATTGAGAGCACCACTCCGCCACCGCCACAAGAGGTCGCAAACCGATGTGAAGAATCCGGAATGGCCGCGCCATCATCAGGCAAAGGCGGTTCGGATAACTGCGGAACAACATCTTTGGCAGAAGATCAAAGAAAATATAAAACAGAAACACAGCCAGCATGAACACGACCGCAAACCAGACGGATCGAAGCGGCATCCGGATTTGCAGTTCCGAAAACAGCCAGCCCAGTATGGTGAAGTTCACCAGCGTGTTGCCGACCACGATCGTCCAAAGAAAATTTTCCGGATGATCCAGAAACTGGTGCAGCAACTTGGCTGACGGTTTTCCCGAGTGCATCAACCGCCGCACCCGCAGCCGGCTCAACGCAAACAGTCCGGCCTCCATGCCCGAAAGACAGAACGAAACCACCAGACACAGGCCAAGGACGAAATAGGTGAGCAGGTTGGTGGTCATTTTGTCCTCTCCACAATCAACGCGCGCGCGCGGCGTTCGTCCACCTCGTGCGCAGTCAGCTTCAGTCCACGGAACGTTGCGGATTCACCAGCCGACGGCACGGCATCGAGCAACTTCATCAACAATCCGCCCATTGTTTCCGTGCCAGGAACTTCGCCCAGTTCCGGGTATTGCCGACGGAAATCGTCCAACCGCATGGTGCCGTTCACGCGCCAGCGGCCCTCACCCAGCTTTTCCATCACGAACCCGCTTGCCGCAACTTCGCCGCGCAACCTCCCGACGAGCTGCGCGAGAATATCCTCCATCGTCACCAAGCCTGACACGCCACCGTATTCATCGAGCACAATGGCCATCCCGCGTTTCTGCCGCTGCAAGCTCTTGAACAGTTGCAATAGATTCATGCTCTCCGGCACGAACGATGGAAACTCGATCACCTCCGATAAGTCCACATCAGGATCAAGCAGCAACGCGCGTGTGTTCAGAATGCCCACGATGGTATCCGGCGATTCGTCGAACATCGGCAGCCGCCGATGACGATGCTTGCGCGCCGCCGTGAGCATGTCTTCGATGGAAAGATCATCGGGTATCGCGGCCATCTTTGCACGCGGACGCATCACGTCCTTCACCGTGTGCCGGTCCAGACTCACGATCTGGAGAATGATGTCGCGCGCCGACTGTGCGAGGTTGCCTTGCTGAAACGCGAACTCGATCAACTCGCGATATTCCGCATCAGAGAAAACCGTCTGTGGTTTCACCGATTCCGGCACCACCGCAGCCAGCAGCAGACGATTTATGCGTTGGGCAAATTGATGCAACGGTCGCGCCAGCAGGTGCAGCCACGAGAGTGGACGCGCCACTCGCAGAGACCACTCCTCCGCTGCGCGCACGGCCAGTGTTTTTGGCAGCACCTCACCGCCCAACAACGTCAACACCAATACGCCGCCCACCGTCCCGACCATCGGCCAACGCGTCGTCAGCGCCATCCACAAGCCGACCGCCAACATGCCTGCATTGGCGAACGTGTTGCCCATTGCCATTGTCGCGAGCAAATCCTGGGGTTGGCTTAACAGCCTGGCAGCAAGCGCACCACCTGCGCGTTCTTGAAGACGACGCACCTGCCAGGTGTTGAGGGAGAAGAGAGCGGTTTCGGCCAATGAAAAGAAAAAGCTCGCCCCGGCGCAAACCAGGACCACCACGGCGGCGAGCATCGGCGCGAATTCCACGCGCGGAGCATGGGGCAAATCCGACCGTGGCGAAAGTTGAAACTGTTTTCGTGGCGGTGGGCCTGTGGCCTGTCGTGGAGTCGTGGCTTTCCGCATGTGCGGCACGTGAAAGCGCAACTTCGGCGCGACTGCTGCCATCCCTGAGGAAATTGCGTAAACAACTGGAGAACCGCAGGAGAATTCGCGTGGCAGGGGGTATAACGCTTGTTCCCGGAGCGCGGGCGGTCCCTCGCCCGCAGCGCTCACCCGCGCTTGGCGAGGTCAAGGTTTCCCAAAACTCTCCACGTCATTCACACGCTGCGACCGGGGACCGGTCGCGCTCCGACAGATGAGACGCCCAGCGCTTCAAACCAGAACTACCAATTAGGCCCGTCAGCTTGAACACCCGGATAAACACGATTGCCAACCGGATCAACAATCGTGGGCGTGATTAACACGATCAATCGCTTCCCTCCAAGCTTGCTAGCTTCACTGCGGAAAAACTTACCCACTTCGGGCAGATCTCCAAGCGCAGGCACTTCAGAAGTCTGGGCGATTTTGTTGTTCGGGATATTCCCAAACAACACTGTCTGACCGTCCCAAACCGAAACCGAGGTTGTCACGCGGCGAATGCGATAGCGCGGCACCGGGCGCGGCACACCCACCACCCCAAGTGAACTGCCGCTCCTGCTTCCGATGGCAGGAAGATCAGAGGCCAACGCTCTTCCTTCAAGCTGTTGCGGTGGTTTTGGCTTGATGGGTGAATCATCATATCGCCTTTGATAATCCATGCCAACGAACTCGTTCACAGTTGGGGTCACTGTCATCTGGAGGGTGTGTCCGTCCCACAAAATCGTTGGCAACACGTCAACCATTGGCTTGAACGGCAGCGAGTCTGCATATCGAATAACTTCAGTCGAACCATTCGTCAGCACACTCTTCATTCCGCCCCCGAACGTCTGGACTTCCACATCTTGCATCTGCATCTGACGACCACTGAGAGTTGTAACCTCCGGACAGGAATGAACATCAACGCCGGGCATGGTTTTCAGGGCGTTCAAAAACGCCTTCGTCCGCGCCTCGGACAAAGTCTCGATGAATTGATTCGTCCCCGGATCAGGCGCGTTGGCAAAGACCGTCTGGAGCAAACTTTGCATCTGCTCTGCCGGCACTTCGATGAACTTGACCTTCATGTTGATCATTTGAGGCGGCGTGTTTAGCGCTTCCACTACAGACACGATTGTTTCAAAGGCTTTCCGTGGCGCGCTAATGAGTAACTCACCACGATGGTCGTTCAAACTGAGGCCAACGCCATTTTCAGGCTGATCAACTTCTATACCAGCGCTGCGAATTCGCTCCTTCAAAGCCGCCAGAAACACATGGGCCTCGTTCGTCCATGTTTCACTCGCAGGATTCGAAGCAGGCTGATTCTCATTTGCACGTCTGGCAGGTGCTGGCACGCCAAGCGCAGCGAAAGCCACATTGAAATCAATTTTGATGGTGCGCAAGTAAACCAGTCCTTGTTTAATAGCCACACTTGGCCAATCAAGTCTCCAGTCGGGCAATACAGGCGAGGAAACTAAAGACGTACCGGGGGAGGAAATCAGGTCGGTAAACGTTTTGGCTCTACCACTTGGTTGTGACTCATTCAGGCCCGGCACGGTGGGAATACCAGCCCCTGAATTTGTAGATCCCGATTTGATATTTGGGGGCGACTGAGGGGGAATGCCGGTTGGTAATTCTTCATCTGAATGAACGCGATTCCCTGCCTGATCAATAACCGTGGCCGTAACGAAAACCAGCAATTGCTTGTTACTCTTGCCAGAAACGTCAGCGACCTGCTGTCCACCATACGGCAATGTCGAAATGATCTCGTCGTTGAAACCGCTCAAGACGACCGTTTGCCCATCCCAAACATTCACCGAGGTCACGACCTGCCGCACGCGAAAGCGGGGCAACGGTTGCTCAACTTTGCCGGCCTTTCCGCTGGTGTAAACCTTGAGGAAATTACTCGTTTTATCGTATCCAAGGAACTCCGTCACTGTTGGAATGAGCTTCAGTTGAATGGTAGCCGCATCCGCATACAAATCGGGAATCACATCCAGGACCGGACCGAAGGGCATCGTCTGCGTTTGATACAACGCGTTCGTGTCACTCTTGGAAGCCGAAACTCCCGGTGGTTTCAACGCCTCGGGCTTGACCCCGTGGATGACCGTTCTCATTTCAGAAACCTGCATCTGCGCCTGCCTCCCGTTGAGGGTTGTGACTTCCGGGCTGGTCAACAGTTGAACACCTGGCGTTGAGTCCAGTGCCTTTAACAGTTTCTGCGCCTGCGGGCTATTCAAAATCAGAGTGGGCGAGTTTGTCCCGGAGGCAGGTATGTTTGTGGAAACCAACCCAAACAAGCGGCTCATTTCACTCTTCGGTACTTCGATAAACTTGGCGCTGATGTTGATCTGAGGCGGCTGGTAGTTGACGACTTGCACGACAGACTCGACAAACTCCATGTCTTTAAGCGTCCCACGCACCAACAGTTTTCCATTATCGCCGTT
>CAYSDO010000341.1:0-5022 GCA_964429665.1 uncultured Bifidobacterium sp.
CCCAAGCTCAGCGACGGCCTCGGCGGCGCGGGTGGAGCGCACCGTGCGCTCACAAACTCCCGCGACGCTCGAACGGACGGCGCAGAGGCCGTTCGCTGCAGCGCATGGTTAGGCCACGGTGTCGTCATACTGTCTGTGGTCTCTGATGTCCGCACTCAAGCTCCTGGCCGTCGCAGAACACCGAGATGTAACTCCGACCGAAAAAAACCGTGATGCTGTCGCCATCGTCCCAAAGCTCGAAGCGGTCCTCTGCAGAAGTCGCCTCGGCGCGAAGCTCAAACGTCTGCTCAGGAAGCATCCAAAAGTCCGCACCCTCCGGCTCGATGCAAACAGCGCGAGGCTTCTTGGTCCGGTTCGTGATGGACATGGTGTGTGTCACAAAATAGCCGAGTGGCCTAACATTGTGATTGAGCAACTGGATTGTCGTTAATCAAGTTCATTGGCGGCGACGTTAAATCTTGGTTTCATGCTTGTCTAGCAAGGGTTTTATGAAGTCTTGCGGCTTTTTTTGAAACGATAAATACGACATCCGCCTACACCGGGCTTCCGCCTTCGCCAAGCTATGGCGCGACGGGCTGGCGCGACAGGTGTTGGGCAGGTTTCTAGCCGAATCCCAAGTTGAAGTTGACTGGCTAGGGTTTCACCACTGCCAGCACATACGCGTCAGGCCGCAGATACTTTTGCGCGACGGCTTTCACTTGTTCCAAGGTCACGGACTGAAACTTGGCGTCCTCACTGTCTGTGTAGTTGAAGCCGAGGCCGTAAAGTTCGTCGAGTGCGGTGGAGGAGGCGAGGCCACCGAGTTCCTGGCGCGCAATCTTTCTTTGACCGATGATTTTTGACTTGGCCCGGTCCAGTTCGGCTTGAGACAGGCCTTCGGTGCGAAGCAGGCCGATCTCGTCGAGGAATTCCTTTTCCACGCGCTCCACCTTTTCCGGCTCTGTGCCGGCGTAAAACGAGAAGTAGCCGGGCGCGAGGCCGGGGAAATTCTGTGCACCGACGTAGTAGGCGAGGCCGAGTTTCTCACGAACACGCAGAAACAATCGCGAACCAAGGTCGCTGCACGATTCCTGCAACAGCTCGAGGGCATGACGGTCGGCGGCGTGGAGCGTCGTGCCGGGAAAGCCCATTACGAGCACGGCCTGTTTTTTTTCGCGCGTTTCGGTGACGCGCTTGGGGGCGGCAAGTCCGGAATCCGGAGTCCGGAGTCCAAAGTCTTCTGCGGCTGACGATTTTTTCCACCCGGCGAAAGCTTTCTTCACTGCGGCCAGCACGTTCTTTGGATTCACGTCGCCGTAAATGGCTAGGACGCAGTTGTTGGGATTGATGAGTCGCGTGTGCATCGCCTTCAAGTCGGCGGGTTTCGTCCGCTGCACGCTTTCCTCCGTCCCGAGCGCATCAAGGCCGTAACCGATGTCGCCGAACAACGCGCGGCGCATGGCTTTGCTTGCGCTCTTGAGCAGATCGTCCTTGTGAGCGGCGATGCTCGAAAGTTGAATCTGCTGTTCGCGTTCAAGGGCAGGGGATGGGAACGTGGGATTGAGGATTACATCCGCAACCAAATCGAGCCCCGTGGCAAAATCTGAACTCATCACCTCTGCGTTTACGCCGAAACTGTTGTTGCCGCCGTAACTGTCCAGGTGGCCGCCAACTGATTCAATTTCGTTCGCGATGCGTTCCGCGCTTCGTTTCTTTGTCCCCTTGATCAGCAGCTTTGACAGCAATTGAGTGATGCCGCTGTTGTCTGCGGTTTCTGCCAGCACACCGCCCTGGAATACCGCCCGAAATTCCACGAATGGCAGACGGTGATCCTCTTTTAGCAGAAGTCGCAGGCCGTTGGGCAGGGTGAGTTTCTGAATTGCATTCTCGCTGTTTACCTCTGCAATGCTCGTGGATTTTGGGGCTGTGCCAGCGGGCAGCAACGCGTAGAGCGTGCGATTCTCCACGGTGAGATATTGCTTCGCCACGCGCTGGAGATCGGCAGGCGTGACGCGTTTCACGGCGGCGAGGTAGCGTTCGGAGAAATTCAGATCGCCCGCAGAGAGCCAGTTGCCGCCAAGATCAGCGGCCTGGCCTTGCATCGTCTTGCGGGTCGCGAGCGTTGCAGCGATGTATTGCTTCACGGCCTTGGCGAGTTCGGCTTTAGGGATCGCCGTGAGCTTGAGTTTCCCGATTTCAGCCAGCAATGCGGCGCGGGCTTTATCGAACTTGTCCGCGTCCACGACGGCACTCATGCCAAAGATGCCTGGGTTGCCGGGATTGTAAGTCCACGCGTCGGCATAATTGACGAGCCCCTGCTTCTCGCGCACCTGTTGATAAAGGCGCGAGCTGCGTCCGCTCCCCAGCAGTACCGCGAGCACGTCGAGCAATGGCACATCAGGATGTCGCAGCTCGGGAATGTGCCATGAGAAATGGAGATGGCCGAGTTCGATGGGGGCTTCCTCGATGACCTCACGCGCTGCGGTCTGTCGCGGTTCTTGTGGAAGCACAATTGGAGGGAGCGGCTTGGCCTTGGACTTCGCGTAGGCTTCGCGGATTTGCGAAATTACTTCATCCTTCTTTATGTCTCCGACGACAACAAAGAATACGTTGTTCGGCGCGTAACGTCCGGCGTAATAGGCGCGGATGTCGTCGGGTTTGACTTCGTTGAAGATGTCAAGATAACCGATGACAGTGAAGCGATACGGGCTTTTTGTGTAGGCGGTTTCGAAGAGACGACGGCCCGCCCGCCGCCCCGGATCATCCTGGCACATGTCCATCTCACGTCGGATGACGTCGAGTTCCTTCGCCAGTTCATCAGGCGGGAGAGACGCGTGTTGCATGATGTCGCAGAGAATATCAATGGCCGTCCGCGCGCCGGTGTTGGGCACGTCAATGTGATAGACCGTGCGGTCGAAGCTCGTGTAGGCGTTCATGTAGCCGCCGGCTTCCTGGACTTCCTGGTCAATGCGGCCACCAGGACGCGTGGTCGTTCCCTTGAACAGCATGTGTTCGAGCACGTGGGACAACCCTGCGCCGAGCCAGCGTTCCTCATGGATGCTGCCGGTCATGGCCCACGCCTGTGCGGAGACAACGGGCGCGCTGTGATCTTCGCGGACGATGATCGTGAGGCCGTTTTCCAGCGTGGTAAGTGTTACGCCGGGAGGCGCGGAGGGAATGGGAATGGTTTGTTTCAATTTTCGCCTGTCTTTTCAAAAACCACAGTCTTGATTTGTTCAGAGAGCCGAAAGGTGGTTCTGCTTTCCAACTCACGAAGGGTGTCCCTGAGGGAAGTGATGTGGCCCGTCTTTTTCGCCTGAATCAAAACGCCGAGCAACCCGATGATCGGGATACCTTCGCGTGTGGCGATCAATCGTCCCTCCGTTTCGTCAATTAACAAGACTGTGGCGTGTTCTTCCTTTGCCAGAACAATCGCCTCCGCCTCGCCCTCATCCAATTCCTTGCACAACCTTTCCACTTCTGCTCGATTCCTGACGTGAACGCACTGGAAAAAATCCGGAAGCACGGGATGCAGGACGGAAAGTTCGTCACGGACTGCCTGCGGAATCAAAACCTCCCCGTAAATCTGCTTGAGCAAATTCGTGCGCTCTATTTGCAGCAGCGTTGTGATTGGCGACGTATCGCTGACGACGATCATGATGGGCGGACTTTGAGCGAAAGTTCATCCGCCATCCTGAGATCATCCAGCGCCTGTTCCATGGAGTAGCGCATCCCGATGCCGTGCCTCGCCATCTCGCGCATGAAAAGGACTTTTGGCAGCCCTGCAATCTTTGCGGCGCGTCCCAGCGCCACCTGTCGTGACGCATACAAGCCGATGGCAACTTCAACCCGCGCCTGTTCCGTGGTCAGATTCAATGAACCTAGCTCGTGGTCTGGAAGTTCAACTGTCATGCTTGAAGAGTAACACCCGATTCATTCTGACTCAATCCGCCGTTTTGTTGTGGATGGTTCTGCTGGTCGGCAGAAATGGTTTGCGAAAAGCCTCGGTGAAATCGTAGCCGCCATCAAAATCCTCGAGGCTGTCCTTTTCAGTTTTCTTGAGCCAGCCGCTTTCCACCATGTTGAAAACGATCTCTCCGAAGTCGCGGCAATTGTGAATGCCCCACTCCCCCAGAACCATCTGGGTCATTGGGCCGAATTGAGCCAGTGCAAACTCGCGGATGCCGGCGAGCAATTGCTGGCCGGTGACATGTTTCTCCCTTTCAGCAGGCAAACGTGTCAGCCGTACGGATTCCTCCTTGTTGGCAGATTTCTGTGTGTGATCAAGCGCCTCGCGGACGAACAGGTAGGCATCCCGGTGATAGCGCGGGTCGCGCGCGATAATTTCAACCAGAGCTTCTTCAAATAGTGCTTCGTGCATCTTGTTTAGCTAGTGATTTGTCTGAACAACGGGTGACGGCGGATGTGCGGTGCGCCAGGTCTTGACGGCCAGGCCGAGCAGCAACATGCCGATGATGGCGAACACCACCAATTGCTCCTGCCGGGTCATGCCGTTCACGACCAAACTGTAACGGTGCGCCGAAGCTTCTGCAACCTTGGCGAACGGCAGAAAATGGATGGCATACGAAAGTTTTTCAGTTTCTTCCCCGATGTGTTCATGGCTTACTCACGAGCGATGTCAAAGGTCGCAAACTTTCTCGCCCTCCAGCGCAACACCGCGTTGCTCCTGGTGGCGCTGGTGCTTGCAGGCACAGGCGACAAGTTGTGGCTTGGTTTTGCTCCCAAGTATCTTGAAACGCTCGGCGCAGGCGTGTTTCTCATCGGCATGTTCGATGCGCTGCAAACTCTCCTTGGCGCGGTGTATGCCTATCCGGGCGGCTGGATGACGGATCATTGGGGGCAACGGCGCGCGTTGCTGTTGTTCAATTTCATTTCGCTTGCCGGCTATGTTCTCGTCCTGCTCTGGCAACACTGGATTGCGTTGATGCTCAGCGCGTTTCTTTTTCTGGCGTGGAGCGCGTTGTCGCTGCCAACGACTTTCAGCGTGGTGGCGACTTCGTTGCAGCGACACCAGCACACGAT
>CAYSDO010000342.1:0-5016 GCA_964429665.1 uncultured Bifidobacterium sp.
GTGCAAGGCGGCTGTTTATTACTGATCAAGCCCGGACTATTGCCGCAAAATCGTTGAATTTCCGGCGCCCCAGCAGATGTCCAGCCCGCTGCAAGATGAGTCTCCTCAACCCACGATTCACACTTCCAGAATAAACACGCAGGAAGCGCAGGCGTTCGCGCGTGGAGACAAATCGCAACGGCGCTGTCACATGCAATGCAGCCAGATCCCGGGCGCGGGTGCGGATGGAAACAGGCTTTCCGGAATCCATCCGCGCCATGTCAATCAGGCAGAACTCCGTGGTCGCCGCCCTTTCATCCACAAAAATGTGACGTGTGAACAGGTCAGGGGTGGCCAGTCCGGCTGCGTGCATCTTCCGAATCTCCAGAGCCAGAGCGTCAAACACATTCCTGCGCAGACTGGAATCGCGACACTCGCGCAGAAAAGCCTGAACCGTTCTGTTGCCGGTCGCGCCTTCGGTGAGGATGAACGAAAACTTTTCCCAAAGCGGGCCTCGATCTTCGCCGTAGGCCACCAGCGCGCATGTTTTCAATCCCGCCTTCTGAAGGTTCATCATGTTTTCCCATTCCTCCCGGGCGATTGACCACACGCTCCCACGCTTCAGCACCGAGGCCAGCCCGTCCTTCTTGTACGGTTTCCAGTTTCGCTTCAGATAAAGCAATAGCTCCCGCCCTTGATCGTCAGTAGCACGAATGCGGAAAATGTCACGCCGCCCGCGATGATCCTTCACAAGGTCACCCGTGAACGCCTTTACTCCCGCCAGCGTGGCCAGGTTCAGGCGCTCAACGAGCGCGCGATGTTTTGCGATGACAACCATCGTTGCCAGCTTGCCTGATGAGCGCGTGGTTGACAGCACAGAAATGCTTTTCCACAGTCCGCGGGTGATACGAGTCGAGCAACACTGCGCGCGTTGGGAATTGCAACCCGACTTCGCTCCCATCCTCGAATCAGTTCTCAATTCGCACAGCGACATTGTAAAGCAATCGCCGGCAAAATGCGTCACGCGCCACGAAACAACCGGCAAGGTCTGGTTCGTCAAGCGTTACCTGCACTCCGCTGTGGCGCTCCGTCCGTTGAAGTTTTATTTCAAGGCTTCGCAAGCGCGCCAGGAATGGCAGCTCGCACAACGACTCGAAACGCTCTGCGTGCCCGTGGTGCGACACGTCGCACTTGGCGAACGATGGGGATTCGGCCTGCGCGAGAGCATTCTTATCACGGAGGGTTTCGATGGCGTGTCTCTTGACGAGTCGCCGGACTTCGATGCGCACGCCGTGTTGAGTTTTGTGAATCAACTCCACGCGGGCGGTGTGTTGCAGCGCGATTTACACCCCGGAAATATTCTGTGTCACAAGCACACGCAGGAACTTCGCCTGGTGGACGTTCATGGCACGATCATCAAGCCTTCACTCTCGAAGGAAGAGTGCGCCAAAAACCTCGCATTTCTACGCATGTTCCGACCACTTCCCGTGCCCGATGATATTGCAACCCGCAGCGAACGGATGCGACGTGAGTATTTCGAGTATCGATCACGCCGCTGCCTGAAACACAACCGTGAGTTTGAGCCGAGGCGCTTTCCACCCCTGCTCTGGCATGCACGCATTCCGCTTTTGACAACGGCAGCGGAACAGATCCTTCGCGACCCGGACGGTTTTCTCGCAAGCAGTGCGGAGATTCTGAAGCCAGGCCGCAGCAGTACCGTGGGCCGGGCGGATGGGCTGGTTTTGAAACGGGCGAACCTTCGCAAACCGGAGAATCTCCTAAAGGATTTCTTTCGCGAATCAAAGGCACGCCGGAGTTACGTGAAGGCATATCACCTCGAACTCGCCGGCATTCCCACCGCGCGCTCCATCGCCACCGCTGACCGCCGTGCGTTCGGTCTGTTGCTTCGCAGTTATTTTCTCATGGAGGAAATTCCCGGCGCGCAACACCTCGGTCAGTGGCGGGGGAACGCAACACACGCAGCGCTTCAACTGGCCCGACTGCTCGCGAAATTGCACAACGAAGGTTTCAGTCATCGCGATCTCAAGGAAACCAATCTTGTCTTCAACAGCGCGGGGAAATTGTTCGTGATTGATCTCGACGGGTTGGAATACGCCGGCGTCGTGACCCGCGAACGCGCGCTTGCGGATCTCACCAGGCTTGCGCGGGCAGCGGAGGGATTGCCTGGCTACACTGTTGCGCTACGACGACTTTTCGTACTGCGCTACGCCAAGGACCGAGGCATCAGACCGGGAGAGTTCTTCACGCGTGCGCTACTAATTCCCCGAGGTAACGCCCCGGAGAAATAACAAAGGCAAGCCTGCCTTTGCTCCGGGATTGCCAATTAACTATTCTTCGGGTGCTTCTCCTTCGAGTCCTCGGATTGAGGGTGCTTTTTCTTGTTGCCGTTGCCGGATTCCCCGCCTTCTGAATTGGGGGAGAGCCGGATGCCGACGGCGTTGAGCTTACCGTCGTCGCCCTTAAGGTAGCTGCCGGTGACATTTTCTCCGTTCACCGCTTCAGCCAGCGTGGCGGTCTTGCCCCGCTTTGATATCTTTGTCTCAGCGGTGATGTGGAACACGCGTTCGCCCACCGTGAGTGTGCCAGCGGCCTTGTCTGCGGCGGTCACCTTGCCACGGAATGGTATCGCGCGGGGCTTCTTTTCAGGCTTGGTATCACCGGCTTTTTCTGCGGCAGGCTTTTCGGGTTTCTTCTCTTCGGCGGCGTTGGTTGTGGTGGTGAAAACAAGCGCGCCCGAGATCAAGCCCAGTGCCGCAAGGTTCAGCAATGTTTTGTTCATGGTGTGATATTGATTTGAATTTGGATGACGTCTTCATGTTCCTAAATCGTTTGCGGATGGCAAGCGTCAAGAAGCCGCAACCCGGCAAAAAGGTTCCTCCTCACCCGGAAATTTTTACCCACGTGGCGCTTGAAACCATCGTTTTCCCTGCAACAAAGGCACTTTCTGCCGTGTTTCCCGTCGTTTTCCGTCGTGGCATCGCCGGTGCTAAACGTCGCAACGACAAGAAATATCATGAACACATGCGCAACAATTGAAGCAGTGGACGCCGCTGACGTGAACGATCTCGAACCTCTCCCGGTGCAAAGCGAGAACGTCATCCAGTTTCCGTTGGGGATCCTAGGATTCGAAAAAATCAAACGGTTTGCACTGCTCGAAAATCCGCAGGAACTGCCGTTCCGCTGGCTGCAGGTAATTGACCAGCCGAACCTCGCTTTTCTCGTGCTGCCCGCGACCCAGTTTCATCCAGGTTATCAGCCGGATGTGCCGGCGGATGACGTAAAGTTTCTTGGAATCTCTGAACCCGAGGACGCGTTGTTGTTCAACATCGTCACTCTCCGCCCCGGAGGAGTGAGTACCGTGAATCTCAAAGGGCCGGTTGTCATCAACCGTTTTACGCTGAAAGCGAAACAGGTCGTTCTGGCCAATGCGGCGGAATACTCGGTTCAACATCCGCTGTCCAAAACCATCTGACCTCCGCGCAACGCCATGCTCATTCTCTCACGCAAGACAAACGAAAGCATCGTCATCGACGGGCGGATCGTGGTGAAGATTGTCCGCGTGGAGGGCGAGGTGGTGAAGGTGGGAGTCGAAGCGCCGTCCGACGTGCCGGTTCACAGGCAGGAAGTGTACGATGAAATCCAGAGGAACAACCGCGAGGCTCTCACGCAGGGACGTCCCGAACTGCCAACACTGAATGAAATCAAGTCCGCGCCAAAAAAGAATCTAAAAGGGAAACAAGCGTCAGTGCTGCTTGTTTGAGGGGGAACAGACACGGAAAAGTCAACAAACGCGAAACAAAAAAGGAAAAGGACAAAGTCATGGTCATCAATACGAACATCACAGCTCAGGTTTCAGCCAACAACCTGACCACGAGTCAGAACATGTTGAGCAAGTCGCTCGCGCGACTCAGCTCGGGCTCGAAAATCGTCAACCCGTCCGACGACGCCGCCGGATTGGCGGTAGCCTCGCGACTCGATGCACAGATCGCGCGCATTCATGCCGCCAAAAACAACGTCAGCAACGCCATCTCCTTCACCCAGGCGCAGGACGGCTACCTGAAGAAGATCGCCAAGGCGTTCGACCGCATGAGCGAGTTGTCCATCCTGGCGCAGGATGTGACCAAGTCCGACGCCGATCGTGCGCTTTATAGCAACGAGTACACCCAGCTCGCCGCTTATGTCACCAGCGCGTCCGGAAAGGACTTCAACGGCGTACCGCTGTTCTCCCCCACAGCGCTCGATGTAACCATTGACTCGGAAGGCACAAGCTTTTCAATGACGGGCGTTGATCTGAGTGTCGCGGCCTACACCGACGCCATGGGGTCCGACCTCACCACCGTGGCAAACGCCGTCACAGCACTCACCAACGTGAAAGCTGCAATCAACCAGCTCTCCGTGGATCGCTCGAGCATCGGCGCCTACCAGACGCGCATGAACTTCACGCTAGAACAGCTCAATGTCAGCGCCGAAAACATGTCGGCAGCCAGTTCGCGCATTCGAGACGTGGACGTGGCTGAGGAAAGCACCGAATACGCAAAGGCGCAAATCCTCGTGCAATCCGGTACGGCAATGCTGGCACAGGCCAACACCATGCCTCAAAGCGTGCTGCGCCTGCTCCAGAACCAGTAAGCAGGAAACCATTTCGCGTCCCCCCCAAAACGCAGCAAGCCCCCGGCGGGTCGAGTGACTCCCGGGGGCTTGTGGCTTTTGTGTTCGTTGCTTGACGAAGCATCTCAGCCGACAATCCCATCCGCAGAATTGGATGTTTGCGGTATAGGGGCCAAGGTGGCGGAAGGGGTGGGATTTGCACGGAAACAGCTTGTCTCACTACTCCGTTACTACCACCCCGCCACCAGAGGCGAACAGCCTCATAACTAACGAACGCCAATAGAATCAGGCGTTTTCGCACATCTGTCAAGCACTCGGCATCACGCACCAGATACCAAGCAACTACTCTCCGATTACTCATTTATCACCCGTTCACTGGCACTTTCACTGGCACTTCTTTTTGCAAAA
>CAYSDO010000343.1:0-4981 GCA_964429665.1 uncultured Bifidobacterium sp.
CCGTCAATGAAAAGCTGGGTCGGATAATTCATAACACTTCGAGGTAGAGATTTCGGAAATCATCAGCGGTCACCGGAACGACGTTGGTTTTGTGGCACGGGTCATCCACCGCTTGGGCGACCAGCGCGTCGAGTTGCTCACGCTTGACCCCATGCTCGCCGAGCCGGGTGTTGAGTCCGATTTGCGCGAGGAAAGCCCCAACGAAGGCGATGGCTTTTTGGTCGGCGTCGGCAGCGGAGCAGGTTTGCACCTCCAACCCGCAGGCGATACCCACGCGGCGGTAGATGCCGGGCTTGCGCGCGGCGCAGAATTTCATTCCGGCCACGAGACACAGCGCGTTCGCGAGGCCGTGGTGCATACCGCAAATCGTCGAGAGCGGATGCGCGAGCGAATGAACCACGCCCAAATCTTTTTGGAACGCCACCGCGCCCATCGCCGCCGCAACGAGCATGTGCCCGCGCGCTTCGAGGTCGTCGCCCTTTGCATAAGCGCGCGGCAACGCTTCGATGATGAGACGAATCCCTTCCAGCGCGATGCCGTCGCACATGGGATGAAATTGCGGGCAGGTGAAGCTCTCAATGCAATGCGTCAGCGCGTCAGCGCCGGTGGCGGCGGTGAGCTTGGGCGGCAGACCGACGGTGAGTTTCGGATCAAGGATCACGAGCTTCGCCAGCAACTCGGGATGGAACAGCACGGCCTTGCGATGCGTGGCGTCGAGCGTGATGACGGAACTTCGCCCGACTTCGCTACCGGTGCCAGCGGTCGTCGGAATCGCAATGCAGGGCGCGAGACCAGACCAATCAGTTTCGTCGTAGAACTTCGTGAAATCGAACCTCGGACGTTTGACAAGAAGGCGTGCGGCTTTGCCTACGTCGAGCGGACTGCCGCCGCCAAGCGCGATCACGCCGTCGCAGCCGCGGTCACGATAACATTGGGCGGCTTCACGCACGTCTTGCTCGATGGGGTTGGGATGCACTCCGGAATAGACGAACCAATCGCGATCCTTTCCAGATGCACCAAGCGCATCAACGACCGCTTGAAACGTAGGCGTTTTTACCAGCCCGCCGTCGGTCACTACGAGAGGGCGGAGCATTCCGAGGCGTTTGCACCTTGCAGCAAGTTCGGAAATCGCGCCGGGGCCGTACAAGGTTGGTGTGGGGAAGGAAAAACTTGAGAAGCTCATGGTCTAGTTTGTTGCATCAGATTGATCAGACACTTCGACCATTGTCTTAGGCTGTCCGCCCAAGTCAAGAATTCGACTCCAACCGACTTGAAAAAGTCTTGCCCAACGCACCTGTGTCCTTTAGGGTTTGCGCCACATTCGGCTTCGGTCAGAATCCCCGGCGAACTTCCCGCAGCGTGAAGGTGTCCCCGGTTATTGTATGGGTTGGTAGCTCAGTTGGTAGAGCAGTGCCCTTTTAAGGCATTGGTCCGGGGTTCGAGTCCCCGCCAACCCACCACTCCACCAGTTTGATTTAATTCAGACAGGTGAGACCACGGTTTAACGCAATAACCACGGGCTTTTTTGAAGTCCAGGACAAGGTTTGAACTTGTCCCCATCTTCAGACCAGTGACCGGTGAAAACAAGCTATGATTTTCGGGTGCTGCTGGACGGTTTGGTTGGCCGTCGTTTTTTTTGCTTCCCAACTATTTTGGAAAGGAGAAAGGATGCCGCAGCACCGCTTTGCCCTCCCCGTTTTTCTTGGGCAACTCTTTTTACCGCCATCGGCGGTCTGTCTTCAAGCCCAACTTGCTGGCTTGGCCCCGTGCGTTTCCGGCGCGCGATACACCTCGGCGGGCGTGGCGTAGCCGAGGGCTTGATGCGGTCGCTGCTCGTTGTAATCACCGAACCATCGGCCCACGCCACGCCGCAATTCCTGTCCGCGTTCGTAGCCGCGCAGATAAATGTCTTCATACTTCAGACTCCTCCACAGCCGCTCGACGAACCGGTTGTCCATCCACCGTCCGCGTCCGTCCATGCTCACCCGAGCCAAGAATGCTACTAGGCACGGCTTCCCATTCATGGCCGTGTTTGCAGCGCCAACGCAGTTTAGTCTTATTATCAACGAAGTGCTTCGACAAACACGCGCCTCCGCGATCTTTTGCAAGCCGCCGCATTTCTTCCAAGCGACGTTGTCGGTTGTGCTCGGTGTATTTAATTGGGATGAGAATAACCACCTCTTGGGATGGCGACAATTTTGAAACTCCAAAGATACAGACCGAGGCGTTCCCGGAGCGCGGACGGTTCCCGTCCGCAGCGCGTGAACCGGAAGAGCAGCTTGCGGAATGTTCCGGTTGAGAATCCCAACGGGATTTTTCCGCCGCACGATGGTGCGGAAAAATCCGTCAGCTTCAATGCCGGAAATGCCGCGTGCCGGTAAAAGCCATCGCCATGCCCCGTTCGTCGGCGGCCTTGATGACTTCCTCATCACGCACGGAACCGCCGGGTTGAATCGCCGCTGTCGCACCTGCTTCTGCCGCCGCGATGAGTCCGTCCGGGAACGGGAAGAATGCATCGCTGCATACCACGCTGCCTTTGAGGCCCAATTTCGCTTCGCCCGCCTTCCAAACGGCAATACGGCTTGAATCCACGCGACTCATCTGGCCAGCACCGACACCGAGTGTGCGGTTTTCGCCGCAATAAAGAATCGCGTTGGACTTGAGATGTTTCACAACTCGCCATCCAAAAAGCATTGCGCACAGTTCCGCATCCGTCGGTTTGCGTTTCGTCACGATCTTCAACTCTTCCGCCGACGTGGTCTTGAGATCGCGCTGCTGGAGCAGGAATGAATTTGCCCCCACGCTACGGACATCCCAAGATTGCGCGGTGGTCGGGCAACGCAGCATCTGCAACAATCGCAGATTCTTTTTCTTTTGCAAAACCGCCAATGCCTCGGGCGTGAATTTCGGCGCAACAATCACTTCGCTGAAAATCTCCGCGATGGCCTCAGCGCACGAGCCATCAAGCGGCTTGTTTACCACAATGATGCCGCCGAACGGCGCCTGTTTGTCGGTGGCGTAAGCATTGTCCCATGCAATCCGCAGGCTGCTCCCTTGCCCCACGCCACACGGATTCGTGTGCTTCAGAATCGCGAGCGTCGGCGCGTCAGTCTTGAATTCTGCGATGAGCGCCGCCGCTGCCGTAAGGTCGAGGATATTGTTATACGACAGTTCTTTTCCGTGGAGTTGTTTGAAGAATTCCGTGAACTTGCCATAGAGCGCGGCTGATTGATGTGGGTTTTCGCCGTAACGCAAGGACTGCGCGAGCGGAGCAGAAAGGGTGAGCGAAGAGGGAAGCCCGGAACCTGGAACACGGAACTCGGAACTCAAATGCGCCGCGATGGCAGCGTCGTACGCGCCTGTTCGTGCATACACCTTGGCTGCAAGCTGTCGCCTCAGCTCGAGGGTGGTGTTGCCGGTTGATTTGATCTGCTCCGCCACGGGCGTGTAGTCCGCCGGGTCCACGATGACAGTGACGCTGTCGTGATTCTTCGCCGCACTACGGAGCATTGAGGGTCCACCGATATCAATGTTCTCAATGGCGTCGTGCAACGAAACACCAGGTTTGGCGACCGTGGCTTCAAACGGATAGAGATTCACGACCACGAGGTCAATCGGCGTAATGTTGTGCTGTTTCACCGCAGCCTCGTGCTGGTCATTGCCTCGGATGTAAAGCAAGCCGCCGTGGACTTTCGGATGAAGCGTCTTCACACGCCCATCGAGCATTTCAGGAAAGCCCGTGTGTTCGCTGATGTCTTTGACCACAAGGCCGGCATCGCGAAGGGCTTTCGCCGTGCCGCCAGTGGAAATGAGTTCCACGCCAGCGGCAGCGAGGGTTTGAGCGAAGGCCACGAGGCCTGTTTTGTCGGAAACGGATAGCAGAGCACGTTGAATTATTGCCATAAAACGACACACAAAATCTCTGCGCGTGCTCGTCGAGTCAATCGCGCTTTTCGCGACTGCGACTTTTCTATTGCAGGCAGGCGAAGGGCGGGCGTAGAGTCTGGTCAACGACCGCACACAACAATCAAGTCCTCATAAAACCTATGAACTTCGGCGTTGATTACTATCCAGAACAATGGGTCTATCCTCATGCGGGAACGGCGGACGATCCCGAGGCACAGTGGGAGATAGACGCGGAACTCATGGCCGCGGCAGGCTTCAACATTGTCCGCATCGGCGACTACAGCTGGGGACTCTGTGAACGCGAGGAGGGCAAATACGACTTCTCCTGGTTGAAACGGGTGATGGATGTGATGGGCAAGCACGGCATCAACGTGGTGCTCGGCACACCCACTGCGGCTCCGCCGGCATGGTTTGCCATAAAGCACCCGGAGATTCTCCCACTGGATGACAGAGGTCGCACCAAGCACGGCGGCACCCGGCGCGCTGTCTGTTTCAACAACGACACCTACTGGAATGCCGCCAAGCGTGTTGTCGAAAACATGGCCCGCGCTCTGGGAAAACACCCCCATCTTGTAGCATGGCAGATTGATAGCGGCGTCGGCGGCCACCAGACCGAGTGGTCATTCAACGAGGACACGCGCCTTGAATGGCAGAATTGGCTCAAGCTCAAATACGAAACGATTGAGCGTCTGAACGAGAGGCTCGGACTGGTGTACCTCGGCCAGGTCGTTTCGGCGTGGGACGAAGTTCCCATGCCCAGACACGCACCTACACACCACAACACCGCGTTGTTCCTCGATTGGATGCGGTTTTCCAGCGACACCATTGTGGCTTTCATCCGCATGCAGGCAGATGTGCTGCGCGAAATCACGCCGGACATTCCAGTAACAACCCTGCTCCGCGCGCTGCAACGTAAGTTTGATCACTTTGACATGGCCGGCGCAGTGGATTTTGTTTCCATTGAAAGCAACGCCGCCATCAAGGCCAAATCCTCCGATCTCGCGTGCGAGATTGACATCCTGCGATCGCTCAAGAAGGAGGACATCCGCACGCCGGATGGCGAATTCGGTTTCTG
>CAYSDO010000344.1:0-4969 GCA_964429665.1 uncultured Bifidobacterium sp.
CTGGATGTAGTTCGATCATATCATTTCCTAGCGATAAACGTCCCGTCGATGCCGGACACGATACACAATAACACGATTACCTTCCACCTCGAAAAGCACGCGATAGTCACCCACCCGCAGCCGGTATTCCGGTGTGAAGTTGGTCAATCGTTTTACGTCACCTTCAAGGTTCTGTGACAAGCGACTGATTTTCCCGACAATTCGTGTGGCAATGTCCGGTTGTAACGAATCGAGGTCTTTAATCGCCTTGGGCTTGAACTCGATCGTGTATTCCATAACTGCCGCCCGTGATCAGGCTTTGGCCGGAGGCGCGGGCGTTGCCACCGGTTGCTTCACCTTTAACTCGATGTGCAGGTCGCGGAGTTGTTTGGGCTCGACGGTGCTGGGCGAGTCGGTCATCAGGCATGTGCCTTTCGCGGTTTTCGGAAACGCGATGACGTCGCGGATGCTCGGCGTGTTGCAGAGGATCGCGATGAGGCGATCAAACCCCAGCGCGATGCCGCCGTGCGGAGGCGCGCCGTATTTGAACGCTTCGAGCATGTAACCGAATCGCGCCTTCACCATGTCCGGCGGAATTTGGAGTAGTTCCTCGAAGATGGTTTTCTGCACGTCGGGCTGATGGATACGAATCGAGCCACCGCCGAGTTCAACACCATTGACCACGATGTCGTAGTGTTGACCGCGGACTTTCTTGGGGTCGGACTTGAGTAGCGGAATGTCATCGGTCACGGGCGCGGTGAACGGATGATGGCTGGAATACCAGCGGTTCTGTTCGCGGTCGAAACCGAGCAACGGGAATTCGATTACCCAGAGGAAATTGAATTGATCCGCCGGAATCGTCAGCTTGCCCTGCGTCTTGAGCACGTCGGCGCAATAGAGCCGAATCTTGCCCAGGATTTCGCACGCGGTCAGCCATTGGTCGGCAGCGAACAGGATCAAGTCGCCTTCCTCGATCTTGAGCTTGGCGATGAGTGCTTGTTTTTCCGCGTCGTTGAAAAACTTCACGATGGGTGATTTCCATTCACCGTTCTCAACCTTGATGTAGGCGAGACCTTTCGCGCCGAAACTCTTGGCGTATTCGGTCATCGTCTCGATCTGGCCCTGTGTCGCGCCGGCCATGCCTTTCGCGTTCATGGCTTTCACCACGCCGCCATTGGCGATCGCGCCGCTGAAAACCTTGAACGTGCTCGCCGCAAATTCTGAGGTGAAGTCCACGAGTTCCATGCCGAAGCGCGTGTCGGGCTTGTCAATGCCGTAGCGGTTCAACGCTTCCTCGAAGCTGATGCGCTTGAACGGCGTGGGCACGTCCACGTTGAGCGCAGTTTTCCAGACGCGTTTGATGAGATCTTCGATGAGCGCGTAGATGTCTTCGCGTTCGATGAAGCTCATCTCGATGTCCACCTGCGTGAATTCGGGCTGACGGTCAGCGCGCAAATCTTCGTCGCGATAACAGCGCGCAAGTTGGAAATACTTTTCCACGCCCGCGACCATCAAGATTTGTTTGAACTGCTGCGGTGATTGCGGGAGCGCGTAGAACGTTCCCGGCTCGCGACGATTCGGCACGAGAAATTCGCGCGCGCCTTCGGGAGTGGACTTGAACAACGTGGGCGTCTCGACTTCGAGGAAGCCTTGTTCATCCATGAACACGCGGATAGCCGTGGCGACTTTCGAGCGCGTGCGGAGATTGCGCGCCATTTCCGGGCGACGCAGATCAAGGTAGCGATATTGCAGGCGCAACTCTTCGTTGACCTTGTTTGCGACCTCGGGATCGTCCACCGGGAACGGCAAAACTTCCGCCATGTTCAACACTTCAAACGACTGCGCCATCATTTCGACTTCGCCGGTGGGAATCTTGGTGTTGTTCGTGCCGGCGGGACGTTGGCGGACTTTGCCGGTGATGCTGACGACGCATTCGCTGCGCAACGTCGCGGCTTGCTCGAACAGTTCCTTGGTCCAATCCGACGGATCGAACACGGTCTGCGTGCGACCCTCGCGGTCGCGGATATCAATGAAGATGAGGCCGCCGAGATCGCGCCGGGAGTGAACCCAGCCGGAGAGCGTGACGGTTTGCCCGATGTGAGCCGGGCGCAGTTCGTTGCAATGATGCGTGCGTTTCATTTGAGTGCGGAGTGCGGAATTCGGATTGCGGAATTCAGCACCCAAGCGGACGCGAATGATGGCGGTGAAGCCCGCATAGTTCAAAGCAATTTTGGGGGCGAACCGGTTGTTTTGGCTTTGCTGAATCCGCGCCACGCCTATCCTGCGCATGTGATTCAGTCATTGGTTGGACAACTCAAGAACGGAAAGGCGCTCTCGCCTGCGCAGATCAGCGACGTAGTTCGCCTGCTCGTTACCGAAAATGTGGGCGTGGAGTTGAAGGCTGATTTTCTTGCTGCTCTGGCGATCAAAGGTGAAACGCCGGAGGAAATCGCCGCGTTCGCAATGGAGCTACGGGCACTTTCAATCCAGCCACCGATTGATGCATTGACCCGTTCCCGTGAAATCCTTGACGTCTGTGGCACCGGTGGTGATCACCTGGGCACGTTTAACATTTCCACAACGGTTGCCATCGTCTGCGCAGCGGCGGGCGTCACGGTGGCCAAGCACGGCAATCGCGCAATCACTTCAAAGGCCGGGAGCGCGGATGTGCTCGAAGCGCTCGGCGTGAAGATCGATCTTTCGCCTGAAGAATCCGCACGACGTTTACGTGATCACGGCTTCGCCTTCTTCTTCGCTCCGAACTATCATCCGGCGTTCAAGCACATCGCACCGGCCAGAAAACTTTGTGCATCGCGCGGTCAGCGGACAATTTTTAACTTTCTTGGCCCATTGTTGAATCCCGCGCGTCCGACCATCCAACTCATGGGCGTGCCGTCCCACGCCCTGTGCGTGCCGCTGGCACAGGTTCTTCAAACTCTGGGTGTGCGGCGCGGCATCGTTGTGTCCGGTGAAGTGTCAGCAGGAAAACATCTTGATGAATTTTCGACCCTCGGAATAAATACGCTCGCCGAGTTTTATCAGGATCATGGTTTCACAACATCCGTTTTGCCCCCGGATAATTTTCCGCTTCAACCCGCGACGTTGGACGATTTGATCGGTGGTGACCGGGAGACAAATGCGGAAATCATCCGGAGGATTTTGCGGGGAGAAGATCGCGGCCCGAAGCGGGATGCCGTGTTGCTGAACGCCGGGGCTGCGTTATTTGTGGCAGGAATCGTCCGCTCGATAAGCGGGGGATGGGAAAAGGCCGCGCTCGTCTTGGATAACGGCGCGGCCTGGCAAAAGCTTCAACAGCTTATCGCAAGTTAGACCATCAGTTTGCACCTGATGGCGCTCGTGGGATTTTTGGCAATTGAGAAAGCCCACCGCCTGAATGTGTGTTTCGTTCAGCTTCCAGAAGGATTGCAGTTGTTTCTGCGCTCGTGACAGTTGGTCCCGTACCGCCACCACCGCCAGCATCTGAGATCACCGGTTCAAACCTCGCACCTGTGCTTAGGAAGCCACTACAAATCTTTGCACCCTCCGTGGCCGTCGCGGGGCTGCCGAACTGAAACTGACCCGAAAAGTTAAAACCGCCGGACTTGTGCCAACCCCGCCGCGCCTTGGCAGTGCGAATTGTCTCCCGGCCGGTAATTGTACCGCGCGCCGTATTGTCTCCCGGCAGGAACACGAAAGCCAGACGCACCGTTGAAGTGCCGTTGCTGTTGCTGAGGGACTCACCGCCCTCGAAGGATATCACTTCGCAAAGCGCAACCGCATTGGTGACGGTCACCACCCTGATTGAGTCCTGGTCCTGATCATACACCAACCGGAGATCAGCGAGATTTGTGACGCCGTGTTCAGCCGCGCACCGCGATATGATCTGCCGTGAGCCGTAGCAGGTTTCGGAAAGTTGCCCGTTGCTGTTTGTTTGGACGCATTGCCCGGAAATGAGCACGCTGTAAAGGTTCGTGCCGGCTGACACAATGAGTGCCTGTGCCATGGCAACAAACGTAACCGACTGTAGAATTCTTTTGAGTTTCATGGATAACCTTTGTCTGGTTGTTGCTGACGAAGCTAGAACACCGCACCGGAATATTTATTGCAAGCACAAATCCTTTGTTGATTTCAGCGATGTATGACCGAGGGATTAAAAAGCCGCGCCGATGATAAACATCGGCGCGGCCTGGACAAAACTCGTTAAAAACTATCCGGGAAGATATCCAATGGCGTGATGCTCAAGTGGGACCGTTGTCGTTTGAAGGCGGATTCGTTGGAACAAACTTCGCGCCGGTGGTGAAGAATCCCGAGTTGATGGTGGTGCCAAACATCTCCGTAGGCTGTGTGGCCAACTGAAAACTGCCGCGAACACCGAGGCCGGAGCGATTCATGAAATGCATGCCCGACCCATCGTTTTTGCGGAGAAGCATCGTGATTCTTGCCGAGCCTCGAGCTTCGTTGTCACCGCTCAAGAATACGAAGGCCAGGCGCTCCACCACGCTTCCATTTGCGTTGGTCAATGACTGGCCACCATCGAACGACATCGCCACGCAAAGAACCGCGCCATCGGTGACCTGCACGACTTGAATTGCATCGGCATCCAAATCGTAAACCAACTGGAGATTTGTGATGCTGGTAAAACCGTGCTCCCGCGCGCACGCACGCAGTACGTCTCTTCCTGAATAATTGGATTCCACCAGCCTGCCAGCACGATTTGTCTGGATGCAGGTGGAAACGAAGTTGACCTTGTAGGCGTTGTCGCCGGCGGCGTGGGCATTGAATACCGCGAGGCTATGAGTTAGTAACGAGATGATGAACAGAGGGATTATTTTTACGACTTTCATGGCTAGATTGTGATTGAGAATTCAATCACTCCTTTCGATGAGAATACACTCCATGTTGAATTACTTTTCAAGAGCGAACCTTCAAATGAGCACATTTATTTTACCCAGATGTTTCAACTCTTCAAAGGGGTCGGTTCTTAAGACAA
>CAYSDO010000345.1:0-4937 GCA_964429665.1 uncultured Bifidobacterium sp.
TGGGACGTGTTTACGCCGTTTCCCATCCACGGAATGGACAAGGCCATGGGCCTCAAGAATTCCAAGGTGGGCTGGTTCTCCTTCATCGGCGGCGTGACGGGTTACGCCACCGGCATGTTGATGATCTGGTGGATGAACGCCGTGGATTACAAGATTCTCATCGGTGGCAAACCGAACTTCAGTCCGTTTGGCGCGTTTCCTCCGTCGTACGAGATGACGATTCTGCTCGGTGCGTTCGGCGCCATTGGCGGCATGTTGTTTCTGAACCGCCTGCCGCGTCTGCACCATCCGCTGCTCAAGAACAAGCGTTTTGGCGGCGCAACTCATGACAAGTTTTACATCGTGATTGAAACGACCGACCCGAAATACTCCGAGGCCGAAACCCGCAAGCTGCTCGAAACCGCAGGCAGCAGGCACATCGAAATGGTGGAGGAATAAATGAGATACTTCCTCGCAATTTTCGCAGCGGTGGTGGCGATCGGCATGCTCGTCGCAGGCAAGCGTGGTGACATCTCCCGCAAACCGCCCATCGAGGTGTTCCCCGACATGGACCGGCAGTTGAAGCTTCGCCCGCAGACACCGAACGGTTTCTTTGCGAGTGGCCTTAGCTCCCAGCTTCCTGTTGAGGGCACGGTTTCGCAGAGCAAGCCGCTGATCGTTGCCGGCCGGGAGGTTTATCCGTTTGAAGATGACCCGGTGAACAGGGGCATGCTTCCCGGCAAAACAAACTTCGTCGAGTTGAATCCGTTGCCGGTAACGGGTGCATTGCTCGCTCGCGGGCATGAACGCTTCAACATTTACTGCGCGCCCTGTCACGGCAAAACGGGCGAGGGCAATGGTATCACCAAAAAGATCGGGGCGATGGCCATTGTCGCGAACCTGCATGACAAGCGCATCGTTGAGCTGGCTGACGGAGACATTTTCAACACGCTCAGCCAGGGCAAGGGTCAGATGCAGGGCTACGCGCCGCAGATTGTGGATGTGCAGGATCGCTGGGCGATTGTCGCCTACCTGCGCGCGTTGCAGTTGAGCAGGCTGGGTCTCGAAAGCGACCTGACGCCGGAACTCTTGGCCAAACTTAAAAAGTAATTATGAGCCAGCAAGACGATTTCAGTAACGATGATCCGAAGCTGCCTCCGCCGCTGGATTTGAGCAAATGGCGGACGTTGCCGGTCAAGTTGATGATTGCCGGTGTCCTACTCGCCATCTTGGGTGTCGGAGCGCATGTCATGCGCCACGGTGGAGCGGATCTGGTGAAACAATTCGGGTATGCGTGGCTGGTGGCGTTCATGTTCTGCCTCAGCCTCGGCTTGGGTTCGTTGTTCCTCGTGCTCGTGCATCACTTGTTCGACGCGGGTTGGTCTGTGGCGACGCGTCGCATGTGTGAGCACCTTGCGTCGCTGTTGTTTCCGACACTGTTCGTACTGTGGCTGCCGATTGGAATCCTTGCGCCAAAACTTTACGAGTGGATGGGGCCAACTTTGCAGGCGAATCCCGACCACGCTCTCGCGGCAAAAGAGATTCTATTCAACTACAAGGGATTTTATCTCGTCTCCATCGCATGCTTTGCTGTTTGGTGGTGGTTTACAAACCGGCTGAAGTATTGGTCCATCAAGCAGGACACCGCATCTGAAAAGGGAAATCCGGCAAAAGGATTCATGCGGTTTCTGGGCGTGAACCAGGATGATCCGGGTGTGCTGGAATGCACGCTGCAAATGCGCAAATTTGCCTCCTTTGGCGTGTTCTTCTTTGCCTTCTCGCTCACCTTCGGCGCAATCATGTGGATGAAGGCGCTGCACCATCAATGGTTCTCCACGATGTACGGCGTCTGTTATTTCGCCGGCAGTGTGTGGCTCACGCTGGCGACGGTTTATGTCATCACGATGATCATGGACCGCCAGCGCATCCTCACGGAAGTATTGCACGAGCATCAGTTCTATTTCCTCGGCTCGCTGCTGTTCGCATTCACTGTGTTCTACGCCTACGTCACGTTCTCGCAATACTTCATCATCTGGAACGCGAACATGCCGGAGGAAACCTTCTACTACGTCATCCGCGAACACGGCACATGGTTCCTGGTAAGCATGGTCATCATCTTCGGTCATTTCTTTGCGCCATTCCTGACGCTGCTGCGCATTGATGTGAAACAGAATGTCACGATCATGCTGCCGTTGGCCGCATGGGCATGGCTGATGCACTTCTTCGACATGGCGTTTCAAATCTGGCCGTATCAATATCGCGCAGGCTTCCCGATTCTTTGGGCCGTTGTCGCCCTGGGCATCATCTCGTTCATGGTGGGCGTGCTTGCGACGGTGTTCTTGAAAATGTTTAACAGCGCTCCGCCGTTTCCGCAGAAGGACCCGCGGCTCGTCGAGGCGATGGGTCTTTATCATCCCGTGCCCACACCCATCTCCGGCGGTGAACTCGGCCAGGCCGAGGAAGGGACTGATCACCTTATCCGTCCGAAAACGAAAGGAGGCCACTGATGAACGCCTGCGAGTCACAACAAGACGAAAAGTGCTGTTCGAGCACCTGCTGTTCGAAACTGGTCGCAGTGGTTGGTGCGCTGTTGATTTTTGCCGCACTCGTCTGGGCCGCCAAGAAATACACCACACCCCCGGTCATTGGTGCCGAACGCGCCGCCGAACGCGCCAAAGCCCGCGCCGAACTCACCGCCGCTGAAGCCGAGGCACTCGATACCGTTGCTTTCATTGATCCAACAAAAGGCATTGTGCGGCTGCCCATCAGTGCGGCGCTTGTGGTTGCTGAAAAGCAATGGCAGGACCCGGAAAAAGCCCGCGCTGATTTGCTGGCACGCGTCGAGAAGGCGAACTTTGTTCCACCCAAGCCTCCTGAAAAACCTAGTGCGCTTGAATAAGCTGTCCACGCTTCAATGACAGCCACTGCTGAAACCTCATCCTGCTGTGAAACGCCGTCGGCCAACGCCGACACCCAGGCGATTGATGCATCGTGCCGGTGGCCGGTTCTCATCCTGTTCAAAGGCGCGGCTTTCTGGCTCGTGATCAGTTCCGTCTTCGGCATCATTGCCTCGCTCAAATTTCACAAGGCAACGATGTTCGCCGACTGCGCGTGGTTTTCCTATGGCCGCGCCTATGCAGTCTGGGAAAACGCCCTCGTGTATGGTTTCTGCGTTCCTTCAGCGCTTGCGGTCGGGGTGTGGTTGATCGCGCGGCTCGGTCGCGTGAAACTTTGTTGCCCGGTGGTTTTGACAGCAGGTGCAAAACTCTGGCACATCGGTGTCTTCATCGGGTTGCTCGGAATCCTCTATGGCGACAGCACGGGCTACGAGTGGCTGGAACTGCCGCGTTACTCCATGGCTGTGCTCCTCGGCTCGTTCCTGCTTATGTCCGTTTGCGCGCTCGTCACGCACGCGCGTCGCTCGGAACGGACGCTGCACCCGTCGCATTGGTTCACGCTTGCGGCGCTGTTCTGGTTTCCGTGGATTCTCTCCACGGCGTTCATGCTTCTTCAACTTTATCCCGTGCGCGGCGTGGCACAGGCGGCCATCGCTTGGTGGTATTCGGGAAATCTGCTCGTCGTATGGCTCTCTCTTGCCGGACTCGGCGCGACGTTTTACTTCCTGCCGAAACTGGTGGAACGGCCGCTTCAATCCAGTCACACGGCGCATTTCATTTTCTGGACATTGATTCTGTTCGGCACCTGGGTCGGAATTCCCGGTGGCGCGGCATTGCCCGCGTGGATGCCGTCATTGAGCGCCAGCGCATCGTTGATGCTGCTCGTGCCTGCGATGGCAATCGCTTTTTGTGTCTGGCAGACCGCCGGTGGTTCGCAGGTCAAATGTAATGGCGGGCCGCTGTGTTATACCAAGTTCGGTGGAACATCTCTTTCGCTCTCACTGGTGCTGCTCGCCTTGACGGGCATCCCGCAGATCGAACGCATCACCAACTTTACCTGGTTCAATCACGGCCACACCGCGCTCCGGCTCTACTCGTTCTTCGCGATGACCATGTTCGCAGCCGCCTATCACATCCTGCCGCGGGTGACTGGCGCGAGCATCTGCCCGCACCGCATCAGGATCCATTTCTGGCTGGCGATGCCCGGTTCATTGTTGATGACGCTTCCGTTGGTCGTTGGCGGAGTTTTGCAGGGTGTGAAACTTCTCAATCCGGAGATGACTTTCCTCGACGCGAGCAAATCTGCGCTCATGGCGTTCCGCATCACGTCAGTCGGTGAAATTCTTTTCGCAGCCGGTGCAGTGGTCTTCCTCGTCAACGTGACACTTGTTTTGTTCAAAACATTGTACTCGGGTTGCAAGACGACGTGCTGTGATTCGGCGAATCTGAAATACGCGGAGGTGAAAGCTTGAAATCAAGCGCCACAATTTTTCTCGCGGCGTTCCTTGCACTCGCCGGTTCATGGGGCGGATTCGTCCTTGCGCCTCAAATCCAGCTTGGCCGCGCCGTGCAGGTGAAGGAAACTGGTTCGGAAAATCTTTATCCGCTCGCGCGTTCAGGTCTGGCAACACGCGGCGCGGAGGTCTATCGCGCCAACGGTTGCGTCTATTGCCACAGCCAGCAGATCGGCCAGGATGGAATTCATTGCGAAGTGATTTTGACCGACGTAGGCACGAACATCGCGGCCACATCAGCCGGGGTTTACGGCGTGAATCCCGGACTCAAGGACAAGCTCGCGAAACTGTTTGAATCGCTGCCACAGACCATCACGATCGTGCCGGACATGAACGCGGCAGACGCTCCGATGGCGGCGTTGCAGGCGGGCGGCGGCAAGGCTGAAGTGCGAATCGTGCCCGTGGGCGCGGACATTTCACGCGGTTGGGGCAAACGCCGGACAGTGGCGCAGGACTATTTACAGGACTCGGCGGTTCAACTCGGTTCGCGTCGTGTCGGTCCTGATCTGGCCAACGTTGGGACTCGCATCACGGTGAACGCCGCATT
>CAYSDO010000346.1:0-4876 GCA_964429665.1 uncultured Bifidobacterium sp.
CCGCCGCCGCGCAGAATTTTTTCCGCGAAGCCAATCTCACCGCGCTGCGCGAACTTGCGCTCCGCCTCGTAGCCGACCACGTCGGTGTGAACACGCGTGACCTTCGCCGCGAGCAAGCCGCTTCTGGGCCGTGGAAGACAAGCGTTCGCTTGATGGTCGCGCTAAGTCCAAGTCCGCTTTCGGCATCGCTGTTGCGCTGGACCCGTCGTCTCGCAGATGGGCTACAGGCGCAATGGCTCGCAGTTTATGTGGAAACCTCCCGTCCGCTGGCCGATGCCGAGCAATCCCGCCTGACCAACAACCTCGCGCTGGCCCGACAACTCGGAGCAGAAGTCATAACGACGAGTGACGAGGACCTTGTCCAAGGATTGTTGCGGGCCGCGCGCGAGCATAACGCAACCCAGATTGTTTTCGGAAAACCTGGCAGCGGGAGCTGGCTTGATTCGTGGCGCGGACGCTCTTTGCTGCATCGGCTCGTTCAAGCCAGTGGTGACATTGATGTGCTCGTGGTGCGTGCCGATAAACCAGAGGCTGAATCCCCGGCACGACGACCGATCATCCATATCGAATCGCAGACCACACAATATCTATCCGCGCTGGGTGTTGTCGCTGCCGTGACGCTGCTGGGTTTGGGGATTCAACGCTGGATTGGTTACCAGGCTGTGGCACTTGTCTATCTCTCGGCAGTCGTGCTGCTGGCGATGTTTATCGGGCGCGGACCAAATTTGTTTGCAGCCACGCTGACGGCGCTTTGCTGGAATTTTCTTTTTGTTCCACCGATCTTCACTTTTCGCATCAGCGGTTTTCACGACACGATGTTGTTTGGGATGTATTTTATCGTTGCGCTGGCGACGGGACAGTTGACCGCAAAGTTACGCCTGCAACAGCAGGCCGAACGGCAACGTGAACAGCGCGTCTCGGCACTTTATCAACTCACGCGTGAACTGGCAGGCGCGGGGGATTTCCCCCAGGTCTTAAGCGTGGCAATCCGCGAAGTAGGTGCGGCTTTCGAGGCCGACGTAGCGTTGCTGCTGCGCGACCCGGACGCGGAACCGCAACTCACAGCGTATCCTTCCGGACGATGGGTTTTGGATGCGAAAGAGGAAAGCGTGGCATTCTGGGCGTTTCAACACGATCAGCCCGCCGGACGATTCACTGATACGTTGCCGCAAGCCGCCGGGCTGCATCTGCCGTTGAACTCGGGCGGCCAACCTTGCGGCGTGATCGCACTGCGATTTGGCTCCGGCAAAACCTTGAGCGTGCAACAACGCAGCTTGCTCGACAGTTTCGCGCGCCAGATTGCACTGGTCATTGACCGTCAACGGTTGCGTGATGCTGAGATCAATTCCAGGATGCTTGCCCAGTCAGAGCAACTGGGTCGCACGTTGCTGAACTCTGTATCACACGAATTGCGCACACCCATCGCGGCCATCACCACCGCTGCCAGCGGGTTGCGCGAGTCCGGCATGCTGACACCGGCACAGGAGAATCTGACCGCGGAGATCGAATCCGCGAGCGCGCGGTTGAACCGGCTCGTGCAAAGCTTGTTGAGCGCGGCGCGCATCCAATCGGGCCAGATCAAACCCAAGCTCGATTGGTGCGATGTTGCTGATGTTGTGCAGGTCGCTTTGCGCGGCGTGGAGAATTTGCTCGGCCATCATCCGGTGACGACGCGCATCGCGTCCGGTTTGCCGCTGATGAAATTGGATTTCGTTTTGATGGAACAGGCTCTGGCGAATCTGCTGGTGAATGCGGCAACTCACACGTCCGCTGGGACGCCGATCGAGATTGGTTCGCGCGTCGAGGGAACGGAATTGATACTGGAAGTTGCGGATCGTGGGCCGGGTCTGCCAGTTAATGAACTGGAAAGGATTTTTGATTTGTTCCATCGCACGACAGACGCCAAACCCGGCGGCACAGGGTTGGGTCTGGCGATTGTGAGAGGTTTTGTTGAAGCGCAAGGCGGACGCGTGCAGGCGGCGAACCGTGCCGGCGGTGGCGCGATCTTCACCATCCGGGTGCCGGTACCGGACGCGCCGAGCTTGCCGCAGGAGAGTGCATGAGCCAAACCCACATTCCGCCACTGGTCAGCGCGCTGGTGATTGACGATGAACCGCAAATTCGACGGTTACTGACGATCTCACTCGAAGCCGGAGGTTACCGCGTCATCACCGCGAACAGCGGGCAGGAAGGACTCGTCCTTGTGGCGCAACACCGGCCCGAGGTGATCCTGCTCGATCTCGGACTCCCGGACTTGAGTGGTCTGGCGGTCCTGAAGAGACTGCGCGAATGGACGCAGGTGCCGGTGGTCATTCTCACCGTGCAGGACGCTGAGACGGACAAGATCGCCGCACTGGACACTGGCGCGGACGATTACGTGACCAAACCGTTCAACACTGGCGAATTGCTGGCGCGACTTCGCGCCGCACGACGACACGCAGACAAATCGCGCCCGGAAGAACCGCTGTTTCAGACGGGTGATCTGGTGGTGGACCTCGTGGCCCGACGCGTCACGCGCAAAGGTCAGCCGGTCAAACTGACGGCGACAGAGTATGCGCTGCTGCGCTTGTTCATCCGGCACGCAGGCAAAGTGCTGACGCACCGGCAGATTCTCCGTGAGGTTTGGGGGCCGACGCATGAAGAACACACGCACTACCTACGCGTTTACATCGCCCACCTGCGCGAGAAGCTGGAAAAGACTCCGGCAACCCCCACGCTCTTGATCACTGAATCCGGGGTGGGCTATCGGCTGTGTCCGATGGCTGGAACATAAAATCGTTCACCGGGTCAGCTCGCGTATGCGATCTTTGCCGAATGCTCATTGAGGTCACACGTCAAGAAACATGTCCCGGAACACATTGAGTGGCCCGGGTGCCGACGGCGAGACCTTGCTTCAACCAATCTGATGGCGGAACGCCAAGCTGGATCTGCCGCGCCACACCTGCGAGCAGGGCATCACCAGCTCCAACGGTGTTACGAGGTTTTACCCGGGCTGGCTTTGCGAATGCTTGAAATTGTTCCTGCGCATTCAGGAGCAGGCTCGCACCCGCTCCGCGTGAGACGAACACCCAGCCGCGTGTTTTCTCAGACAATGCCCGCGCAGCGCGAATCACATCCTTATCGGTACGAAGAGGTTTTCCAAACCAGCGGGCCAGTTCATGATCGTTTGGCTTCACTAGGAATGGACGTGAAGGAACGGAGGCGATCAAGACATCCCCATCGCAATCGAGCAGCGTCCTCACGCCATGTTTGCGGGCACATGTGATGAAGTGCGCATAGGCGTTGAGGGGAACGCCACGCGGCAGACTGCCTGAAAGGATGACCATGGAAACCTGTCCCAACCTGCTCTCTACTCGCTCCACAACTGTTTTCCACTCTGGCTTTGAAAGCTTCGGTCCGAGTGGATTAAATCGCATTTGTCGTCCTGCACTGGTGGTAACGATGATATTGACCCGCGTCGGCCCGGCCAATGGAATGATGGATGTAGCGATTCTTTCTTCGCGAAGATAGCGAGCCAGTTCATCACCGGTGACGCCACCAAGTGGCAGGCAGAGTTCCGGCTTTCCACCAAGATGTTTCAACCAACGCGCGACATTGATGCCTTTGCCGCCCGCCCAGCGACGCTCGGACCGGACATTGTTCTTTTCCTCCCAGATCACGTCCTCCACGCGCCACTCGGCGTCAATGGACGGATTGAGTGCAAGGACAAGCGCGGACATCAGGGTGATTGGAATACGCGATAGAACCGTTGCGGACCGGAATTGGTCTGCGAACCGTCGTCGAGGAACTGGTACTGGAGATTGGTAGAAGTGATGATATTGGAGAACGTGCCCCACGTCGCTGGTAACAACGCCGGACTCCACTGGACCTGATAGCGCTGACCAAGCCCGCCGTTCCAATTAAGAAGGAAGCCATTGGTTGCACGGCTCACCGCCAATCCCGTCGGCGGAGCGAACACGAACGAGTTCAGCACCAGCCCTTCGCCGATGCGGAAGTATTGGTAGGGCGATGGCAAAGGCAGACACCATGTCGTGGTATTACCGGTGGCAACAATTCCTGGCGATGTGGAAACCCACGGGCCAAATAGATTAGTGACGCCTTCGACGTAGTAATGCACGCCTGGCAATGAATTCCAAGTGATGCAGAAGCTATTGCTGGAAATCACCTGGCTGGTGGTAATGGGCTGTCCAGTCGTAGCCCACTCGCTGGCCGTGACGGAATAGGTCGCTGGTGAACCGGAAAGGTTGACGACGGCGAGATACCAATCGCCCGGGGACAAAGCCACCGGCGCAGAGTTTGTAAGGACGACAGTCAACTCATCGTTCAATCCGCTGTTGGTGCTGACGTAGTCGAACGTGACGAGGTCAGGCAACGGAAGTCCTTTCTTTGCCACAAGGGTAAAGTCGGCACTGGCGCCATTGATTTCAAACTGGGCACGGGCTGCATTGCTGCTGACGACATAGTGATAGTAATCAGTATTTGTAAGCGCCGGGGTGTTGGTGGCGAGGAACGAAATGGCATTCGTCAACGTAACGACGGACGGCGATCCGAACGTGCTGGTGCTGAGCACGAGCCCTTCGTTCACTCGGAAGTACTGGAACGGCGAGGGCAAGGGAATACACCATGTGGTGGATGTGGATACTGCGGTGATTGCCGGCGACGCCGCGACCCAGTTTGTGCTGAGAAGATTTGTGACTCCTTCCAAATGATAATGAACGCCTGGCAACGAATTCCATGTGATGCAGAAGTTGTTGCTGGAAACCGCCTGGCCAGTCGTGACAATGGGCTGTCCGGTTGTCGCCCACTCGGTGGCCATGACCGAGTAGCTGACGGGCGATCCGGAAATATTCACGACAGCAAGATACCAATCCCCAGG
>CAYSDO010000347.1:0-4873 GCA_964429665.1 uncultured Bifidobacterium sp.
TATCTTCATTTCGAGCAGGCGTGTCACCGCGCTGATACTGTCATTGGTATGTAGGGTGGAGAAAACCAGGTGGCCGGTCTGTGCGGCGCGTATGGCAATCTCCGCCGTTTCAAAATCCCGGATTTCGCCGACGAGCACGACATCCGGATCGTGGCGTAGGACGGAACGAAGACCGACTGCGAACGTGAGGCCGATCTGCTCCCTAACCTGGATTTGCACCGTGCCTTGGAGCTGGTATTCGATCGGATCCTCGAACGTGATGACTTTGCGGCCTTCATCATTCGCCTGCGCGAGTGCGGCGTACAGGGTGGTGGTTTTGCCACTGCCGGTGGGACCGGTGAGCAGCACGAGTCCTTGCGGCAATTGGGTCAATTCCGAGAAGACTTCTTCGTGCCGAGGCTCCATGCCGAGTTGTCCGAGATCGAGGAACAGATTCTCCCGACCCAGAATGCGTAATGCAATGGCTTCGCCATATTTCGTGGGGACTACCGAGACTCGAAGATCGTATTCCTCGCTACCGGTTTTCATGGCGATGCGGCCGTCGTGCGGCAGCCGCTTTTCTGAAATGTTCAACCCAGCCATGATTTTGAGGCGCGAGACCACGGCGGGATGCAGATTTCCCATGTCCGCAGGCACTGGCACGCTTTCCAAAATGCCGTCCACGCGATAGCGCAGGCGGATTGAGTTTGCGTATGGTTCGAGATGAATATCCGTGGCTCGAAGCCTTAGAGCCTCCTGGAGGATTTGATCCACAAAAGCCGAGATGGTCGCTTCGATCGCGGAATCTGTTTCCTTGCCCTGCACGTCAAAAACAATCTCGCGTTCAAGGTCCGCGCCACCGCGTTCCTCGCGCAACTTCTGAATCGTTTCCGCGCCGAGGCCAAAATGTTTTTTGATGACAGCGTGGATTGAACTCGGAGTTGCGAGGACGATGGAGAATCGCTTGTTGAGAAGCAGCCGCAAATTACCCTGTTCCATCTGTCGCGGAGGTTCACTGAAGGCAAGCGTGATTGAATCGATAGTGCCCGCAATTGGTACCATGTGATGATGGAAAATGAGCTTGATGGGCGTCAATTCCAAGGTCTCCATCTTCAAATCGAGCACTGATGGGTCCACGAATTCCAGATGGTTGACCTGGGCCAGAGCGCGCCATGTATCCTCCTCAGAGGCGAAATTCAAATCCACGATCGCGCGGTGTTGAGGCAGGTTGAGGCGATTCTGGCGTCGGCGCACCTGTTCAAGCTGGGCCAAGGTAAGCTTGCCCTGCTCAACAAGCAGATCACCCACTTCGTTTTGGGACGGAACGGAGACGTCGTTCATTAGAGTGGCACTTCTACTTCCTTCTTCGTGTTCAGCATGATCACATTGGTCTGAGCCGCACTGTTTGTCAGCGTCAGGGTTTGCATGCCTGGGTCAAGGATGAACAGGTTTGTTGTCACGCGCCCGCCGGCCGGGACGTCCATCAATAAATCGCCAAGGCGCAGGAGCGCACGTTTTGGTCCGTCGGCAGAGCTGTAATAGCCCTGATACGTCAACTCGACCTTGCGAGTGGTCGGCGGAGGAGGCGGAGGAGGCGGAGGCACGACAGGCGGGGTGGGTGGTGGAAAAAAGTGTTTTGTTGTGAACAGATTCTGGCTCGCAGGATCCACCAGGTTGTTCAGCCAGTTTGTCCCGGCGAAAAGCGGCTGCAGTTGTGCCACGGGCACGGGATGGGTCACACCGGAAGGATCGGGTGACGCCTCCCCGAAGCGCGGGGCGCGTCTGCCTATGATGATGCCGGTGACGACAAGCAACAGCAGCAGCCAGAGGCCCGCGTGCAAGGTGGCGGAAAACCAGCGGCTTCTCAATGTTACGCTCAACATGGCATCTTAGCGCTTTGATTCATTCAGGAACACATAACCCACCGCCCTCAACATGAGGCGGACTTCGTCTGCTTTCTCGGGGGATTGTTTGCGCAGGACAATCTTGTCAATAAACAACGCGGGTTTGTTCGTTGGCGCGGCCGGGAGTCCGGCGGCTTTGATTTCGTCGGCACGCAACGGCAATGTTTGCAAAAACCGTGCGACGTTTGGTATCGGGCCGGTCAATTCAAACTCCATGGGGAGTTCCGCTACCTTGCGTCCATTGGTTGCCGACGGTGTATTGGTGAGCGGCAACGGTGCGGCTATAAAATGGATGATGCCGACTTTTGCGTTGATGGCAGTTGTCATCAAACTGTCGAGGAATGCCAGCTCCGCCCAGAGCAACGACGGCTCTTTCATGTCGGCAGATGGTTCCGGAAAACCGTAATACACGGGAGGGTCGAGTAAAACGCCTTCTTGTTTGGCGAGCCGGGCCAGTGCATCCATCCGCCGGCCAGCTTCAATCCGGTAATCCACGAAAACGAACGGCTCGCTTATTTGTCTGCGCAATTCGGCAGACAGTTCGACACGTGCCTTGGCTTTTTTTCGTGCAATCCCAAACTCGGTGATGGCAACGCGCGTCTCTGCGAGTTGATTGGTGAGGCCGACGAAATCCAATCGGAAGGCGTTGGTGCGTCCCAGCGAAGTGGCGAGCTGTCGCCACGAATCATTAAGTGGAGCATCGAGGCTTTTGGCTTTACGGTCTAATGGCATGAACACGAACAAAAAGATGGCTCCCAACGCTGCCGCGAGAAGCGGCAGGATGCTGCGTCGCCTGGTTTCAGGATCAAGTCGCATCAGATCAGGGGGTTGTTTTGGTCGCGGGATTGGCTGACGGGCGAACAACTGCTGGAGTCCTGCTTTTTCTTGTACCTGCTGGTTGAAATTCTGTTGTCGCAAAATCCAATGCCAGTGCAAAGTGGCGTTCGGGCAGAATCACCTTTGGGTCTGCCATGCTGCGCCGGAGATCTTCCGACAGCAGGTCCACGCGTTCGAACACAGGCGACTGCTTCAAACTGTTAACGACAAGACTTAGAGTGCTTCGCGCGGACTCCACGTCCTCTGGCACGCACAATTCAGCGATCAACCCGGGTCGAACAGGCGAATCGGTGGCATCCCGGCGGCGCTGTGTGGATTCAGCACCTGCAGCGCGGGCGTGAGTGCTGTTGGTGCCCGGCACAGTAGGCGGAAGCGCGAAGTAACTTTGTTGATCGGCGACCAACACACACCACAAGGTGCGGTTGCTGCGGGCGGTTTGGAGACGCGCTAGCGACTGCAAGGTGTCAATCGTCAGTTGTTGATGTTCAAACAGAGGGCGTAGGTCGTCATAGTTTTTGAGCAGGTCGCGGGTCAGGGCACTATTGGTCTGCCCCACACTCAGTGCAGCCTGAACCTTGTCCGTCAACTCCTGTTTACGTTGAATCAAAGTCAGCTTTTGCCAGAGGCCGAGTGCGAGTGCCACGAAACACGCCGCGAGCAGAATTGCATTGGCAAACTCGAGCCGCTGCCGGCCCAGATGTCTTTTCCATGCAACCCGCCGACTTGCTGGGAGCAGGGAGGTTGGTTGTAACCCTTGGCCCAGTGCCTGCAAGGCTGCGCCCAGGGCGATTTCAAATCCCTTTGCCGGGAGCAACGCTGCGGGCACGTTGCTGGTGGGCCAGGGTTGAAACTTCAACTGTCTTTGGCGTTCGAGATAATCCCGAAGTCCGGGTTGCTCGAACACGCCGCCGGTGGCGATCAATTCGCAGGGGAGATCGAACGCTTTCCCGCGCCACTCACTCAACTGACGTTTCATCTCCGCCGCCCAGCCATCCACAATTTCAGCGAAGCCTGATAGCATTTTATCGCCAGCGAGCAGATTGCTGCGTCGCTTGAGGTCCTCGGCCGCCTGGGGAGTGCAGCGCGAAAGCCGGGCGACCGCGCGCGTGAAAAAGTCACCCGCCATCGGGAAACTTGATGCGAATACGCCTACGCCGTTGCGGATGGCAACGATCGTGGTGTTTTGTGCTCCAGCGTGAACGAGTACCGCATCCTTTTTGGCGGGGCGTGCCGCGTGCCAGGCGGCAAGCATGGCGTTGGCTTCCGTGGTGATTTCCCGGAATTCCTGATCATCAAGCCCGAGCTGCACGATGCGGGCCTGAATTTCGCCCTCCTGACAAAATGTGACCCAAAAGCTTTGGCGATTTTCTGTGAGGATCGGTACACGGGCAAAATCGTAAACCATCACGCTTTCACTCGCACCGCCAAGTTTGAATGTTTCCGCTTCGATGAGTTGGCGGGCTTCGGCATCAGGCACGGGTGGCAGGTCCACGATTTGAGAGACTGCGAGCTGCTGTTGAAGCACCAAAGCGAGCGGCGGTCTTCCCCAATCCGCTACGGTGTCCTGCAAATGCGCCTTGATTTCGTCGGCGGAGACCAAGCCCTCGGCTTGCAGATCGAGCGCTTCCTGCCTGAGCACGCTTAGTTTGCCAAATCGGTCTTCCATGAGGAGCAGACGAATGCAGCGACCGCCCACGTCCACCGCGAGTACGCGACGAACAGGCGGCTCGAGCCGGCGCGATTTGAGGATGGAGGGCAGGGGAGTCACACTACCTGGCAGGTGAATTGGTGGCCGATCTTTGATCGTAAATTAGGTATTCCCCGGACTCTGCGAGAATCGTGGCTGTAACGAAGATCAGGAGGTAGCGCGGTTTGTCAACACGTGTGCGACGCCTGAACAATGCGCCGATTATGGGGATGTGCCCGAGCACGGGCACCGCCTCGACCATGGTGGTTTGTTCGCGTTCAAGAACCCCACCCATCGCAACCGTTTCGCCAGAATTGACGACCACCCGTGTGGAAATCTCCTGGGTGCGGTACTGAGGCAGTTTAATGGTGAAGGCGTTCTGATTCGTGCCGCTCGTACCCACGTCTGTGAGCGTGGCATAGGAGACGAGTTGCACATCAGTGTTCACTTTTGGGTTGAGTGCCAG
>CAYSDO010000348.1:0-4851 GCA_964429665.1 uncultured Bifidobacterium sp.
GCGACATTCCCTTGGTACCGTGCCCGCCAGATGGAGTGTCCAGAGTGACGTCGTAAACAAATTCCCGCGTGCTGGCGAAACAGGGCGAGATCGCTTTCTTTGTTGGAAAACGGACTTTTTGAACACGGCGTAGCTTCAGGGCGTTTCCTGCATCATCATTGTAGAATTGAAAGTAGTAATAGTACGAGGACGGGAATAATAACTGGTTTGTTGTGATGCCTGTCCCGCTGTTGCGCAATACCCATTCCACATTGAATCCACGGCCGCGGTCGGCAGGACAAAGGAAAAATGAACGGTTGTTGGTGCTGAGATACGGATTGATGAGTTTCAGCAGGTCCACGAACGGCATCTGCGGCCAGGCCCTTCCCGAATAAGGAAACTGTTCGCGATTGTCGCTGGTGTACATCGTCATGGTGAACCCCAACTGTTTGAGGTTGGAGATGCAATTGACCAGTTGCGCCTTCTGCTTCGCCTTGCCCAGCGCGGGGAGCAACATGCTGGCGAGAATTGCGATGATCGCGATCACCACCAGCAGTTCGATCAACGTAAAGCCGCTCGAAGATTTTGTCTGAGGTGGAGGTTGGAACCACGATGGCAGCGGCGCGGGTGGCAATCCTCTTGGTCGCTTCATGCCTTCGGCGAGTTCAGTTGCAGGCAATGCATCAATCCGCCGGATGGTGTTGCTGAAAAAGCTGGTGATGTGAACAAGCTCCGACGCGCGCACCTTGTCAATTGTGTCATGCGGGTCAAACAGGTAGAGCGGCCCGGAGATGTGGCAAGCGGAGGGAATGCCCGCTGTAAAAAATGGCGCGCTGTCACACGGCGGTTCCGGCCCGAACCCGTAGGCGTCAGCACAGATCATGCGGTCAAGCTGGCAGCGCTCCGATTCCTCGCCCAGTATCCGGGCGAACTGATTGCTGCCATCGAAGAACAACGCGCGCACCTCGGGGCGGCCCGTCAGCCGATAGCCACCTCTGCCGTCGCTCTCAGCCTCTTCGGCGATGTGTTCGACACCGAACGCGACGACGGTTCGTTTCAACAAACCTTCCGCGTGGCTTTCCACGAACATACGATTGCCGATGCCACCGTGAAAATGTCCGGACGCCGCAACAAAGACGAGATCGCGTCTCAATTGACCACCACTGCGTCGGTCAGCTGCGAAAGTCTTTGCCAGCGCAAGCAACACCGACAGCCCGGAGGCATCTTCCACCGCTGAAGCGAACGGCGCATCGTGATGGCAGGTGATGATGATGTTTTCGTTATCCGCACCTGTGCTGTCTCCGTTTCCCGGGATCACGCCGATGACGTTGTGTGAATTGACAACACGGTTTTCGCCCGTGCTCAGGAGCCTTGCGGCGTGACCGGTCTTTGCCAGCGAGCGGACCTGTGCCGCATTCTCCCGACCAACCCAGACTGCCGGCAACCCCTTCAGAAAACCATCGTAGGGCACAAAGAAGTCGCAGCCGTCCGTCGGCGAGTCCACAAGCAGACCGATGAAACCAGCCGCGCCGCGCCGTTGCGCTTCGTAGTACGCGGGGAAATTGCGGATCAGCCAATTGGCCACGTGCAACGGTCCGTCCGGGATGGACTGATTCGCGTCCTGAATGAACTTTGCGCCACGCTTGAGTGCCGCGCCCGGCAGATCGGCGAACCGCATTTCCGCCACTGCGATGCGCCCTCGCACGTCCACGCGCTGGAACTCATCGGCGCTCCCTTCGCCCACAAACACGGTCATTGCCTCAATACCCGGAGCAGTTGTCCAACTGGTGTAGGGAACAGGGAAGCATGGCAGCTCAATGCCGCTCGACGGAAAAGTCAGCGACGTGAGCCGTGGCTCCCAATAATTTACCGGCACGGGTTCGCAGCGGACTTCTTTGAGGCCGAACTCGCGAAACTGTGACTCCAGCCATTGCTCAACCTGCAGGCTTTGGGGATAACCAGGACGCCGTGTTCCAAACCAGACGATGCTCCGTATCCAGCCGAGCATTTCGCCCACGCCTGGTGAGCCGGATTCGGATGGGGGTTTGCCCTGCGTGGTCATCCACCTCTTGTAGCGGTTTGTGGAACGAACTGCAATAAAGTTGCTTGGCCAACGAAATCTTGTTCAAACAGGAACGCGTTACCGGATTGGCCGAGCAACTCCCGGCAGTTCTGAATTGTTAACCTGAGCGAGAAGACACTGAAGGTCGTCGTTGCCCAGGAAACCCTCAGAGGGCTTGAACGCGGGGATTGTCATTGCTGAAGGCCACGCAGGGCCAAATCACTTCTTCAACTTTATGTCCAACTTCTGCGCCTCATCCTTCGTTGCGCCTGCCTTGGTTGGATCGGAGAAGGCGAACAGGTGCGTGTTGGATTGCAGGTAGATTGTTCCATTCGCAACGACGGGCGTGCCGTAGATCGCTGCGCCCATGTTGGTCTCGCTGATGATTTTCTTTTCCTTGGACGCGGCCAGCACCACGAAGTCACCATCCTCATCGCCAACGTAAAGTTTGCCATCTGCACAAAATGTTGAGCCCCACATATGGGCCTTCATGTCATGCGTCCAATAGACTTTGCCTGTCTCGGCGTCGAGGCAATGCACGAAACCCGAGAAGTCGCCTACAAAAATCAGGCCGCTTTCAGGCTCGAGCGACACGGTCGAAATGCTGCGGTGGATGCCGCGATACTCCCAAATCTTTGCGGTCGCAGTGACGTCACCGGTCTTGGTGGCGTCAATGCAGGTGAGAATTCCAACGCCTTCACCGTGTTCCGGGTCCTGGCCGGTGGCAACGTAAATACGGTTTTTCCAAAACACCGGCGTTGCATTGATTTCGCTCACGCCCTCTGCGGCAGGATATTTGATCGGCTTGCCGTCCTTGTCCTTCTTGTAGTCGGGCGGGTTGGCGTCGAACTTCCACGCGGTTTTCAGTTTGCCGTTCTCGCCGGGATTCTCTGGTTTCGCGTCGAACGCATAGCACCAGCCGTCTCCGCCGCCGAACACGATTTGCTTTTTGCCATTCACGACGGCGAGCGTGGGTGAACCCCATTGCCCGTGCAGAATCTTTGGACCGATCTTGGCATCGTCCTCGGCGAGAAACTTGCCAGTCTTTTTGTCGAGCGCGATGAAGCTCGGCGCGTTGGGTGACGGGATGTTTGAGTGGGTCCAGTCCTGGCCGTTGGAGGTGCAGGTGTAAATGATGTCGTCCTCGATCAACACCGAACAGTTGGACGCGTTATGTGGGAATACGCCCAATTCATCCATCATGTCATAGACCCAGATGATATCGGCATCCTTCGCTCCGGGTTCGATGGGAGGAGCTTTCCGCTCGGTGGGCTTGCCGCGATCCAGCAGAACATCTTTCACGCAGTAGTTGGCTTCGTCCTTGAACGGGCCGTCGTTGCCGTTGGCCATGCCGTTGACGTCCAAGCAAATGACTTCACATCGGCTTGTGACGAGGTAAACCCGATCCCCTTCGACGGTTGGTGAGGAGAGCAGACCGAGGCTTTCCCAATCGTTAACCTTGCCGGAAGCGAGCTTGGGTACGACGAGTTGCCAGAGAAAGGCGCCAGTCTTTTCGTCGAAGCAAAGGAGAATGCTGCGGTCGCCGGTGTGTTTCGGATCGCGATTGGGCTCATTGTTCGTGCCGATGAAAACTTTTCCGCCGGCGACAGTGACATTGCCGTAGCTCTGTGAACCTAGCTTGGCGATCCATTTGAGATTCTTCACGCCGTTGGTGCTGATCTCGTCCGTGCCGGGCTTGAATTCAATCTTGCCAAACGCGTCCGGCAAACCGCGTTGCGGCGAATACATGTTGCGGTTGTTCTGGCCGCCCCATTGCGGCCAGTCGGCTCCAGAGGAGAAGTTGGCCGTGCCAAAACCAATCAAGAGTCCGGCAGTTACAGTCTGCAAGTGCGTGTTCTTAATCATAATCTTTATCTTAATCGTAATCTGTTTCGGTTCGGCTCAAACCTTGTAGGGGATTTCATCCTCATGCAGTCGGGTTTCAGAATTGCTCCGAATTAAACCGACCAGCATGTTTACAATCTCAATCAGATGCGCTTTGCCGGTTTCGATGTCTTTGTCCATGAGAACCTTTTTGGCAACCAACACATCAAGAGCCGCCGCACATTCCAAAGTTGAGCCGCGGGCGATGTCAAAGAAACGGCAGCGATCTGTGGCGGTGTAACGTCCATTGCCTTCGGCGATATTCAAAGGAATCGAAGTCGAGGCTCTCTCAATCTGCCCGTGTGCCGACAGTTTGGTCGGGATGCGCTCAAGCAATTCTGTGGTCCAGACAACGAATTGCAGGGAACGCTGGTAAACATTCAGCTTTTCGTGGTCGAAACGGGAGGGCATGAGATTAAGATTATGAGTAGGATTAAGATTAAGAGCTGAGGCTCAATTCGCTTTTACGCTGATGTTATCAATGTAAACGCGCTGATCCTGTGGGGCGAAACCAAACAAGCCGGGCGAGCCTTCCCGATGTGCGGTGTTGTGTTTCACTTCGATGGTCCACGCTTCGGGCTCAGGGTCGCCGCGCTTCCAGGCTTTGGCCCGCACGACGCCCGATCCGTCAGAGGCGATGTCCACGCGGGACTTGAGGTGATACCATGTGTTTGGCGACCACTTGAAATCCACGGCTTGGCGCAAGCGCTCGAAATTGGAACTGACTTCAAGTTTCTGATCGTTGCCTTTGAGGACGATGGCGTAGCGTTGGTTGATGATGCCGACTTCGGACATCTTGCGGCGGTTGCCGTCGCTCATCACATCGGCTTCGATGGTGTAATTCTTCGCATCCGGTGCGCCCAGAAACACCGTGGCGCGCTGGAAGAATTTGTTGTCAATCGTCTTGGTCAGGCATTTCGTGCCGT
>CAYSDO010000349.1:0-4850 GCA_964429665.1 uncultured Bifidobacterium sp.
TCGGACGGGTAATCGAGGATCACCTTGAACATGAAGCGATCCACCTGCGCCTCGGGCAAGGGATACGTGCCTTCCTGGTCAATCGGGTTTTCCGTCGCCAGCACGAGGAACGGCGAGGGCAGCAGCATCGTCTCGCCGCCGAGCGTGACCTGGCGCTCCTGCATCGCTTCGAGCAAGGCGGATTGCACCTTGGCCGGGGCGCGATTGATTTCGTCGGCGAGCAGGAAGTTGGTGAACACCGGGCCGCGCGTGGCGTGATACTTCCCGTCCTGCGGGCTGTAAATCAAGTTGCCCACAATATCGGCAGGCAGGAGGTCGGGGGTAAATTGAATGCGGCGGAAGCTGGCTTGCACGGCGGACGCAAGTGTGCGGACGGAAAGCGTCTTGGCCAACCCAGGCACGCCTTCAAGCAGGACGTGGCCGTTGGCGAGCAATCCGACGAGCAAACGATCCACCAGTTGTTCCTGACCGACGATGACCCCGGCGATCTCAGCTCGAAGTTTCTTGACCCACGCGGATACGGCTTGCACCGGTTCGTTCAAAGATTGATTCATGCGCGCAGACTTTAGAGCCGCGAGGCGGGTGACTCAAGCGCGGGGAATGAGTTGGAAGCAGAAAGCGGTCAGTGCGTGGTCGCTGACGAGTTTTTAGAGTTTTTCGATTCAATCTGAAAGTTTTTCGCGTTGTAAGATGGGCCAAGGTTCGCTTCCATCCACGCGCACATGGACAAGAACAAATCGCAAATTGCAGATTTTCTTAGCCGACACGGGGCGAAGCTGGTGTTGTGCTTCGTGATTGTGCTGGTGTTGTTCGTGCGCGTGCGTCTGCGCGAGACGCCACTTGAACGTGACGAAGGCGAGTATGCCTATGCGGGCCAGCTCATGCTCCAGGGAATTCCGCCGTACAAACTCGCCTACAACATGAAGCTGCCCGGCACGTACGCGGCCTACGCAGTGATCATGGCGGTGTTTGGACAGACGGATTCGGGAATCCACATCGGTCTGGCTCTGGTGAATGTGGCGACGATTGTGATGATTTATTTCATGGGGCGTCGGGTGCTGGATGCCACCGCAGGCGGAGCGGCGGCGCTAGCTTATGGTTTGCTTTCGACGAGTTCCGCATTTCTCGGACTGGCCGGGCATGCCACGCATTTTGTTGTGTTCTGTGCAATGGCGGGAGTTTTGTTGCTGCTCAAGGCGCGTGAAACCGAGAAGCCGGCTTTGTTCTTTGCATCCGGGGTGATGTTTGGTGGCGCGTTCCTGATGAAGCAACACGGTGTGTTCTTCGGCGTGTTTGGACTGGGTTACGTGTTCTGGCAGAATCTCGTGAAGGTTGAGAAGAATTGGCAACGATGTTGGCGGGAGTCTGGGTGTCTGCTGGGAGGATTGATGCTGCCGTTTGCGTTCACTTGTGCGGCCCTGGCGGCTTTGGGTGTGTTCAAACCATTTTGGTTTTGGACTTTCACTTATGCGAAGGAATACGCCGCCGCAATCAGCTTTGATCAACTACCGGCAATTCTACGGGCAGCAGTTGAATCGAGCGTGGGATTGAACGCAATCTTCTGGGTGCTTGCGGCCGTGGGCGCGGTGATGATGTGGTGGGAGAAGCGGTTGCGTGCTGCGCTGCCGTTCGTGACAGGTTTCGCGATAGCAGGTATTCTGGCGTTGTGCGCGGGGATGTATTTCCGGCATCACTATTTCATCCTGCTGCTGCCCGTGGTGGCGTTACTTAATGGCGTGGTGGTAAGTCGTGCGTTGTTTCTGATTCGAAATGAAAAGTCCGTGGAACTTTTCCTAGCGCTAGGCGGACTGGTGCTTTACGGGCTGGCGGTGTTGGTTGCCATTGCGATGCACGGGGAGGAATGGTTTTCCGCAACACCGGTCAAAGTGTCCGAGTCCACGTATCACTACAATCTGTTCGCCGAGACGCGCCGGCTGGCGATGGACCTGCGGGCAGAATCGCCGGGCAATGCACGTGTGGTGGTGATGGGATCCGAGCCGCAGATTTATTTTTACTCCCATCGTCATTCCGCCAGCGGCTACATCTATACCTATGCATTGATGGAGGCGCATCCGTATGCGGTGAAGATGCAGGATGAGATGATCCACGAGATCGAAACTGCCCGGCCTGAATATGCCGTGTACGTTTCCGATCCGACCTCCTGGGCACAGCGGGAGGATTCGGAGAAGAAGATTTTCCGGTGGTGGGAGGGTTACTGGGGCGAACACTACGAGTTATTGCGATCCATCCCGGTAATGCGTGAACGTGTAGCAGGGCAAAACCTCCAAGCTGCATCAGCCCCAAATCAAAACACCGGCATCATCATGGTGCTCAAACGGAAGGATGTTGTCGCGGCTCCGAAGAAGTCTGCGCAATAAACTCCTCGAACCACGGCTCTGGTTTCGCGCGAAACTCCACGGGTGCGCCTCGCCAGATCAATCGCACTGCTGAAGCATGCAATGCATGGTTGGGCAGCAACAGTGCGGCTCGTTGTGCATGGGTGAGCCGCTGTTCCACGAGCGCGAGATAGCAATCCTCGTCGCCTCCGTAGATTTTGTCGCCCACGATTGGATGACCAAGATGCGCAAGGTGGATTCGGATTTGATGTTTTCGTCCCGTGTGTGGAATCAAGCGTAGCAAGGTGAACGGTGCGCCATCCCGTTCGAACCGCCGCTCCACACAATAATTCGTCTGTGCGGTTGCGCCTCCAATCACCACACAGTCCTTGATGGCAACACGACTTTGTGTGTCCTTGCCGAGCGCGGCGTCAATCGTCCCGGAATCGGCTGGGACGATTCCGTGTACGATGGCGAGGTATTCCTTTTGCACCGCGCGTTGTTCCCAGACCTTTCCGAGTTCGCCGGCTGCTTTGGCATTACGGGCCATGAGGATGACGCCACTGGTTTCACGATCCAGCCTGTTGATCAGGTGCGGTGGTGGGTTTGGGCCAAGGTGCAATCGTGCCCGGCTGATGAGGCTCGACATGGCATCGCCCTTGGTTGGATGACAAACCAAGCCGGCTTGTTTGTTGAGCACGAGAAGATCGGCGTCCTCATAAATGATGTTCAATCCGCAATCCACGGGCACAGTGCATAGGCGCACGGCGATGGGGTCAAGCGATATGGGAGACTGAAGCCAAACGCCAGAACGGCCTTCTTTTCCAAATCGCACCTGAAAAAACATTGCGCCATGCCGGTGTCTTTGGCTTCATTTGGTGTGCCGCAGTTGGCTGACAACAAACAAAGGGCCGTCGTGATCCGCAAACGGATGACAGTTTTTTATTCCGGTCGCGTTCAAGGGGTTGGTTTTCGTTACACTGTAAAGAACGTGGCGATGGGTTTTGAGGTCAACGGCATGGTGCGCAACCTGCCCGATGGGCGCGTTGAACTGGTGGTGGAAGGCGACAAGACGGAGTTGGAGGCGTTTCTCGCGGCCATTTACGAGTCGGGACTCGGGGCGAACATCCGCCACGAGGACGTGAGTTGGGCCGAAGCGCGCGGTGAGTTTCGTGGTTTTGAAATTGTTCGATAGCACATGAAGTTTGCAATCATAGCCGATATACACGCGAATCTGGAGGCGTTTCAGGTTGTACTGGAGGACGCCAAGAACCAGAAGGTGACGCATTACGCGTGTCTAGGCGACGTCGTCGGCTACAACGCCAATCCAAAGGAGTGCCTCGACATTGTGCGCAAGATGGGAATGCCCTGCGTCAAAGGCAACCACGACGAGTATTGCTCGAGCGAGGAACATCTCGAAGGCTTCAACCCCGCCGCCGCTGAGGCTGTAAACTGGACGCGCGGTCAAATCTCTGAGGAAGACCGCCAATGGTTGCGCGATTTGAAATACACCCGCATGGTAACAACGTTCACCATCGTCCACGCCACCCTTGATGCGCCTCAACGCTGGGGCTACGTCTTTGACAAGCTCGCTGCCGCGGCAAGTTTTACATATCAGAACACGCCGTTGTGTTTTTTCGGGCACACCCACGTGCCCGTGGCATTCATCCGCGACAGCGTCGTGCGTGGAGGCACCTATTCGAAATTCAAAATCGAAGCGGGGAAAAAGTATTTCATCAACGTCGGCGCTGTTGGGCAGCCTCGCGACAACAATCCCAAGTCCTCCTATGTGATCTACGACGTGGACGAAGGAACGATTGAACAGCGCAGGCTTGATTACGACATCGCGACTGCCCAGAAGAAAATCATCGCGGCAGGTTTGCCAGAGCGGCTGGCGGAACGGCTGGCTTACGGCAGGTAAAAGTCCCCAAGCTCCAGAGAAACACCAATAATCAGATTCCAAGTGGAGGGTATGCGACGGGGATTCTTCTGGCTGGAAATTGAAGTTTCTCTCGATGTTGGCGCCAGGAATCTGGAGCTTTGAAAATTCTCATCCTCAAACCCAGTTCGCTAGGTGATGTCATCCAGGCATTGCCAGTCCTGCGATTGCTCAAGCTCCACCTCCCCAACTCTGAAATTTTCTGGTGGATTGATTCCGGCCTTGCCTCCCTGCTTGAAGGTGATCCCGATCTTGCAGGCGTGGTGCGTTTTGAACGAAAGCGATGGGGCTCACCCCGGCATTGGCCGGAGGCTGCGCAAAGCATACGCTGGATGCGCCGGCAAAATTTCGACTGGGTGATTGATCTTCAGTGCCTCGCGCGCAGCGGTGCGTTTGCGTGGCTTGCCAATGGAAAGCTTCTCGCCGGTCTTGATGAGCCTCGTGAGGGCGCGTGCGGTTTCTACGACGTGATTGCACGGCGCGCCTCGTATCATACGCACGCGGTGGACTGGTATCTCGCGTTGTTGCCGCTGCTGGGTGTGCCGGTGCATCGTGACTTTATCTGGTTGCCGGAG
>CAYSDO010000350.1:0-4848 GCA_964429665.1 uncultured Bifidobacterium sp.
CTGTACCGCCTGCGGCCCAACGTCGCGGCGGACCTCATCGAGCTGCACGACGTCGAGCACGAGGAGCTGGTCCACGGCGATCTCGACGTGCTCGCGCGCGCCGGCAAGGCGGCGTGGGACCGCGGCGACTACGCGCGCGGCCTGTCCTACCTCTACGCCGTGCGGGAGCAGGCCGGTTCCGACGAGAAGTCGCAGCTGATCCGCCAGAAGGCCACGCTCAACTTCTCCGCGATCGCGCAACGCGAATCGTGTGTGATTTGACCGGGGACAGTTATGCCGACGCCAAAGCGACGGTGGAGACCGATGCATGGGTGATCAGGAAGGCAGTCGCGCGGCGAGGTCGGAAATGAATTGGGAAACTCCTTTAAGCCGCCCTTCCCAGTAGAACACCACCACTAAACGGAGCAGTCCGGTGGCGACAATGGTGATAAGGCAGCCGTTGAAAAAGAGTCCGATGGCGTGCGGTGGGTCCGGTTGCAAAATGCACGGCAGGCCGTGGTAAAGCACCGAGAGGGTGAGCGCAAGGCCTACAAGCCACGCGACCCAGCCGTTTAACCAGGGCACCATGTCCAGCAATCGCAGCGTGAGCAACGGCGCGAAGCCATACGCGATTGCGGTGAATGATTGCGTGAAATTGTTCCGGCGATGAAACGTCTGGCTGAATGCGCGCACCGCTCCAGCCACGACAAATACGATTGCCACAAAAAGTGCCGAGTGGAGAACCTCGAATACCACAGCTTCCTGTACCGTGTAGTGCCTCAACAAATGGATGGGTTCAGCCAGGAATTTCCCGGACTTCACCAACCCGTAGCCTTCGAGGGCGGACGTGGTCGCTACTAGCGGTATCAGAAAGACAAAAAGCACCGCCATTACCCCGCGATTAGCTTGGGCAATACCGGTCCAGGTCGCCACAGGACGAATGAGCATCAACAAGGCCTTGATCATTGAACCTATTTGATAACGTGCCCAGGGCGGGCTGACAATCAAATAGGCACGGCAACTTGCGTTCAATCGCGCGCGGGGTAAAATCGTGACATGAAGAAATGGCTCTCTTTAATGCTGCTGATCACAGGCGCGCTGCTCTTGAACATGGGCTGCGCGACGACGAAGATTGTCTGGGATGCACGCGTGGGAAGCTACACTTTTGACATGGCAGTGACGGATTTCGGCCCGCCTGACAAGCAGGCCAAACTCTCGGATGGCAGCACGGTGGCTGAGTGGCTGACAAGACGGGGTTACACAACAGTGAGTCCCGCGTTTTACTATGGGCGTTGCCATACCGTCCTGTGCGGACCGCCGATTCCACCAATGTTGGAATCACGAACACCGGACGTGTTTCTGCGATTATCGTTCGGCACTGATAACAGATTGGTTTCGTGGAAAAAGTTCGCACGATGACAAAAAAACTCTTTCGTTTAGGATCGTTGCTTGATTAACTGCGGGCGTGAACGTTGATCTTGGTATCTGGGGAAAGATGACACGAGTGGTGATTTGCCTTCTCGTAGTTGCTGTTCTTCTTGGAATTGGCGTTCTTTACCTGCCTCTCATCCAACAGAACGAACGAATGCGCAAAGAAGTGCTCCGTCTCAAAGCGCAGACTGCAAAGGAGGAGGAAACTAATCGCCAGTTGAAGGCATCGGTGGAATCTCTGCGCAACGATCCGAAGGCAATCGAGCGCTATGCCCGCGAAAAGTTTGGCTACGCCAAACCCGGTGAAACCGTAATCCGCTTTGAACCTGTCTTGACTCAGCGCGTCACAACGCAGTAGTTGGTCCGTTCTCGCCTTCTGGAAACCCGATCAGACCGTCATCAACTCTTTTTCCTTGTTGGCAAAGTGCTGGTCAATTTTCCCGATGTAAGTGTCGGTCAATTTTTGGACGTCTTTCTCGGCCTGCTTCTCTTGATCCTCGGTTACGCCGCTGTCATGAGCATGCTTCTTCAGAAGGTCCATCGCATCGCGTCGGATGTGACGGATTGCCACACGTCCGTCCTCCGCCATTTTCTTGATGATCTTGACGAATTCCGTGCGCCGTTCCTGGCTGAGTTCCGGGAAAAAAATCCGTATGGTTTTTCCCTGAGTTGCAGGGGACAGTCCAAGATTTGCCTTTTGGATCGCTTTCTCAATGGCGGTGATTTGAGTGGCATCCCAAGGTTGGATGGCAAGAGTGCGTGGCTCGGGAGTGGTGATTCCGGCAAGTTCCCGGATGCGCATCTGTGATCCGTAACTGTCCACAAGGATGTTTTCAACGAGAGACGCCGAAGCCTTGCCCGTCCGCACACCGGCAAATTCATTCACCACAACATGCTCCGTCTTTTCCATCTTCTCCTCTGCTTCCAGCAAAATATCATCGAGTGTCATAGCGGTGGAAGAGTAGCAACACGGTCGGAAATGTATAGGGGCAAAAAATCGTGGCGCGTGAAGTGAAGCGCGTGAAAAATCCACTCGCCACCGGCGAATGCTCACGCACCACGCCTCACCGTTGTTCGGTTGAAGCTCTATGCCGAGCCAAGATGAGCATCATCCCCAGCATCAGCATCACCCCTGTCCCCGGCTCGGGCACGAGTGTATAACCAATCACGTCGAACAACCGAAAGTCATTTAGCGTGAAATCCATTCGCTCCCCAAAAGCAACGGTCGGATCCATCAGGCCAAGTTCGAGTCCATCCTTCCAGTGGCTTGCCTGCCGTCCGTCGCCATATGTGACTCCCGTGCTGAACAAGGCGATTGAGGTCAAGCCGCCGTCCACAGAAAAGAACTTGTCGCGCGTGTCAGCCGTGTAATCCGTTATGCCAGCACCCATGTTCAAACTCATTTCCGAATAACGAAACAAATCAACCATGTTGTCACTGAACGCGAAACCAGGTGATGTACCGTTGAACGAATCAATGTCGTCCACACCGCTGACAAATCCGAGCGCGTGACCAATCTCATGCGCCGCCGCACCAACGAAATCAATCTTCCCGGAATCAATTGCCGGACCATGATTGAAATCAAACGCGAAATTGGAGCTGAACCGGATCAAGGCATCAACTTCGCCACTTGCTCCAACAAGTCCCAACACCTTGGCATTTGCCGTTGTCATGCCGACGCGATCCATTGTGTCCATGTATGGGATTGAACTGTTCGCACCTCCTGGATTGTTGCTCGTGTGGTTGATTAATCTGTTAAAGCTGGGACCGGACTGTAACGCTGCCACCGACGAGAAGTCGTCCGGTGAAGTTGCATGTGTGCCAAGTGCCGTGCCGACCGACGAATAGCTTGTCTCGTAAAACGCGCTTCCCGCCTGACCAATGACTCCCGGCCCGAGTGCCGCGTAACCAATCTGGACGTTGACCGTGATGTTGTCGGCAATGGCTGATGACCACAGATTTGCCGCCTCGGTAAACCCATCAACCGCAAACTGCGGCATACCGGGATCGGGAATGAGATTGAACGTTAGATTGGCTCGCGCCACCGGAATGACCAGCATGGCTGTAAATCCGGCGATTCGGAGAGATTTCCACGTGTTCATGTTCTGATCCTGATTGTTTTGAAAATCGGCGGGCTACTAATAACACCAAAAACCACCTGAATCAAATGCACCAGCGAGGTAAATGCCCGATGCGACACTACGAAGTATCCGGCGGACTCGGTTTGGAACGACGGTCATTTACCCGACAGCGTCATTACGGAATGAATTCCCACCGGCTAAACATTGCAGCCTGTCCGCAACGACTTCCATCCGCAGTAATCAGATTCCACACGGTCGCCCTCGCGATGCGGAATCGGCGTCCGCTCTTGGAAATGCGCACGCCGGAATAATCATCAATAAAGCCCTGCCGCGTCACAGTGTCCAGAAGCCGTGCTCGCTCTTCACGATTTGGGGCTTCGGCGGTGAAACGAGACGGCGTGTGGATGAGTTCCTCCCAAGTCATTTCCCATAGTGCGAGAGCCGTGGCGTTGCCGTAATTCAACACTGGGTCGGCCTCCATTCCGTGCGACACCAGCACGAATGGGGCACCGAAAGCTTTTGCCGCCAGTTCTTTCGCGTCCCCAACGTCCAACAACAATTCGCGTCCGGTCCAGTGTTTCAAACTGCGCGCCAGACACGCGGTGTGGGCGACGACAGATTCATTTTTCCAGATTTCGTTCACCACCGCGCATCACTTGTTCGTCACAGTCGTCGTTGCTGGATTCAAAAAGCCATTGTCTGTGAGCCAGTCGGCCAGACGTTGCGACCATGTTTTGATTGTGGCGAGTTTTGAACGTCTGCCCATGTTGAAACCGTGTCCACCCTTGGCGTAAAGGTGAACTTCGACTGGTCGTCTCGCCTCCCGATATTTTTCAAGCTGCGTCAGCACGGGCTCCACGTGGCCTCGATCATCCGCTGCCACCAGGAAAAATGCAGGCGGTGCATCAGCCGATATCGGACCGGACGGAATGCCAAGAGGACCTGGATAGATTACGATCTGAAAATCAACATGGCAGTTCATTCGTTCAATCGAATCTGAGGAATTTGTGTTTCCTACCGTCGGGCTGTAAGCCAATAGAGCCGTGACTTCACCCCCGGCTGAAAAGCCCATGACACCTATTCGATTCGTATCGAGATTCCACACGGCGGCCCGGCTGCGAATCAGTCTCATGGCACGTTGCGCGTCCTGGCGTGGATGAATTTGGAGCGAGTAGGGGGAATTTGTTTCCCGAGCGAGACGGTGTTTTAGTACGAATGCCGTCACGCCAAGGTTGTTTAAGAATTCAGCGGCATCAACACCTTCAGCTTTGAACACGAGTTCGCGATGCCCGCCACCGGGAATAATCAATACCGCCGCGCCGTTGGCTTTATCCTTCGGCGCGGGAAAGACGGTGAT
>CAYSDO010000351.1:0-4834 GCA_964429665.1 uncultured Bifidobacterium sp.
TCGTGCAAGACGCCGCCATGAAAACCTGGGAAGTCAAACACGCCGGCCGCGACGACGCGAATTTCGTGGAAGTGCTCAAAGCCACGCCGGAAGTCGCGCAGCATTTCAAGAAAGGCGAACTCGAAGCGCTCTGCTCGCTCGACTTCCATTTCAAGGAAGTGAACAACCGGTTTAAAAAGCTGGGGCTTTAACCACGAATGGACACAAATTCACACGAATCAAAGGGCTGAAAGCCCGACAGATGATAGCCCAGGGCAAGCGAGGCGATATGAGCGCCGCCCTGGGTCAACGAACAAAATGAATCCAAGCCCTGAAAGGGCGGCAGAAAGGGCGACTGTCCACAAACATGAGCGCTGAGTTTACCAAATCGGGTGATCAGATTTTCGTCGGCGATTTTGTCGGCTCGTGCTCCGATTCTCCGAGCGGTGAATACTCAATCGGTTGGTATTGCATAAAGAAGCGAGGATGGATTGAGGCGAAGAATTTTGTCCTCATGAAATTTGAAGCTCCTGTCGTTTGGGGTGAGGTTGCGTCGAGAATTTACGAGGGCAGAGCAACGGACACAGGCCGTTTTGCGCTTCATCTGATTGGTAAGACCAATCAGAGCACTATCCGGTTCTTCGAGTCCAACGGCCAAGAGTTCGGCTCGAAACAATTCCGAGACGGCTTGCTCTTCTTCGATTTGTCGGCTGACGGACGGTTGCTTTTCTGGAACAGCAGGGATGATTTACGTTGCATGGACTTGGCCACGATGGAGGAGGCCTTCCACTTCCAGCTTGAGCCGCGATTCAGCCCAACAGCGGTAAAGCTGGACGCCGATGGCGCGACAGTGCTTTTGCAGCACCGTGACAAAGGGTGGTATCGCTTCGACCAGAACGGCAGCTTTCTCGACAGGGAGAAATGGTTGCTCGATTTCATGCAAGACTGTGACGGACTGACGCTTTGCAAGATCGTCGGCGAACTCTACACAAAGCAAGGCGCAAAGGATGCCGATGAAGCTAGAACCTATGCCCAATGGACTGAGGAATCACTACGACGAGGCATTGCCGACTCCCAATACTTCAAGGTTTCGTCCGTTTATGAATTCCTCGCTAAACTTCACACCGAATCTGGGGATTTGGACAAAGCCACACTCGCGAAAGAAGAAGCCGAACGGCATCTCGATGGCTTCGCACTGGTTGACCGGGCTTTGTCACGAGTCAAAGGGATCGGGAATCCCCCAAATCAAGAATTGGCGCGTCAACTCGTCAGCGATTTAGAGCGGGCGACGGCGACACCGCGCCTCTTGGAATATCCGAATTACGTCGGGAAGCTTTATCGCACCAAGGGCGAAATCTTGGAATTGCTTTGCGAAACTGATGGAGCGATTGCTGCGTATCAAAAAGCACTCGAAGCGAATCCACAAGCCGGCTGCAAGAAACAGTTGGAACGATTAACAAAAGCACCAGTGGTGCTGGCCGAAAAAGCGAAACCAAAACCGACGGAGGAACGAGTCAATTTAGAAAAGGTGACGATGTTTCACTTTCGTTGCCCGACGTGCGGAGCAACACCGAAGGAAGTGCGAATGGAAGACTACTTGGCGGGGTGGCGGGATGCCGGACTCGCCCGACTGGATCGGTTGCTTGCCTTTTTGTTGGCGACAGCGCAGGAACTCAAAGGAAGCAGGGCAAATTCCACGAAGCGTTTCCATGCCGCTGCGGACGACCTTATTGCACTGCTGTCCGAGAGGTTGAAGGACAAACCGCCACCACAAACACCACTCCTCGTGGCTGCCGCACCCAAAACCATGTTCCTGCACGCTGAATGTCCGATATGCGAAAAGCCGTCCGGCCTCCGTAGGAAGGACAACTATTTCACCATTTGGTCTGAAGCATGCCGGGTTCAGAGTTCAAATCTCTTTTACGAAGCGGGCGTGATCTTGATGGGCCTGAGTGCAATCAAACCCGCATGGCTCGAAGCGGACGCGCTCAGTTTCTGTGAAACCATCAGATCGAAAACATTTCGTGCTGGTGAAGCAATTGGCATGATGTCCTGTCCGCAGTGTGGTCGGTTTACGAGTTGTCTTTACGGCGGGACTAAGTCTGACCCTGAAAAGGGAATGTGTCGCTGGTGTTCGGATACGAGCGGAGCGAACCAAGTCACAATCACGATCAATCTTGCGGATGTCGTAAACCCGATTGGTCAATCTACAGATACCTGAACATCTACCTTCTACCGCCCTTTCAGGGCTTGGAATCTTTTTGACGATGAACCCAGGGCGTTGCCCTGGGCTATTATCTGTCGGGCTTTCAGCCCTTTGAATCCGTGTCCATCGGTGTTCATCCGTGGTTAAAACCTTTTGCCCGCCCGCCGTTTTTGTTACGAATGTCCGCGTGGAACTGAAAGACCAAGCAGCCACACCGACGCTTGCCCAAAAGCTGGGCGACACGGCGCACGTCTCCGGCTTGGCCATCCGCTTGGCGCGCGCGAGTGGCGCTGGCGAGCGATTGCCCGAGTGGTTGTTCAAGGTGGCGGTCGCACGCGGCGCGAAGCATTACCAGCGGGATTTTGATCCCACCCTGCCGCCGGACAATCCGAGCATCAGCGACGAAGAAATCGGTGTGGCGCTTTGTCTAGGGCAGATGCCTTACAGCTTGGACGCATTGAGGGTAGCGGCACAGTTGTTGAGTTCGCCACGCACAGATGCCACGCGGCTGTGTCGGTTGGCGGAACAGGAACGTTGCGAGCCGGTGTTGCTGCACATTGCCGAGGTCGCCCAGCAATACGCGCCGGAACAAGAGCCGTGGGCCACATTACGAAATCAACTTCACCCTCGCCATGTCCCGCGCACCGACGCATTGCCGCACTGGACGCGCCTCGTCAGCCACACGGGCGTGACGGCAAATGGGGGTTCACCGCGCACTGATTGGTTGTGCCGCCATGAATAACCCGCTCCATATTCTCCAGACGCTGGATCGGCATCTGGCCAAGGCGCATCACGGAGTCACTTTTTCAAAGTGGGCTTTTCGTGCCTTACGATCCACTACGATTGACTCCGGCACGGTCGTGCCATTGGTCGAGAAACGATAGCTCCAGTTCTGGCCTTCTTCGCGTTGCGAGACGATCTGCGCTTCGGGATAGCGATTCAGTAGAATGTGCATGGCCACCTGCCGCGTTTCGTCGGTGGACAGCAGTTTGCCTCCGGAGTTCGCCGCGCCCGGGTTGCGGTCGCAGGAAGCCAAGGTCACGCCCAGCAGCACCAGCCCCAGTGGCAAGATCTTCATGCCGGAAGATACGCCCGGAGACATGACTTCGGCAACCACTGGAACGAATGCTCATTCCCAATCAATTCTGCGGCCCGAAGAGTTTGCGATTGCTGTCGTCCTGCGGGTCGTCCGGGCGGGGATAATCGCGCCAGAGCCAGCGGAGCATTTCGGGCAGCATCGCCCCGCCCTGCTTGTTCGAGTGGGTGCCGATGCCCCAGCAGTAGTTCACGTCGTAACCTTTCTCGGTCAGCGCGGCGACCATCAGCCGGTTCTGCGCGTGCCAGTCCCATTTCGGATCGTAGGTGTTCGTGCCACGCCGCCGACCGCGATTGTCGTTGAGGCCGTCCTGCAAAAAGATGCGGAGCGGTTTGCGCTCACTCTGCCGGACCAGTTCGGGATACGCGTGGCCGCCGCGGATGTTGGTGAAGCTGCCGATGGTGCTGAGAACCTTGTGGAATTGATCGGGCCGTTGCCACGCGACGGTGAAGGCGCAGATCGCGCCCGAACTCGCGCCGCCGATGGCACGGTCGTCGGGATTTTTGGAAAGGTTGTAGTCCTTCTCGAGCACGGGCAGAAGTTCGTTGATGATCAAGCGGGCGTAACGGTCGTTCAGTTCGTTGTATTCGGTGGCGCGGTTGTTGATGCTGTCGCCCCAGTTGGTGGAACTGGACTCGGGTTGTTCGGGCGTGTGGCCGGGATTGATGAACACGCCGATGGTCACGGGCATCTCGCGGCGATAGATCAAATTGTCGAAGACATTGGGAACGCGGTAGTCCTTTTCCAAACTTACGAAGGCGTGCCCGTCTTGAAATACCATAAGGCACGCAGGCTTCTTACGGTCGTATTGGGCGGGGACGTAAACCCAGTAATGCCGCGTGGTATTGGTGAAAACGTCACTTGCCAACGTGAGCGGGCCGATGATTTTGCCCTGTGGCACACCATCGTGCGGTGCGGAATCCGGGCCGAGCAGATAAATATCGTCCGTAGGCGCGGCAAAGGCGGGTGTGGCAATCAGAATGGCGGCGAATGCAAGCAGCGAGGTTTTGAATTGGTGCATGGCGCGCGAAAGCAAACAGGCTGGCCGTGTAGGAAGCAAGAGCTTTGCTGTGGAGAAAGGTTTTCCCTGGCGAAGGTTTGTATTAGGCTCTTCTCATGCACCCTGATGTTTCCGGGTCACCACAAATCCTGCCAGCAACGGAAGAGCATCTGCCTGCGCTCGCCGAATTGGCTGGCGTCATCTGGCGGCAACACTATCCCGGCATCATTTCACATGTGCAGATCGAGTACATGTTGGGCAGGATGTATTCGCTCGACGTTTTGCGGGAGGAGATGCACGGCAAAGGCGTTCGATTCGTGCGATTGCTGGCAGGCGGGAGATTTGTGGGTTTTGCTTCGTACGGTCCGGTGACCGAGCTGGGCGTGATGAAGTTGCACAAGTGTTATCTATTGCCGGAAATGCACGGGCGCGGTTACGGGAGACTGCTGCTGCAGCATTGCGAGCGCGATGTTTGATCCTGGCTGTGAACAAGCGCAACACCAAGGCGATTACCGCGTATCAGCGCAATGGATTCACCGTGGCGGAATCGGTC
>CAYSDO010000352.1:0-4830 GCA_964429665.1 uncultured Bifidobacterium sp.
TGCAATCCCTCCACCAGTGTCCGTGACGCGCAACGCAACATATTCGCCCTCACGCGCGCCCGGTTGACGTTTCACATGGTTCGCATCCACATAATTCAAGGCAGTGGAGAGGGTCAGCCGTCCGCCGCGAGGCATGGCATCGCGTGCGTTGACGGCCAGGTTTACGATCGTTTGCTCAATCATGCTTGCATCGGCGCAGACCGGCGGCAGCGGGTCGTGCAGTTGGAGATCAAGCACGATGTTTTCCGTGATGAGGCGCTTGAGCAGCTTGGTGACATTGGTGGAGAGCTCGTTGAGATTGACCGTGGACGGCTGCATCGGCGTGCGGCGCGAGAAGGTGAGCAACTGGCGTGTCAGATTCGCCGCGCGATCTGTCGCTTCCACCACCTGTTGCAACATCTCCTTCGTGGTCGGCGTGATTTGTTCGTAGGCAAGAATCGTCTCTGTCTGACAACGGATGGCCGTGAGCAGGTTGTTGAAATCGTGCGCCACACCATTTGCAAGCTGGCCGACGGCCTCCATCTTCTGCGCGTGCCGCAACTGTGCCTCCAGATTGGCGCGCGCTGAAACATCGCGCAGGACGATGACGCTGTGAGGTTCACCATCAAGCGCCACGGCCCCGACGGAGGCTTCGAGTTGCACAGGCGTGGAGTCGCGACGGATCGAGTTGAAAATAAAAAGCTCGGGTGCGCTGCCGGGCGCGTGCGAATGACCTGACTTCAACATGCGCGCTGCGTCATGTTCGGGAAGCAATTTGGAGAGTGGAAGGCCGATGAGTTCGTCCGCCCTGGTGTGACCGAACAACCGCGCACAGGCGTCGTTGGCCTGCGTGATGCGGCCGCTGGTTTCGAGCACCACGGCGTCCCGCGATGCTGCAAAAACCGCAGTCAGCCATTCCCTGCTTTCACGAAGTGCTGCCATGGATAAATCGTGCGAGGTGGTGGAAGTGAAGCTTCCGTGTTGCCCCGTTATTTCCGAGCTTTGCCGGGAATCGATTCCCTGCGTTGTTGGTGTCCCTGCTGCCATAACCGGGTTTCCTTCCGTGGTACGCCGTGTTGTGTGACTCTTTCCAACTCTTCCTACGTCGTCGTTTGTAAAGCAACCCAATGCGCGCAGCAAGTGCTTTTCGACACCTTCGTCCTCGTTCTCGTCGTCGTCCTCGAAACAATGGGAGATTCGAGATCGAGGAGGACGAACTCACGCTGAACTTGAAATTGCATTCAGGCTCGGATGAAATTGGCCGAAGTGTTGCCCACGCGCGATGAACCTGACACCTGACACCCCGCACCTGACACCTCCGCGAACCTATCGCGGACGACTTGCGCCATCGCCCACGGGCTTTCTGCACCTCGGCCACGCGCGAACATTCTGGATCGCGCAGGGACGGGCGCGGCAGGGCAGGGGAACTCTCGTCTTGCGCAACGAGGACATGGATGCCAAGCGATTCAAACTTGAGTTCGCCACTGCAATGATCGAGGACATGCGGTGGTTCGGTTTGGATTGGCAGGAAGGGCCGGATGTGGGCGGTGCTTTCCCTCCTTACAACCAAAGCGAGCGCACGAGCTTCTATCGCGATGCACTGGCAAAATTGAATGATGGCGGCTTCATCTATCCCTGCACCTGTTCGCGTAAAGACATTGCTGCCGCCGCACGCGCGCCACATGCGGAGGACGACGATGAAGTGATTTATCCGGGAACGTGTCGAAGAAAGTGGGAATTCAGAAGTCAGAAGCCGGAAGTTGAACTGTCTGGCTCCGGCCTCCGCTTCAGTTGGCGCTTCAAAGTTCCTGACGGCGAGACCATTTCCTTCAGCGACGGTCACTTCGGCCCACAGTCGTTTGTGGCCGGGAAGGATTTTGGTGATTTCATCGTCTGGCGGCACGACGATGTGCCGTCGTATCAACTCGCCTGTGTTGTTGACGATGCTGCCATGCAGATCACCGAAGTTGTGCGAGGTGCGGATCTGCTCAAATCCACCGCTCGACAAATCCTGCTCCATCGTGCGCTTGGGTTCCAGCCTCCTGCTTTCTTTCATTGCCCGTTGATGTTGGATGAAGCCGGCGTCCGTCTTGCTAAACGTCACGATGTTTTGAGTCTTCGCAAACTCCGCGAGCGTGGCGAATCGCCCGAGGCGTTGCGCCGCACGTGGCAATCAATCCATTAGCTGACGGAGCGCGCCCGTCCCCGGGCGCAGCAGTGTGAGCATTGCAATACGCTCTGGAATAATCTGCGCCGTCCGTCATTTCTGTGTTGCTACGCCCGAGGACGGGGCACCCCATCTCTACACTTGTAAAGATTCCGCTTGACTCGCTTTACAGTTGTAGAGATGATGAGGACCTCACACAAAAAAACCATGTCAGACAAACCCATAGAACTCACCGAGGCCGAGTGGACAATCATCAAGGCGGTCTGGGACGGCCAGCCCTGCACTGCGCCTGCCATTCAGGAGAAACTGTTCAAACGCATGGAGTGGACCTACTCCACCGTGCGCACGCTCATGGACCGCATGGTCGTCAAAGGCCTGCTTGCTGCTGAGAAGAAGAGCAACCAGACGGTGTATCGCGCGGCTGTGACACGCGCGCAGGCGCAACGGGGCGAATTGCTCTACGCGCTCAAGCACGCGTTCAACGGAGCGCTCACGCCGATGGTGCAATGCCTTCTCGACACCAAGGGCGTCTCGCGTGATGAGCTTGATGAACTCAAGCGCCTGATCTCAGTTCATGAGCGGACTCAGAGCGGTAAGCGCGCTGTAGGAAAATCCGGAGGCAAGATGTGAACGCGATTCTGGGCTGGCTCACGTCGCCGGAATGGGCGCAGGTCGTCAAGACGCTGCTCCATTCGCTGTGGCAGGCTGGTCTGGTTGCGCTGGTGCTCGGGTTGCTGCTGCGGCGCATTTCAAGTCCGGCGTGGCGCTACCGGTTCGCGCTCGGCTCGCTTGGCGGCGTGTTGATCGCCGCCGTGGTTTCGTGGGCCGTGTTGAATCAACTTTCGCACCGTCCAGAAACTTTCCCTCAAACTGTTTTGCTCCCGGATGCACCTTTGGCAGAGCAGGGGAGTCCTGCACCCGATCCGATTGGCGAACCGATTGTGTTCCGGGTCGCCGCTACAAAACAGACCGGAGACGATTCCGTGAAAGCCGGTTGGACCGCGTGGCTGGCCTTGGTCTGGATTCTTGGTGCTTTGGTGATGGTGATTCGCGCCGGAGTTCAGGTGGCAGGCGCGGAACGGTTGCGTCGTTGCTGCAAACCGCTCGCTGATGAACGTGTGTTGCGATTGCTGGAGGAAGCGCAGCGGGCGGTGCAATTGGCGCGCAGGGTTCGCGTCGCCGTCACGGACAAACTCACCTCGCCCGCCGTCGTGGGCGTGCTCGTACCGACGCTCATACTTCCGCTCACTCTCCTCACCGCGCTCACGCCGGAGCAGTTGCGCTTTGTGCTGTTGCACGAACTCGCGCACATCCGGCGCGGCGACTACTTCGCCAACCTGTTTCAACTCTTCATGGAGGCGCTGCTCTTCTTCAACCCGGCGGTGTGGTGGATCAGCCATCTGGTGCGGCGCGAACGCGAGGCGTGTTGCGACGCGCTGGCCATCGAATTGAGCGGTGCGCCGGTGGATTACGCGAAGACGCTGGTGCAGGTGGCGGAAAATGTTTTGTCACCCGCTCCCGCCGCCGCGACAGCCTTTGGCAACGGTCAGCGCGAACCTTCGTCGCTCTCCGACCGCGTGCAACGATTGCTTGTGCCGGGCTATCGTCCGGCGTTGCGGCTGACGTGGCGCGCGATGCTGGCGGCGTTGCTGGTGGGTGGCGCACTGTTGTTTCTCTCCGCTCTGGGCGCGCGAAATGTCGTCGGCGCGGTAACGAACAACGCGACGGAAACGGCGTCCGCCCCGCTTGTAAATACAAACTCAACGCCTTCAGATCATCGACTCAGCCGTAGCCAAACGGCCGACATGGTTGATTTTTATCTCCCCGCACAACATGATACGTTTTCGGGAGGTGGAATGCACGGTTGGAACGTCGAAGGTGAGAACGGACTTGCCAAACAGTGGTTCTGGTACCGCACCAGCCCCGGCCCTGCTGTCGTTATCTCAACCACGAACAATGTGGAATTCCCTTTATCGCGGTACGCGACCACTTCAAATGCTTTTGTTGATTCAACGAGCCTCTCACTTGATGACCTCAAAGGCCAACCGCTTGTTTTGTATGTTGATTCAGGAAAGTCCCCACCCCGCACGGGCGAAAGTGTGGTGAATGACGCCTCGGGCGGGGAAAGACCGATAGAAACTTCTTCTCTGGCTACCCGAACCTATGCTGTCGGGCAAATGGAACTTGCGCGGGCTTTAGGAATGATCGGGCCGTCCGCTGGGACGAATGTTGCCGAAATGGTTCATGCTCTCCTTGCCAACGCGGGCGTGGATTTGAAGCCGCCAAGGTTTGTGGTTTTCAAAGATTCGCTTGGCTTGTTGATGGTCCACGCCACAGAGGATGAACTGGATGCGATTGAAAAGCTATTGGCCCAGGCGAATCGAGAGGCGTTTTCCGTCAGGTCCGAACCTGAAAAAGTGGATGACACGGAGACAACCAGCCATGTCCCAAAGCCACGCCAAAAAAGCGGACTTGTTGATAATTCCACCAACCTGTTCACCCGCACTTTCTCGGTGGATGCGAATGCACTGTTGCAGGTCTTGTATCGTCGGTTCGGAAACCATGCGGCTCCAAATGCCAAGCGCTCCTCTCATGAATTGTCCAGGGACGTCCAGGCTTTTTTTTCAAATTTGGGCGTTGATTTGCAGCCACCAAAAGCTCTGTTCTTAAACCTAAACGGCGAT
>CAYSDO010000353.1:0-4828 GCA_964429665.1 uncultured Bifidobacterium sp.
TCTGTTCAATCAACTTCGCGAAGACCGTCCCGGAGATGCGCGGCTTGATGCGCACCTTGGCGTTAATTACGATACGTGTCATTTCGCAATTGAGTTCGAAGAGCCTGCGAATGCGGTGAATCAATTCCGCGAACAGGGCATCCGCCTCAGCAAAATTCACCTGAGCAACGCGATCAGGCTGCTTCCCACTCCAGCCGCGCTCCATCGGCTCGCTGCGTTTGCCGAGGATGTGTATCTCCATCAGGTCATCATCCGTCATGCTGATGGTGCGTTGACGCGGTTTCGTGACCTTGCTCCTGCCTTGCAGAGTTCCAAGGCCAGCGCACCGCACGCCGGTGATGAGTGGCGTGTTCATTTTCATGTTCCGCTTCACAGCGAGCTGGGGGATGGTTTCACTTCCACCTCCGATCACGTTCTTGGCCTCCTCAAGGCTCTTGAGGTTCAACCTACTCTTTGCTCGCATCTGGAAATGGAAACCTACACTTGGGCCGTAATGCCTGAGAATCTCCGAAACCGCGATGTGACCGATCAGCTCGTGGCCGAATACGATTGGACGTTGAGGCAGCTTCGCGCACACCGTCTGGCTTGAGTATGCCACCCGATCCCGGCCAACTGCGTACGTTTCTGGTGTTGGGCCGGGTTTCAAACCTTCCAACGGTTTGGTCGAATTGTCTCGCCGCCTGGCTGCTGAACGGCGGTCAATCGTGGAATAATTTTTACCTTCTCTGCATCGGCGCAACCTTTCTTTACGTCGGAGGAATGTTTCTCAACGATGCTTGTGATGCGGAGTTTGACCGGCAGTTTCGCAAGGAACGTCCGATCCCTTCCGGCCAGATAACTTTGCGCTCCGTCTGGTTGGTTGGAACAACTCTGCTGCTGCTCGGTTGGTTGCTGATCTTGATGCTTGGCTTGTCGGTCGGTTTGATTGCCTTGCTGCTCGTTGGCGCAATCATCCTCTACGATGTGGTTCACAAGCGGACAGTCTTCGCACCTGTGATCATGGCAGCGTGTCGTTTCCTGCTCTATCTGGTGGCGGCTTCGGCGACGCTTCGCTCGGTGAATGAGGCTGTCGTCTGGCACGGGCTGGCGTTGGCTGCATATATCACTGGCCTAAGTTATCTGGCTCGCAAAGAGAGCGGGCAGGGGATGATCCAACGCTGGCCGTTTCTGTTCTTGATTGTTCCCCTGGCAGCCAGCGTGTTGATCAACTCCAACCGCGACGCTGTTTCGTGGGTAGCCACGGCATTCCTGATTGCATGGATGTTTTGGAATTTGCGTGGAATGTTGGGCTTTGGAATGCAAAACATCGGAAGAAGCGTCGCCGGTTTGCTCGCGGGAATCGTCCTCGTGGACTGTTCCGCAGTGCCGCAAATGTCGCTTCAATACTATCTCGTGTTCGCCGGTTTGTTCGTGTTCGCCCTTATTTTGCAACGAAAGATTCCGGCGACGTGATGCGGTCTGCTCTTGCGCGTGCGAAGACGCTTCTGGGAAACTGAGGGAGCTTTGAAGCATGGACTTAATCGAACGCACCATACAAGTAAGCTGGCAACATCGCGTGATCTTCACCGATCACGTCTTTGATCCCTCGAACATCACCCTGCGCGACAACCTGAGCAGGGACGAACAAGGTTCGCCCCGTAGTGCCTTGGTGGTCGTGGATGAGGCTCTTGCGACCGCTCAACCGAAATTGAGTCAGGCGATTGAGGCCTATTTCAAAGCAAATCCAATTTCCGCCACGCTGGTCTGTCCGCCGGTGATCTGCAAGGGCGGTGAACAAACCAAGGCTTCATGGTCTTCCGTTTCTGAAATTCACGCAGCGATAGATCGGCATCACATAGATCGCCATTCGTATCTCATCGCAGTCGGCGGTGGGGCGTTGCTGGATATGGCGGGGCTGGCGGCAGCCACGGCACATCGCGGTGTGCGGCATATCAGGATTCCGACAACGACGTTGAGTCAGTGTGATTCCGGTGTTGGGGTGAAGAACGGAATCAATGCCTTTGGGAAGAAGAATTTTATTGGCACGTTTGCGCCACCATTTGCCGTCATCAATGATTTCCAACTACTCGCGACCCTGACGCCGCGTGACTTGCGTGCCGGTTTCGTGGAGGCGCTCAAGGTGGCGTGTATCCGCAGCCGGGATTTTTTTGAGTCTTTGGAAGCAGATGCCGGAGCACTGGCGAGGTTCGAACCGGAGGCGATGCGCAAACTCATCCGACGTTGCGCTGAATTGCACATGGATCACATAGCCAGGAATGGTGATCCATTCGAGTTTGGTTCAGCCCGACCTCTGGACTTTGGCCACTGGGCTGCGCACAAGCTGGAGCAGCTGTCTGGATTTGGCTTGCGGCACGGAGAGGCCGTCGCCATAGGCATCGCGCTGGATGTCATCTATGCGCGCCGGGCTGGGTTTCTGAATGAACCAGCCGCCGGTCGGGTGTTGGCCTTGTTGAAGGCTTTGGGCTTTGCGCTTTTCAGCCGGGACTTGCAGAGCAAGGAATTGCTCGCGGGCTTGGAGGAATTTCGGGAGCACCTGGGCGGCAAACTTGCCATCACTTTGCTCCGGGATATTGGCGAAGGCTTCGAGGTCAATGAGATGAATCCACTGATGATTCGGGAATCCATCGCCGAGCTTGCGGAGCATTGGAAATAATGACGCGGACTGCGGTCATCAACGTCGTTGGATTGTCTGAGTCGTTGCTTGGATTAAATACGCCACGCATCAATGCATTCCGAAAAGCGGGCGCTTTGAGCCGGATCGAGCCGGCATTTCCGGCTGTCACCTGCACGGCGCAATCCAATTATCTCACAGGGCAGACTCCGTCGAAGCATGGCATCGTTGGGAACGGCTGGTATAATCGTGAGTTGGCCGAGGTCCAGTTTTGGAAGCAATCGAACCACCTCGTTTCTGGAAGGAAAATCTGGGACGCGTTGCGGGAGGTAGATCCAAAGTTCACCTGCGCAAAAATGTTTTGGTGGTACAACATGTATTCCAGTGCGGATTGGTCGGTGACGCCGCGCCCGATGTATCCCGCTGACGGGCGAAAGCTTTTCGACATCTATGCGTGGCCTTACTCGATTCGCCAGGAGATTAAGCGCGATCTAGGTGATTTTCCATTCCCGGCATTCTGGGGGCCGGCGGCTGGAGTTGACTCTTCGCGGTTTGCGGCGGACGCCGTATCGCGATGGATCGCGGAGTCCGCCAAGTGGATTGAACGCAGGTTCAACCCGACGCTAAATCTAATTTACCTGCCGCATTTGGATTACAACCTCCAACGCCTTGGTCCGAATCACCCCACGATTGCTTCCGACCTCCAGCGCATTGACGCCATCGTCGGCGACCTGATTGATTTCTTTGCAAAGCAATCTGTCCAGGTTGTGTTGCTTTCCGAATACGGCATCAGCGCGGTGGATATCCCCATTCATTTGAACCGGCTGTTTCGCGAACGCGGCTGGCTTACAATCAAGGAGGAGCTTGGACTCGATTTGCTCGATTGCGGTGCGAGCCGGGCGTTTGCGGTGGCGGATCACCAGGTGGCGCATGTTTACATCAACGATACAACTCTCCAAAACGAGGTTCGTTCATTGCTCGAAAAACAGCCGGGCATCCTCGAAGTTTGGGGCTCGGCGGAAAAGAAATCCCATGGACTCGATCATGATCGTGCGGGCGATCTCATCGCCGTAGCTAAGGATCGTGCGTGGTTCACATATTACTACTGGCTTGATGACCGGCGTGCGCCGGACTTCGCACGCACTGTGGACATCCATCGCAAGCCTGGTTACGACCCTGTGGAGCTTTTCCTGGATCCAAAAATCCCGCTCGTCAAAGCACGCATCGCGTGGCGCTTGCTGCAAAAGAAACTCGGCTTCCGGATGTTGATGGATGTTGTTCCTCTCAATGCCTCTCTTGTAAAAGGTTCACACGGGAACAAGCCGTCCAACCTTGCTGAGTGGCCACTGCTGATCAGTTCGCGTTCCGATCTCATGTCCCGGTCAGCCATCAATTCGACGGATGTGTTCGGGCTGTTGCGTAACCATGTCTCAGGGGCTCTAGGTTAAGTGTGTCTTGGATTGGCAGGTGGAAATCCGGCTCCGTTTTCGGTGGCAATCTTGCAAGTTAGCCTTGACACGCACAGGGCAAATCCGGAGCAATATGCGCAATATCACTTCGCTCACGTGGGTTGGTTGTCGCAACGCGGCGTGCGAAGGCGGTAGTCGAGCACCGAATGAATAAAAGAAAAATCAACGTCGCCATCGTCGGGCTGGGATTCGGAGCGGAGTTCATCCCTCTATGGCAGAAACATCCTCACACAGCCTGCTACGCCATCTGCCAGCGCGATGAGGCCAAGCTCAATGCGGTCGGGGATTATTTTGACGTTGAGGTTCGCTGCAAGGATTTTGCCACGTTGCTGAAGGACAAGAATGTGGACGTTGTCCACATCAATTCGCCCATTCCCGACCACGCTTGGATGAGCATCGCCGCGCTCAAGGCAGGCAAACATGTTGCCTGCACTGTACCGATGGCCACGAACATCGCCGATTGCAAGAAGATCGTGGACCTCGCGAAACGCACCGGTCTCAAATACATGATGATGGAGACCGTCGTGTATGCGCGCGAATACCTTTTCATGAAAGAGCTGCTGGACAACGGCGAACTCGGCAAGCTCCAGTTCGTTCAGGCGAGTCATCAGCAGGACATGGACGGCTGGCCAAATTACTGGCCCGGTCTGCCACCGATGTGGTATGCCACGCATTGCGTCTGGCCGGTCGCGGGTCTGATCGGCCGGCCGGCCGAATAAGTGAGCTGTTTCGGCAGCGGCACCATTCG
>CAYSDO010000354.1:0-4781 GCA_964429665.1 uncultured Bifidobacterium sp.
ACGGTGATAAACAATCATTATGGCGGATAAAAAAAATCATGGCTTACATAAACTCGTTCCGACCACCGCAGAAGACGAATTCCACAGTTCAGTGATGCACCTCCGCGCAGCCTCTTACATGATCGGCGGATTCTTTTTCCTCGTGGCGCTGGTGTTCGTCTATCGCTCGTTCTACGGGATGCGGATTCCGGAGGACAAATAACGTCATCACCCGGAGGCAAAAATTCATAAGGCCGGAGCTGACTTGAAATCTGCTCCAGCCTGAATTGTTTTGGTCCGCGTTTCAGCATTGAACATTTCCTGCTCAACGCCCAACATCCTTCCGAACGTTAGAGCAAAGCAAAACGAATCCGCGTTTCACAATGAAAACACCCACGCTCCCGTCCACGTCGCATCAACCCCAGAAGTACACCGGGCCGTCCGCAGCCGCAGTGCTCGCGCAGCGCAAGCAGTTCATGAATCCCGGCATATTCCTCTACTACAAAAACCCGATCATGTTCGTGGAGGGAAAAATGCAGTACATCTGGGACGACACCGGCAAGCGTTACCTGGATGGCTTGGGCGGCATCGTCACCATCAGCGTCGGCCATTGCCATCCGCACGTGCTGGCTGCTGCGCAAAAGCAGAATGAAACACTCCAGCACTCGACAACGATTTATCTGCATCCAAACGTTGGTGCGTTTGCCGAGAAGCTTGCCTCCAAGATGCCCGGTGACCTGAAGGTCTGTTACTTCGTGAATTCCGGTTCAGAGGCGAACGATCTCGCCCTGCTGATGGCGCGTGCGTCCACGGGCAACTTCGACATGATCGCATTGCGCAATGCGTACCACGGCGGCAACGCCTCCGGCATGGGCCTTACCGCACACAGCACTTGGAAATACAATGTGCCGCATAGCTTTGGCGTGCATCACGCCATCGCGCCGTATCCATATCGCGGGCCGTACGGTTACGATGACGCGAACGCCGGGAAAAAATACGCGGATGACGTGAAGAACCTGATTGATTACTCCACACCGGGCAAGCTGGCCGGGTTCATCGCGGAATCCATCCAGGGTGTCGGCGGGTTCGTGGAATTTCCGGAGGGCTATCTCAAGCACACCTACGAACACGTCCGTGCTGCGGGCGGCGTGTGCATTGCGGACGAAGTGCAGACCGGGTTCGGCAGGACGGGCACGCACTTCTGGGGATTTGAAACGCAGGGCGTCATTCCCGACATCGTCACGATGGCCAAAGGCATTGGCAATGGTTGTCCGCTTGCGGCGGTTGTCACCACGCCGAAGATTGCACAATCACTCGTCGGCAAAGTTCACTTCAACACGTTCGGCGGAAACCCCGTGGTCAGCGCGATTGGCAAGGCGGTGCTTGAAGTCATCGAGAACGAAAAATTGCAGGAGAATTCTCTCAAGTTGGGCGCACGCATCAAAGGCGGTTTGGAGAAGTTGAAATCCAAATACAAGCTTATGGGTGACGTGCGCGGGAAGGGCTTGATGATCGGCATCGAAATGGTCAAAGACCCGGTGACCAAAGAGCCTGCCAAGGCCGAGTGTGCCGAAGTGCTCGAACGTGCGCGGGAGATGGGGCTGCTGATCGGCAAAGGCGGATTGTGGGGACAAACCATCCGTTTCGCTCCGCCCATGTGCATCAATCAGGCGGACGCAGACTTCATCATCGAGGTGTTTGACGCGGCGTTTGAGGGGCTGTGATCAAAGCAGGTTGCCGCAAAAATACTGCAAGAGTTTCTTGGCCGGGCGTCCTCGCCCTGACCTGGACGCGACTGGCTCAATGCGAAACTTCAGCCGCAGGCGGTGTTTTGATTGCAGTGGGCTGAGTCTGGCTCTTCGAACTCACGTCTTTGAACACAGTCTTCTTCTTGTTTGCGTCAGCTTTCTTGCTCTCTTCCTTCTCGAGTTCGGCTTCTGCGGCTCTGACGCCGGGCATGCGGGCCTTCTCAATGTCAGTATGCATGGCCGCTTCTTCGGGAGTTCTGAGCACCGTGGGTTTCATCAAAACCACAAGTTCGGAGCGGCCTTTTTTGCTGGAGCTGCTTGAGAAAAGTTTTCCGAGCAGGGGAATGTCCTTCAGCAACGGCACTCCAGACTTGGACCCGCTCGTACTGTCGCGTATGAATCCACCGAGCATGATGGTTTCTCCGTTCTTTACGGCAACTTCCGCCTCCAGGCTTCGCTTGGTTGTGTTGGGCACTTCACCAACGCCGGTCAGTATGGTGGTGCCGCTGATTTCGTTGATCTCCTGGGCGATCTCCATGACTACAAGGCCATCCGTGTTGATGTAAGGCGTGATGTCCAGGCGAATGCCGACTTCCAACTGTTGATACGACGAGGAAGGACTGCCGCCGAACCCGCCGCCGTAATAGGTCTGGCTCACAGTGGGCCGTGTTTCGCCAAGAAAGATCGAGCCTTTCTTGGCGTGCGATGTCATGATGCGGGGTTTCTGGATGACATTGATGCGCGAATCCGTCGCCGCCGCCTGCAAGGCGATGTCAAACGTAGGCCCGACGCCGATCTGTCCGAAATAGCTCGAACCAGCCGGAAGGGTTGAAGTCAGATTACTGGAACTGGAGCCGAGGAAATCAAAAAAGGACTGGCCGTTGTTGAATCCGCCGACACCCAATGCATTCGTCCGGAACTGGTGCTGCCTCTGTTGTGCGGATACGCCGAGGTTCCAATCATGGTTGAGCGAGACGTCCATGATGATGGTTTCGATCATCACCTGCGCCAGCACAATGTCGAGCTTGCTGATGATTGATTTGATCGTGGCCATGTCGTTTGTAGATGCGAACACAAGCAGGGAATTCGCCCGCACGTCGGCAATGATCTTGTTCGCTCCAATGAGCTGGATGTCACCGCTGCCACCGCCGGGGGACGATGCGCGGTTGACAATATCGTTGATGCGTTGACTGAAATTTGCTGTCGAGGACGGAACTCCCGTCGTCGGTTGGCCGGGTGCGCCGAAGGGTGTTGCGGTACGCGAGCCGAAACCACCCGTCGTTCCCGTGCGCCCTGATATACCAGTGCCGCCAGTTCCACTTGACGAGCGTGTGCCGAAAGTGCCGCCACCACCGCCGCCGCTGATGCTGTTCAACGCGCTTGCGATGTCCTCGGCCTTGGCAAACTTGATCGGGATGACTTCGGAAACGATCTCCGCCGGGACATTCACGTCAATCTTCTCGATCATTTCCAACATGCGCTTCACGTTTTCCTCGTTGTCGCGCAGGATCAGAATGTAGGTGCTGTCAAAACCGATGGGCGCAGGCATTCCCGGTGTGCCAAAAGGAGTGAGAAATGCAACCATTTCGGTTGGCTTGGCGTATTTCAATTGAACGATGTGAGTCAAAGGGGCGCCAAGTTCATTCATGTTGGTAAGGGAACGAGAGTCTGGTTTCGCTCCCGCGCCGGACAATGAGGTGGTGGGTACGACTTTAAGAAATTTTTCACCTATCTTGACGACTGCGATTTTATTCATCGATAAAGCGGCCTCTAGAACCATGATGACTTCTTCGTGCGTCAGTGGAGTTTGCTGCATGATCGTTACGGAGCCTTTGAGGTTTGGTTCCACGCCTGGATCCCTGATTATGGTTCGTCCGGAGTACAAAGAATACAATTCGAGAACTTTCTCTACGGGTGCCGCGGGGAAATTGATTGCGCCGGCCGGGTGTATCTGTTGATCCGGCACTGCGGCAGGTGCGGGCGGAGTGACGCCGGGAGCGACTGCAGGTTGTGCGTTAGCCGGCGCGGGTGCGGCGGCGTTTGGAGAAGCTGCTGGAGCGGCGCCGGGCTGGGGTGTGACCGGTGCGGCTGCGCCTGCGTCAGCAGCAGCCGGCGTGATTGGATTACGAGATGGCTTGGCGAGCGTCCGATTGGTGCGCGCACTCATCGAGCGTACGAGCGGATTCTCGGACGGGATGGTTTTTGATTCGGGCGCGGGCGAAGCTACTGGCGGCGGTGGAGTTTGTGCGAGCGCCGGCATCACAAGAGCAAGCGCGGCGAGAATTTTGAGAAATGTTTTCACGGTTATTTCTTTGTTGGCGTTAAAGGCTTGGTCGCAGGGGCGGTGGCGGGTTTTGTCGCGGGCTTGGCTACCGGGGCAGCTTCGGTCTTCCTGGCCGCAGGCGCATTGGTTGGCGTGGCGAGTTTGGGTGGCGGGCTTTTTTTCTGGTAGCTCGCCACGAGTTTCATGTTTGCGGTGAGGCCCGAGCGCTGTGCGTCGGCAGGACGCAAGGAAATATCACGCACGCGGATCAGCGATGCGCCCTCGCCAAGGTTGAAGAGAAAGTCCACGAGATTTTCTTCACCCGCGTTGACTGTGAGCGCCTGAGCTTTCTCGAAAAAATTCACGTTGGTTTTGCCCGGCTGTGATCTGTTGTCGATTATGTTGACGCGCGAGGCGGCGGCCTGCCGCTGAATGGTAAGTGCAAAATCTACTCCTTGATCCTCCTGGGCCACCACCGCTCCGGCAGCTCCTAAAATGAGGATGTTGGTCCTATAAAATGAAGACTTGTCTATTTCCGTCTTGAAAACATCGAGCGTCTTCTCCGCCTTTGCACGCCGGACGTTGATCTCATCCCATTGCTTGAACATCGGTCTCACGACGAACAGCGTGAAGATGATGAGCGCGAGAATAACAAAGAAGAAAAAGACACGGCGCTCGAACGAGGAGAGTCTGGCGTAGATTTCTTTCACAGGCCCTCCACGCGTTTGAGGTCGAGGCTGAAGCCCCAGCCCGCGACATTGCCCGGCGGTATGCTGTGATTCTGGAAGGAA
>CAYSDO010000355.1:0-4767 GCA_964429665.1 uncultured Bifidobacterium sp.
GACCGGGGAACGGCCGCGCTCCGGAACATTTTCCGAACTTTGGCAGTTCACAACGAACCCGTTCATGTTTATTCTTCAAGCATGAAAATCAATTCCCACCTCGCCCTGCTCCGAATGCTGACGTTGGTGCTCGCCTGCGCCGCGATGTTTCCCGGCTGCGCCACGAAAAAGCGTGTGGACTGGAATGCGCGCATCGGCAGCTACACTTACGATCAAGCAGTGACGGACAAGGGTCCGCCGGACAAGCAGGCCACGTTGAGCGATGGCCGCACGGTGGCCGAGTGGATTGAACATCGCTCCGGCAGCGGTGTGAGCATTGGTACAGGATTTGGCGCAGGAAACGTCGGCGTGGGCGTGGGCCACAGCATCGGATCAAGCCGCGATCACACGCTAAAATTGATCTTCAACAAGGATGGGCGTCTCGGAAGCTGGTCGAAGGATTAGGCTGCAACCGTGACAAAACCTTGACGCCCTTGTCCATAATCATGGACGCAGCACGCGTTTTTATCGTGGACAAGCCAGCAACTCAGATTGAATCAAACGGAGCGAACGACGACGACGCGCCGGGAATTCTTGAACGCTTGATTCGCCAGGCTGAAACGTCGGGTGCAAGCGACATTCATCTCCAAATGCGCGGATCGTCCGCCGAGGTTTCGTTTCGTCTCGACGGCGTCATCAACCGCGTTTCGGAACTGCCGGAGAAAATCGCCCCGCTCGTGTTCGGCAGGATTAAATTCCTCGCTCGTCTCAAGACCTACCAGGAATCGCTTCCTCAGGATGGTCGCATTGACAAGGCAGACGCCGGTTCACACAACGACATTCGTGTGGCGACCTATCCAACGGTCACAGGGGAAAAGATCGTACTGCGACTCTTCAATTCATCTTCGGCGAAATCAATCCGAGAACTAGGGATGGCTGCTGAGATTTGCAAAGCGCTGGAAACATTTCTGCGTCAGACGAACGGCATGATGTTGCTGACCGGCCCGGCTGGCAGCGGCAAGACCACGACGATTTACGCCTGCCTTCGAGAACTGGCAACGACGGGCGGACGACAAATCATCACAGTCGAAGATCCGGTGGAGCAGATTGTTCCGGGCGCGATGCAGACCGAAGTCAACGAGGCGCTGGGACTTGATTTTGCGAAAGCTGCGCGCCATTTACTCCGCCAAGATCCGCAGGCGCTCGTCATCGGTGAAATCCGAGACGAAGAAACGGCCAACATCGCCGTGCGCGCCGCCTTGACGGGACATCTTGTAATCTCGACGCTGCACGCCGGTTCGTGCCGGGGCGTGTTTGAGCGGTTGCTTGTGCTTTGCAAGGATCACGCAGCGGTGGCGTCCTCATTGGAACTGGTGTTGAACCAGCGGCTCGCCCGAACATTGTGCGCCTCGTGCGCGGGCAAGGGTTGCGGCGAATGTTTGAACACCGGCTATCACGGACGCTCGCCGATAGTCGAGTGGTGGCGGATGGACGAAGCCGTACGAAGACACATCATTGTTGGCGATACCGCCGGAATCCGACCAAAACATACCCACCTCGATAGCGCGAGACGGTTGCTTGCAAATGGATTGACCAACCGGGCCGAAGTATCACGCGTGCTGGGAATAGACGTGGAGGAGATTGAAGCCAGCTCATCACCGTAATGAATGATGGCCAACGGGTCCTGCTCGCAACAGAACGGCTTCGATCACCACTGACTCACAACTGCGTGATTGTGAGCTTTCGCGTCAGGTCAACTTTGCTTTTGCATCCGCAGGCACATCCATCTTGGTTGTGCCGACGTTTTTGATCTCAATCGTCGTTGTGCGATTGACGACGTTCTCGCGTTCACCGGATGTGACCTTGCCCTGAATGGTGACTTCAAACTTGGTCAGCGCGCCATCCTTGATCCAGAACTTGACCGAGCCCTTGGCATCCGCAGTTTTGGGCGGCTCTTGACCTTCCCGGCGGCGTGCGCCAACCATCAACAGTTCCTTGACAGCAGTTTCCTGAAGTTCACCAGAAACGGCTCCATCCGCTTCCTTGAGTTCCTTGGCGCTCCCGACGAGACCTGTGCACTCAGCAACCGGAGTCTTGTACGCGCGCAGATAACGTATGACCGCCTCGGCGCTTCCACCTGTTGCCGCCACTTCATCAAACGTCTGCCAGCCTTCAAATACCTTGGCAATACCTTTGTCGCCCTTCATAAACACCTGAACAGGTATTCCGCTGACAGAGAAATTCAATCCGGTGACTCCGCCTTTTTCGGCTTGGCCTTCGATGACTCCCAGCGGACTCGGGCGACCATCGGACTCTTTGGCCGATGTGGCCCAACTATAATTCGCCTTGTCTCCAACCTGCTGGGCGGCTTTCGTGACCTGGCCCTTGAGGTCTGCGGCAGCGGCGCACAAGGCAGTCGCCATCAAACCCATGATTCCGAGACCGATAATTCGCTTCATATTCAATAATCCCTTCTTCGATCAATGTTTTGCCGCGGCTTGCCCGGAATGTTTATTTCGGGTGACCGGCGACGGCCAAGCATGTGTTTTCTCAAGAATGGAATCAAGCAGTCATCCGCCCCTGTCTTCCACCAACGGATACAACGGATCACTTCTAGGAGCGCCCAAAGACGAAATTACCCAAACACCCGAATACCAAAAGTAATTGTTCGCGGCTTGGGTAATCGGGTCTTTGGGTGTTTGGCCAAATGTTTGTTTCCCCTCCATGCCCCGCGCGGCTAATCTGCCGCAGCAATTGGAATCGTGAAAAAGTACTGGCATGTCATCGGCATCGGAGTGCAGAACAATCTGACCTACCGGTTCAATTTTCTTGCACGTACGTTGTTTGGTTTTATTCCGCTCACTGCGATACTTCTGCTCTGGCGCACGATCTACGCCGGCAAGGGCGGTGATGAGACGGTGGGCGGGTTCACCCTGGCCCAGATGACCTCCTACTATCTGCTCGTGACAATCGTAGATGCGCTGACGGCTGTGAACGAGGACGACTGGCAAATTGCGACCGACATTAAAGATGGCAACATCAGCCAGTTTCTACTCAAGCCGATGGATTATCTCTGGTTTCGTTTCTGTCTGTTTCTATCCGGTCGCGCCACGTATCTGACAATGGCCTTCATTCCAATCGCTTCGGTGATTCTTTACCTGCGGCAATACTTCGTGCTTCCAGCGGATGGTGCAACGTTGGTTGCCTTCGTGCTCTCCGTGATAATGACCGCGCTGTTGCAATTCCTTGTATCCTACACGATGGCGACGCTGGCCTTCTGGGTGATGGAGGTTTCCACGTTCATATTCATTCTCTATGCGTTTGAATACATTGCGAGCGGCCACATGTTTCCCCTCGATATTCTCCCGCCAGTTGTCGAGAAAGCGCTCTACTTCACTCCGTTTCCGTATCAACTCTACATGCCGGTGGGCATCTACCTCGGCAAGGTGCAAGGGCCGGAACTGATCACCCGCCTGGCCACGCAAGCCGGTTGGGTCATGGTGGCGTACTGCTTCGCCCGCATCGCGTGGGCACGGGGCATCAAAAAATATTCGGCGGCGGGAGGATGACGAATGAGTTCCAAGTTCCAGGTTCCAGGTTCCAAATTGCCCGAAACGCAGTCCACGCCAGACGGCACACAGAACATGTCTCCCGCCTCGCGCGTTGGCCGCTATTTTACAATCTACGCGGCGCTGTGGAAAAACTCCGTGACGAGAGAGACCATGTTCAAAGGAAACTTTCTGATGTGGATCGTTGTCGAGCTGGCGTGGTTCGCATTGCAGCTTGGATTCATCTCCGTGCTTTACAGCCAGACAAAAACAATCGGGGACTGGACAAAGTGGCAGGTCGTACTGCTGGTGGGTGCGAGCCATTTTATCCAACAGATTTTCCAGGCATTCTTTCTGATCAATTGTGTGAATCTTTCCGAGCTTGTCCGCAGCGGCAAACTGGATTTTCTTCTCATGCTTCCTGTCAACACTCGCTTCGTGCTTTCATTGCGCCAGGTTGATCTGGGCGGATTCGTCAACGCCGGGACCGCCCTAGCTGTGATGCTTTACGCGGCCCGTCAAATTCCAATATCTCCATCATTGCCGATCATTCTGGGATTCCTCGCGCTTTGCACTGTTGGCATTTGCATCCATTACTGCCTGATGTTTTCCCTGGCAACGGTAAGTTTCTGGACCGTTCGCGCTCAAGGCATCGTCTATGGCTACTACAACCTGTTCAACATCGCCCGCATGCCGGATGAGGCTTTTCCGCGCGGCGTTTTCAGGTCCGTCTTCACGTTCGTGCTGCCCGTGTTGCTGGTTTCAAATGTCCCGGTGCGCTTGCTCGTTGACCGACTGACCTTGCATTCCTGCCTCTTGTTGCTGGGAATGGCGGTGGGTTGCGCATTGCTGTCCACCTGGGTTTGGAAGATTTCCGTGAGACGCTACACGAGCGCCAGCTCATGAACCTTGGTTATGGGGAAAGTCGGACTCGATAGAAACGCTGCAGACTCCCGCTCACAGAATTTGTTTGCGAAGCAACTGCCCCGTCTGCAATCACATCATCAGCCACATCCACCCACACAGGAGCAGTCAAGTCGTCCGCGCTTTGCAGCCGGTAAACCTGTCCCGCAATGGAGCTCCATGTGACCGTCGCCACGTCGTTCGTCACAACAACCGACGTGATCACCGGTCTTCCCACCACTGTCACAGTGAAAGACTTCGCATCACCAAGCGGCGGCAGACCGTCGTCCAAAACCTGAACCGTGATGCTGTTTGTGGTGTTCGCATCAGCATCAGT
>CAYSDO010000356.1:0-4755 GCA_964429665.1 uncultured Bifidobacterium sp.
CAACGCAGACAAGATGCCTTTGCAGGTGAGTGTCACCAACGGTGGAGCGATGGAATGGATGGAAGCTGGCAACGTCTGGAGAATCTTCATGGTCATGTCGAACGAACTCAGCACGCCAAAGATTCTATTTTGTCCCCAGGATGAAAATACAAATCACGTTCAAGCCATAGCGTTTGGCGGGGCAAACCCACCCGCAACACATCTAGCCAATTACTTCAGAGACGACAACAACGTCTCCTATTTCGTCGGTATGCAAGCCGATGAAGTTTACCCCACCCGAATCTTGGCCGGGGACAGCAATCTGGAGGTGAATCAGAAAACCGTGGCGCATGGCTTCCTAAATCTTTGGACCAATGCGCCGGTGCGTTGGGACAAGACCCGTCATGAAAAGCAATGCGGCAACATCGCGCTTGCCGACGGCTCGGTGCAATTTTGCAACAGGGCACAGTTGCAGAAACTGCTCGCTCAAACACTGGTCCAAACCAATCGGCTGCTGATTCCTTGATGCCATGAAAACTCGACGCAAACGCGGTTTCACCATGGTTGAAATCATCATCGTGCTGGCGGTCATTGCCGTGTTGACTGCACTGATTCTTCCCAAGTTTAACCGGCGTGTGAGTTCGAGTCGTATCAACTGCACAAACAACCTCAAACAAGTTGGTCTGGCTTTCCGCCTTTGGTCGGGAGATAACAACGATCACTATCCAATGGAACTTCTTGTGCGATCAAGCGGGGTGCGGGAACTGGTGGAGGCTGGCTACATTGCTCCAGCTTTCCGCGTAATGTCCAACGAACTAAGCACGCCGAAAATCTTGATCTGTCCGGAGGACAAGGTACGAAAGCCGGCGACAAACTTTTCAAAGGAGTTTTACGAAGCAAACATCAGCTACTTTCTAGGGATTGACGCAAACGAGACCGCTCCCCAAATGTTCCTGGCTGGCGACGACAACATCGAACTGAACGGGAAACTGGCCGGGCGTGGTCGTTCGGACATCACAACAAACTCCGTTGTGAGCTGGTCGGACGAACGGCACAAGAAACAGGGCAACGTAGGCCTCGCGGACGGTTCGGTACAAGGCTTCTCAACCAGCGCTTTACGCTCAGCCATCCAGAACACGGGCACGAACGTCATCCGCCTCGCGTTTCCCTGATACCATGAAAACCAGACGACAACACGGTTTCACAATGGTTGAAATAGTCATCGCGCTGGCAACGATTGCACTCCTTTGCGCGGTGCTTCTTCCCTCACTTAATCGTGCCAAACAACGGGCGCAACGGATAAGTTGCACGAGTCGTTTGAAACAAATTGGACTGGGATTCAGACTCTGGGCGGGGGACAATGGTGAGAAATATCCCGCTCAGATCACTGTAAAAAGCAACGGCGTCATGGAATTGATCGAACGGGGTGATGTAGCTTCAACGTTTCTGATCATGTCAAATGAGTTGAGCACTCCCAAAATCCTGTGGTGCCCTTCCGACAGATTTAATCGCATGGCTTCGACATTCGCCAATGGACTCGCAAACTCAAATGTAAACTATTTTGTAGCGCTCGACGCCGGCGAAACGCTTCCGGAGATGTTCCTCGCGGGCGATGACAATTTCCTGGTCAACGGAAAACCAGTAACGCCAGGTGTGATCACCTTGGCGACCAATACACCCATTGCGTGGTCAACCACCCGCCACAACCAGCAAGGCAACGTCGGACTCGCGGACGGTTCGGTTCAAGGCTTCTCAACCACCGCATTGCGCACAGCGATCCAGAACACCGGCACAAACGTCATCCGCCTCGCTTTCCCCTGACGACATGAAAACCCGCCGCGATCATGGATTCACGATGGTTGAAATCATCGCCGTGCTCGCGATTATCGCACTTCTCGCAACTGTTATCTTTTCCCGGGAACAGCGAGAGAAAGCGCGAGCGCACCAGATTCAGTGTGCAAACCAGATCAAGAGCATTCCCATAGGCTTCCGAGTTTGGTCAGGGGACAACGCTGACAGGTTTCCCATGCAGGTTTCGATCACAAACGGCGGAGCGATGGAGTGGATTGAAAACGGCAACGTCGCCGGCGTTTTTTTCGTCATGTCCAACGAGGTAAGCATACCAAAAATTCTCTGGTGTCCGGCGGACCGACGTCGCAGGATTGCGTCCAGCTTTGCAAACGGCCTCAGCAATTCAAACGTGAGCTACTTCATTGGTGTTGATGCAAGTGAGACCCAGCCGCAGATGCTCCTCTTGGGGGATGACAACTTTCTGGTCAACGGCCAGCCCGTGAAGCCCGGCGTGCTCGCATTGGCGACCAATGCTCCAGTGGCATGGTCAACTGCCCGACACAACCAACAGGGCAATGTCGCCTTTGCCGACGGCTCGGTTCATACGTTTTCGTCCTCCAAACTTCGCGAATCCCTTTCGTGGGGTGGCACGAACGTCATCCGTCTCGCGTTTCCGTAAGAACCTGTTTGAACAATCCAGTGTTGGAGTGCGCCCGTCCTCGGGCGCAGCAATGTGACCATTTCAGACTCATTCAAAATTTCCGCGCAAGCCATCTTCCTAACGCTGCTGCGCCCGGGGACGGGCGCACGCCGTCTCGATTCATTGCCGCGATCAATGCGACTTTTCAAACAGTTTCCAAGTCGGAACGATGTAGTCCGAGATCAACGAACAGTGGAAAAGTTTATCAGCAGCGAGAGAGCAGGCTACGTCCGTTTGCTCCGAGATTTGTTTTTGTCCCGATGGAAGCTGAAGCTCTTGCCGCTTCGCTTGGGACGCTCGCCGCCCTTGAATGGCTTGTCTTTGATAAATTTTCGTTTCGGCTCAATCGTCTTGGGACGCGCCTTGGGCACGAGGATGATCGGACAGCCTTCGTAACCGAACGCCTTCCTCAAATCTCCGGCCAGATGTTTTTTGTAGGCGTCGGAGAAAAGCTCGTCGCGATTCACAAAGAGCAGGAACGTGGGTGGCGCCTGCCGGACCTGTGTGGCGTAAAAGAATTTCAACCGATGCCCCGCGGCACTCACCGGCTGACGGCGTTCCACGGCGTCGGCAATGGTGCGATTCAGCAACGCGGTGGGAATCTTCTGATGCAACTGCGCCGCAACGTAGCGGACGGCTTCCAGCAGACGATCCAGATGAAACCCTGATTTGGCCGACGTAAAGATGACCGGCGCGTAATCGAGGAAAAACAGCTTCTCCTGCACCCATGCACCAAATTCACCCAGCATGGTGAGCGGTCCTTCATTGCCCTCGTAGCGCACCTTGTGCTTGCGGCGACCAATCTCCTCCTCGCGCGCTTTGCGGACGGCCTCGTCGTAAATATCCCACTTGTTCACGACGACAATGCAGGCTTTGCGGCCTTCCACAATGCGATCCGCGATCTTCTTGTCCTGTTCCAGGATTCCTCCTTCGGCATCCAGCACCAGCACTGCGATGTCGCAACGTTCAATGGATTCCTCCGAGCGCTTCACGCTGAAGAACTCGATGGAGTCATTGACGCTTCGCGTCTTGCGAATTCCCGCCGTATCAATCAAAATGTACTTCTGACGCACACCGTCGGTTTCAACCTCGAAAGGAACATCCACGGCGTCACGCGTTGTGCCTGCAATCGGGCTGACAATGACACGCTCGGATTTGGTGAGAGCGTTGATGATGGATGATTTGCCGACGTTGGGCCGACCCACGATGGCGAGTTTCAACGGTTCCGGGTTCCGAGTTCCGGGTTCCGTGTCCAGAGTCTCTTCACCCCCGCCGCCCAAGTCAGCGCACTCTGGACTGGATATTTCCGGCAACAACCTCACTGCCTCAGTCATCAGGTTGTCAATTCCTTCACCGTGAATCGCGGTCACAGGAAAAACCTTCTCGAAACCGAGTTGCAAAAACTCAAGGGCCTGCGCCTCGAGGCGATGTGTGTCCACCTTGTTAACGGCCACGAGAACCGGCTTGCCGGACTTGCGCAACCGCTGGGCCACTTCCCTGTCCAACGGCACGATGCCATCCTGCACGTTCACGACCAGAATGATCACGTTCGCCGCTTCGATGGCCATGTCCACCTGCTCCACGGCGGCTTTGACAATGACGTCCGTGGATTTTTCCTTTCGCAGCAATCCGATGCCGCCCGTGTCCACCAGCGTGTAGGGGCGACCGCGCCATTCCGCCTCCGCGCTCACACGATCGCGGGTGACACCAGGTTGATCGTGAACAATGGCGATTCGTTTCCGGATGATGCGATTGAACAAGGCAGACTTGCCGACATTGGGGCGCCCGACGATGGCGATTATACCTGACATTGAAACAGGATGGAGGATTTCGTACTTGGGTGAAAGCGTAAACGGGGCTTGCTTTCAGCAGTAAATCTGCAAGAAAGGTGCTGCCGGACTGCATAGTCCGGCGGCTTCACAACAAACAAACATCAACCTGACAACATAGGATCCATAATGAACGAAACCACAGATACTGCGGCAGCGGCGGGCATCGGTCTGGCCTTTATCGCGATAGTCTTGCTCGTCTTCCTCGTTGGCCTGGCGTGCTACCTGTTCTTCTGCTTTTGCGGAAAGAAGATTTGTGAGAAGTGTGGTGTGCAGCCGGGAATCCTCATCTGGATTCCAATCGTCCAACTGGTACCGCTGCTTGAGGCGGCGAAACTGCCTGTGTGGGTGATCGTTCTGTTCTTCATTCCACTCGTGAACTTCATCACGGCCATCTACATGTGGTCGAAGATTTGCACCGCACGGGGCAAGAGCGGACTCCTGGTCGTGGGCGTG
>CAYSDO010000357.1:0-4747 GCA_964429665.1 uncultured Bifidobacterium sp.
AACAACCGCCTGGCACACCGATGCTTTCTGTAATTCTTCGCTCCACATGGAGAAATCCTCCACTCAACACTACGAACTATGCCGGGTTGTAATATTGTCCGACGCATCGCGGTGCTGTTCTGCCTCGTTTTGACGGGGCTCGCAGGAACTGTTCAAATTCATGCTGAAGAAGAGTCGTCTTCCGATAACTCCGCGCTGAACATCGCGAACCAGCCCACATTCAGTGCCGAAGTTCGTGAAGTAGGCGGGCGTGGATTCCGGACCAGTCGTTGCGCCTATGTCAACATGGGTGTTGTAAGGTTTTCCTTTCTGGTGCCGGAGGGTTTCCGCGCCAGCACCGCCACGGAAGACAGGATCAATGTCATCAAAAACGATTACTCGTGTGTCATATCGTTGCGTTTGGCGACAGGCGAAAGTGCAACCCAAAATCCACAGCAATTGAAAGAGGCGCTGCTCGGGCGCTTTCCAGACATGAGGCTTACGGGGGAGCGGAATATAACGGCAGCCGACAATACAGGACCCGCATTCGATTTTATTCATGAGTCAGATGGTCTGAAACGGAAAACCCGTTTGGCCTTTGTTCCATCGGCTGCGGGCATTCTTGAATTCAAGATGACGACAGCACCGGACACATTTGAGGCAAATCAGGACATCTTCAACGAAATCGTCAATACCTTCCGGGCGTCCAAGCCCAATGGAGATCTCGAAGTAGTGCGTCTCGCAGACAATAGTTGACCCTCCGACCATTCTTCCGGTCGTCTCTGGCACGACACTGGCTTTTTCCAAGTCAAGCAGCCGTACGTGCCCAACAGGTGCGTTGTGCATCAATCAGTCTCTGTGACTGCTGCGGCAGTTCGAGAAGCGGCTTGCAATCGAAACACAATCTGGATAACTAAGAAGAGACATGGCCCTGCCACTTATTGACGGCGGTTTACGGAAGAAACGGGATCAAATGCTGGCGATTGACCTTGGCAACCGGACGACCAAGGCTGTGCATGTTCAGCGACGCGGCAACAAATTTGCACTGTCCCGTTACGCCATCCTGGATGCTCCAATCTTTGATCGTGTGCTTTCTGCTGAGATGCTCACCGAGCATCTCAAAGCAGTCAGCCAGGCTTTGGACACGAAGAGTCGGCTTGTTGCCCTTACGCTCAACGTCAACGAGGCCATTGTCAGACACGTTGATATGCCGCGCATGCCCGTCGAAGACATGCGGCTGATCCTCAAACATAATTCCCGCAATTACCTTCAGCAGGAGTTGTCCAATCACATCTTCGATTGCCACTTCCTTCCTCCCGGGCCCGGCCAGTCGGATGGCGACAAGTCTGGCGCCACGCAGAAGCAAAAAGTGCTGGTGGCCGGGGCCAAGAAGCAGATCGTTGATGAATTTTCCGAGGGTGCAAAAAATGCGGGGCTCGTGGCGGATCACATTGTTCCCGGCATCATCGGCCCGGTAAACGCCTTTGAGATGGCCATGCCGGACGCGTTCGCCAATGAAGTCGTGGCCCTCGTGGACATCGGGTTCAAATCCTCCTCGATCTGCATTCTTCAACAGGGCGAGATGATTCTCAGTCGTGTGGTCATGTATGGGGGCGACCGGCTTACGCACGCCATCAGCGAGGCCATGAGCATCAGTTACGCGGAGGCAGAAGGCATCAAGGTGGGCATGGCTGGCGAGGTTCAATCTGCCTTGGAATCCGTCCTGACACCGTTGGGTCGTGAACTTCGGGCGTCTATTGATTTCTTCGAGCATCAACAGGATCGCCCTGTGGGGCAGATTTATGTTGCGGGCGGCTCGGCACGCTCGGAATTCATTGTTCAGACTTTGGCGACGGAATTGATGGTTGAATGCAAGACCTGGAATCCTGCATCATTTCTTCAGATCGAACTACCTTCGCAGCAGGCCGCCGAGATTGAACAAGTCGCACCCCAACTTGCGGTAGCCATCGGTACAGCCATTTCAGCACTTTGATCAGCCACCCACTATGCCCATCAGACTAAATCTACTCGCAGAAGCGCAGGCCGCCGAGGAGCTTCGCAGACGCGACCCCGTAAAGCGCGCGATCTGGATTGCCGCCATGCTGGTGGCGTTGATGTTGATGTGGAGCAGCTCGCTCTATTTCAAATTCATGGTCAACAACAGCGAGCTTTCAAAGGTTCAGATCGAAATAAACACGCTTACCAACAGTTACAAGGAAGTCACTGACAACCTGAAAAAATCTGCGGACATCAATCAGAAATTACAGGCCCTTCAGACTCTGAGCACGAATCGTTTCCTTTCGGGCACGATGCTCAACACCATGCAAAAAAACACCCTCGATGACGTTCAGCTTACTCACCTGGGGCTCAGGCAGGAATACTTGTTCATCGAGGAAACCAAAGCCACCACCAACGCTAATCGTGTAGTTCCCGGCAAGCCCGCCACCAGCACTGAGCGGATCAGTATTGATCTCGACGGCACGGATTCGTCCATCAATCCGGGCGATCTGGTGGCCAAGTACAAGGAACTACTATTGGCCAGTTCCTACTTCAAGGATGGCTTTGGAAAACCGGTTGACATCAATCTCAAGAGTTTTTCCTCGCCGACTCTTTCGCCGGACACTGGAAAATCCTGTGTGCTTTTCAAATTTGAATGTCGTTTCCCGGATAAAACGCGATGAACTTCAGCAAACTTCCAAAAGAAAAACGCAACCACCTCGTGTTGGTGGTCGTAATGACCCTCGCCGTTCTTGCCGGCATTGGGTTCGGTCTGATTCGTTACCAGTACGCAAGTCTTGCCAGGATGGACGACAAGCAGGTTGAGACCGCGAAAAAGCTGGCGCAAATGAAGGACTCCATCAAAGGCAAGGAGCAGATCAAGGAAGCGATGGAGCAGGCGGCCCGCAATCTTTCCGCCAAGGAAGTAGGCATGGTTCGCGGAGACCCCTTTGCATGGTTCATTGACGTGGTTGGAAAATACAAGGGCGGTTACAAGATTGAAATCCCGCAGATCAGTCCCAACACCCCGCCTGCGCCGTGCAATCTGATCCCCAAGTTTCCCTACAAACAGACCAGTGTCACCATTGCAGGTACAGGTTACTATCACGACATTGGGAAATTCATCTCCGATTTCGAAAACGATTATCCTTTCATCCGAATCCTGAACGTAAATCTCGAATTGAACCCAAGTCCCGCCTCCGGCGAACGGGAAAAGCTTTCTTTCCGGCTGGAACTTGTAGCGCTGGTCAAACCCAACTCCTGAACCACCACTCACGACCCGCCATGAAACAGCGTTCATCAATTTATTCCATCGGTAGAACCACACTGCTGCTCGCAGTTGGACTGCTGACAACCAGAGTGCCCGGCGCGCCATCGCCATCCACCAACGCCGTGCCTGTTGTTGCGGACGTGAAACCGGGTCGCTCTCTGTTCGTCCTTCCCACCTCTCCACAGGAAGGCAAGGACCCGTTTTTTCCGCGCTCAGTTCGTGCCTACGGCACAACCGCGCCTGTCAAACCCGGCCATACCAACAGCCCTACAGTCGAATTGGCGCTCACAGGTATTTCCGGCAGCTCGGACAAACCGCTCGCCATCATCAACAACGTCACTTTCGGCATCAACGATGACAATGACGTCCCCGTCAAGGGACGGCGGATCAGGATTCGCTGCGTGGACATCAATCTGATCGAAGGGCGGGTCCGCGTTCAGATTGGCAGCGAGACGCGCGATCTCCGGTTGCCCATCAACAGGTAATCACAGTCTCATTACAATCAACTTCAAGTGGACACCCGCGCCGCAATCCGGCGCGGGTTTGTCTTGACGGTGGACAAAACGCCTCAACTCCCGGCTTCGTTCCGTTCAATTTGCAGTAACTTCGTGATTATTCGTCCCATGGCATTGTGACTGCTCAACTGGCGATGAGTTGTGCTGCGAAAACAAACAGACGTTTGCTCAACAAAAGAAAAACAGAAAGAAAAATGAAAGCGAAAATCGCCATCGTAACAATCGTCGGGCTTGCCGCGTGCCACATGGCTCTGGCCCAAAATGAACCGGCCGCTGCGGACAAATCCGCTGCGGATAAGCCCGCAGTCGTTGCGTCGGGCGCAGTGATTCCTCTGATTCAATTTCAGGAGGTGCCACTGACCACCGCCATTGAGAATCTGGCTCGTCAAGCCAGCCTCAACTACATCCTCGATCCCAAGGTTGGCTACGGCCAGGTGGGTGAGAACGGTGTTGTCAAGACAGCCCCCAATATTTCCATACGGTGGGAAAATCTTACCTCCCAACAGGCACTTCTTGCCCTGCTTGGGAACTACGGCCTCCAAGTGGTGGACGATCCCAAGACCAAGATCGCACGCATCACCATCAAGGACCCTGCCGCGCCGGATCCGTTACAGACCAAAATCATCCAGTTGAAGTTTGCCGCACCCAGCAACATTCTCGCGTCCGTTCATACAGTTCTTGGCGATAAGCGCAGCAAGGTTGTTGCAGATATCCGCACCAGCCAGTTGGTGGTTTCCGCTACTGAAAAAGAAATGGTGGAAGTTGACAAGCTCGTCAGCCTGTTGGACACGCAAACCAAACAGGTGCTCATCGAAGCCAAGATTCTTGAAACCACGATCAGTCCGAAGACTGAAAAGGGCATTGATTGGTCCGGTACACTGAGCAAGCAAAATGTCACGTTTGGCAATGGAATCACGTCTGGGAATATTACTCGATCTTCCGGGAATGCTGCTCCTAAAAAGATGGTAGCTATTGACGGCACCAT
>CAYSDO010000358.1:0-4735 GCA_964429665.1 uncultured Bifidobacterium sp.
CAACGCGAGTCTATTTTACACCGATGCATTCGTTTCCAATTATGATCCGGCGGGAAATCTCCTCTGGGCTACGCGGTTTGGCGGCACGGATAGTGAGCAAGGTGTTGCAGTAGCCACTGATGCTTCCGGAAACAGCTTCGTCACCGGCTTCTTCACGTCCACCAACCTTCCAACCGGCGCTGGCAACCTGACCAATCGCGGCGGCCCGGACGTTTTCGTGGCCAAACTCAACCCCTCGGGGAGCCTCCAGTGGATCAGTTCTGCCGGTGGCGTTGGGGAGGATATTGCGTCCGCAATTGTGCTCGATTCCTCCACCAACTCCCACATCATGGGCTATCATCGGGACAATGCCGTCTTCGGAAACACAACATTGACCAACTCGGGATTCGCGGGTTCGCTGGATGGCTTCGTGGCCAAGTGTGACAGCAGCGGAAATTTCGTCTGGGCAAAAAACATCGGAGGCTCTGACGATGAATCGCCTATCGGGATCGGACTGGATGCTTCTGATAACATCTATCTCGCTGGCTCTTTCACCTCGGCTGGCGAAAAACTTGACTCTCTCACGGTCACCAATGCCGGCACCTCCGACATCTTCGTTGCGCGCATTGCACAGGAACAACCACAACTTGGTGCCGTTAGAACCGGAAACTCATTGGTCATTTCCTGGCCGGCTTACTTGCAAGGCTTCAATCTGGAGAGTTCATCCAACACCGTCGCATCATCCAGCTGGTCTCAGGTCTTGACGACCCCGGTTCTTGCCGACGGACAACGGTACGTCACGAATCCCATCACGCCCGGTCAGAAGTTCTTCCGGACGCGCAAACCCTGACACGCGTGTCGGAGTTGCCCGTCACCAGGTTGGCTGGTTTCAGGTATGCAATTCAGCCAAAGGATTCTTTATCCTCGTGTGGTTCCAGCTTTGATATGGCTTCCATGATCTCATTTGCCACCTGCTGATAGATTTCCTTCAGTCGTGCCTTCGAGCAGGATTTTGCCTCGGTTCTTAATGCCAAGAACGTCATCGGCATCCCGTATTTTACTGCAATGCGAAAGGGAAGCGGAAACTTCTTATGACGACCAAACGCCTCGTAGGTCCCGAACACTCGCACCGGAACAACCAGCGCACTGGACTTGATCACAGTTAATCCGATTCCGGAGCGCGCCGCTTGAAGCTTCCCATCCTTCGTCCTCGTTCCTTCCGGGAACAAAATAATCCCGCCGCCCGCCAGCAACCTGTCAAGGATCGCTCTTAGTCCCGCCGCTCCGCCGCCCTCGCGATCCACAGGCACGGAGTTCCATGAACGCAGCAGCCAGCCGATGCCCGGATACCGAAACAGCGTGTCGCGCGCGAGGTAATTGATGTCCCGTTTGAGGCCTGCTCCCACCAGCGGTGGGTCAATGAAGCTTGCATGGTTCGATGCCATGATCACCGGCCCGCTGGTGGGAACGCGCTCTGCATTAAACCACTTTGCCCGGCAGTATAATTTGTAGATCGTCCGGAAAAATCTCCAGCCGCAGTAATAGACAGGGTTCATCTTCCGTCCGCCTTCAACCGTTTCCTGATGTCTTCTATCAACAACCCGCTCGTCTGTTCACTCGTCATGTTCGAGTTGTTGATCACCTTCGCGCCGAGCGCGATCATCAACGGGGCGGCGGCGCGCTGGCTGTCGCGTTGGTCACGCGCGGCAAGATTTTCGTTCACGCCCTCCGCCACGCGACGCTTCGTCCGTTCTTCGAGATGCGCATCAAGGTAATACTTGTAGTCTGTATCTGGGAAAACGTTGGTTCCAATGTCACGACCCTCCATGACAAGATTGCCGAACTGGATGCAATCGCGCTGGGTGGTTTTCATCCAATCCCGCACTTTGGGTACAGCGGCAATCATGGAAACCGCCATGCTCACCTCCACCGTGCGGATTTCCTTTTCAGGAAAATAACTGTCCACGATCAACCGCACATGTCCGTCCACGCATTCAAGCTTCGTATGCCACTTTCGACACGCTGCTGCAACAGCCTTCGCGTCGTGAAAGTCAATGCGGTGCGACAGGCAATGCCAAGCCAGCGTGCGATACATCGCGCCGGTGTCCACGTAGACAAAGCCCAGCGCCTTGGCGACCAGTTTGGCATTGGTACTCTTGCCGCTGGCGCTCGTGCCGTCTATTGCTATGACAATTGGATGCTTTTTCACAAATCAGCTTTTTCGTCCTCGTCTTCCTCCTCGTCCTAGTTGTCGAAACCATGAATCAAGGACGAGGACAAGGGCGATTCAATCCGCAAACAACTCATCCATTTCCAGCTTCCTTCCCGTGTGTCCGTCCCGAATCTCCACGCCGAGCCCCTTGGGTGGCGGTGTGGCGAGTTTCTGGAAAAAGTTGGGAAAGGTTTTCTTCACGCACGCAGGATTCTTGAGTTTTATGCCAGGCACTTTCAATCCTAGAATTGCAAAGCACATCGCCATTCGATGATCGTTGTAGGTCTCGATCTCCGCGCCGTGGAGACTCGATGGATAAACCGTCAACGTGTCGCCTTCCTCAATGACCTTCGCGCCGCACTTGGTCAGTTCGGTCTGCAAGGCAACCACTCGTTCACATTCCTGGACGCGAAGGCGACCGAGATCAGTAAACCGAAACCTAGCTGTGTGCAGTGGGGATAATACGATTGCAGTCATGATGCTATCCCCCAAATTCGTCTTTCTGGAGATTAGAACTGGCCCGTGTTCAGCGTAAAACTTTTCCGTAGACGCCGTGTGCTCGTGTTCAAGCCGCTCACGCCAGTTTGCTCCCCACAGCTTTGCCAACATTTGCTCGGTTTCGGCGTTTTCCTCTGAAGACGTCAAGGAGTCTATCGGTAGCACAGCGAATCCAAATTCCGCGAAGTTGGCGTCTATCTGCCAACCTGAAGATGGCCAGTGCCGAACCGTGACTGTGGGCGAAAATCGAGCCGACTTTGTGAAGCCCATTCCATCTGGCAAATTACACTCGCTTTGTTCCATCAAGTCGAAGCTTGAAGCACCGAGGAAATAGCTCCCGCTCGAAGCATCTGGCTCAATCTGAAACGCCCCACCGTTCCACGGGAACGCTTCGATCAATCTCTCGGTCATCGTGACGTAGGGTGCTTCCTCCGCGTCGTCGCCTGCGATTTGAATCTTCCAGTTCCCGTTCCGGGCAGAAAGCAGCAATGCAGACGCAAACTGCGAACTCTCCTCGATGCTCACCGAGCAGGAACGCAATCCTTTACTCGTAGCAGCGGACATGAGTCCGCTCCGACTGATTTCGTTACTCTCAGTTTGAGCCGACTTACGTCGGCTGCTACCAAAAATAATTGCTGGCAACTTGTCGTTCGTCGCATCCACACGATAGCCAAGCTCACGCAACGCTTCGAACAACGCCGCCTGCGGTCGCTCATGCATTCGCGGCACGCCGCTCAGACGATACACACCGTTGCCCAGGCATACCATCGCCGCCAGAAATCGCGCCGCTGTACCCGCGTTGCCAACGAACAGTTCCAGTGGTTGCTCCGGCGTGCCGGCCTTGGGAATTGTTCCACCCAATCCTTTGACCGTGATCGTGCGATTGCAAAACTCCGCCGGATCGTTTTCCACGCGCACATCAAAACCCAGCGTGCGCAATGCTTCAGTCATCACCTGCGTGTCCTCGCTCCACAACGCACCCGTCAGCGTCACTTCGCCATCTGCCAGCGCTGCGAGAATCAAAGCGCGATTCGTGATGCTCTTTGAACCGGGCACGGTGATTTCTGCACTCACCGGTTTATCAAGTGGGACGATTTCAATGAGATCGGGTAAGGCCATGTCTAATCACGGATGGGAAACGGGGTTGACACGAAGTTCACGAATTCAATTCGTGAAACGTGTTGAAGTTCTTGTCTCAAATATCCGTGTCTAGCCGTGCTCATCCGTGGTTGATGTTATTCCGATGATGAGGAAGCGCATTGCTCGCACCAATTGTCGCGACGTTGCTTCGCAGTTTGAAAAAACGTGAGCAACTCATCGCTTTGCCCGGCGCGTAACATTGCACGCACTGCCTGCAGCTCGCGGATAAAATCATCAAGTGCAGAGCAAAGGGCAGGGCGGTTGGCGAGCCCAATGTCCCTCCACATCTCCGGCGAGCCGGATGCGATTCGAGTCGTGTCCCGAAATCCTGTGGCGCACAACCTGGCGATTTGCTTTACGTTTGTGGGGTCAAGCACGGCTGAAGTCAGTACGGCAGCGACGATGTGTGGCAAATGGCTTGACCGGCTCACCAAGGCGTCGTGAGTTTGAGGACTCAAGCGCAGCACACGTCCACCAACGGATTTCCAGAGTTTTCCAACCTTGGAAACTGCCGCGGGTTTCGATCTTTTCGTTGGCGTTACGACACAGACTGCGCACTCGAATAAATCTTCGCGCGCTGCCATCACGCCGGTTTTCTCCGCTCCGGCCATTGGATGGCTTCCAACATATGATCCTCCCGCTTTTGCGACGAGCAATTCGATCTCCTTTACCACGCTGCCCTTGGCGCTACCCACATCGGTGACAATCGCTCCCTTCTTCAGCGCGGGGAGCATTTGCTTCACGAGCGGTTTCATCTGGGCCAGTGGGGTGCAAAGAACAACGAGGTCGGCATCCGAAACTGCGGCGAGCAAATCTGTCGTTGCAAAATCCACCGCGCCAGCCCGCTCGCAATCCTTCAAATTCGCCGCGCGCCGCACATAGCCGGCGACCAGTCTGGCGAGTTTG
>CAYSDO010000359.1:0-3672 GCA_964429665.1 uncultured Bifidobacterium sp.
CGGAGAGCACGCTGGCGGCGACGAAATCGTTCTTCACGACGGCGTCTTCGATGTTCGCGTCGAGCGGACCGGAGTTGCCAATGCACGTCGTGCACCCGTAGCCGACGAGATTGAACTTCAGTTTGTTGAGATACTTTTGCAGGTTCGTCTTCTTGAGGTAATCCGTGACGACGCGTGAGCCGGGCGCGAGCGACGCCTTCACCGCCGGGTTCACCGACAGTCCTTTGTCCACGGCCTTCTTTGCGAGCAAGCCCGCCGCGAGCATCACGCTCGGGTTTGACGTGTTGGTGCAACTCGTGATGGCAGCAATGAGCACCGAGCCGGTGCCGACCTTGGCTTTCTTCTTCGCGGTGGTTTCAATCTTCACCGCTTTGACGGAATCTTGCCGCGTTTTGCCGAAACCATTTTCGGTGACAGGCCGTTGCAGCGCGTTGAAGAACTCGCGGCGGAGGTTTGGCAATTCGATGCGATCCTGCGGACGCTTTGGGCCGGCGACGCTCGGCTTGACCGTCGCGAGATCGAGTTCGACGACCTGCGAGTATTCGATGTCGCCGAGGTTCGGGATGCCCCAGAGACCTTGGGCGCGATAATAATTTTCGTAGAGCTTGCAGTCGCCGTTCGTGCGGCCGGTGGCGCGGAGATAATTCACACATTCTTCATCAATCGGGAAGAAGCCCATCGTCGCGCCGTATTCCGGCGCCATGTTGGCGATGGTCGCGCGATCCACGACCGGCAACGCCACTGCGCCCGGGCCGAAAAACTCAACGAACTTGCCGACGACCTTGGTCTTGCGCATGAGTTGCGTGACCGTAAGCGCGAGGTCGGTGGCGGTAACGCCTTCCTTGAGCGCTCCGGTGAGGTGCACGCCCACCACATCCGGCGTGAGGAAATAAACGGGTTGACCCAACATGCCGGCTTCCGCCTCGATGCCGCCGACGCCCCAGCCGACGATGCCGATGCCGTTGATCATCGTGGTGTGCGAGTCCGTGCCGACGAGCGTGTCGGGATAGTAAACGCCGTTCGCGCTGAGCACGCCCTTGGCGAGATATTCGAGGTTCACCTGGTGCACGATGCCGATGCCGGGCGGGACGACCTTGAACGTGTCGAACGCCTGCATGCCCCACTTGAGAAATTGATAGCGTTCGCGGTTGCGGGAAAATTCGAGATCGAGGTTGCGCTCCATCGAGTCCGTGCCGCCAGAGAAGTCCACCTGCACCGAGTGGTCCACGACGAGATCCACGGGCACAAGCGGTTCGATGATCTTGGGATTCTTGCCAAGCTTGGCAACCGCGCTGCGCATCGCTGCCAAATCAACCAGCAGCGGCACGCCTGTGAAGTCCTGCAACACGATGCGCGCGACAACGAAGGGGATTTCCTCGGTACGCTGCTCGGTGGGTTTCCAATTGGCGAGCGCGCGGACGGCGGCTTCGCTCACGCGTTTGCCGTCGCAATTGCGGAGGACGGATTCCAGCACGAGGCGGATGGAGACGGGGAGTTTGGAGATCGGCCCCACACCGGCCTTTTCCAGCGCGGGCAGCGAGTAGTAGCTGCCTTCCTTGCCAGTGCCCAAATCAAATTGTCTCAGTGTCTGCGAATCGAACGAGTTTGCGTTGCTCATAAAAGTTCTGATAGCCGGATCACCGGTCAAGTGAAGCAAAACTGTGAAGATTACGGGCGCAACCGTCAAGTGCGGGAACAAAGCGGGAGAAGAATTGAAGCTCCACATTAGATTGTCAAAAGGCGATTAAGCGCAGAGACCAGAGTTCCCACCCTTCCGGCAATGACTTTTCATCTCACACCCGCGCAGTTTTGCCCGCCTTTTCAAGCGCTGCAATAATAGAGTTCACGCTTTGCAGAACCAAGCGTGCGGTCTCAGGATCGGGAATCTTCAAGCCGTAATTTTTGTCCAATGCCACGACGATTTGAAGTGCGTCCACCGAGTCGAGGCCGAGACTGCCTGCGCCGAACAATGGCTGGTCATCGCGGATTTCCGCAGCACCCATCTGCAACATGAGGTTGTCCACAAGCATCTGCTTGATCTGAGATTTTAGTTCCGTCGTATCGCTCATCACAATATCCCGCCGTCAATTTTGAGGGCGGAGCCTGTAATGTAGCCCGCATCCGTGCAAGCCAGAAAGCGAATCGTCGCGGCGATTTCTTCAGGGCGACCGAACCGCCGCATTGGAACCTTTTCCAAAGCGCGCTTGCGTTCTTCATCACTCATGGCTGCCAGAGCATCGGTTTCCACGTAGCCAGGACAAACTGCGTTCACCGTGATGCCGATGCGTGCAACTTCCTTGGCGAGCGACTGGGTAAGGCCAACCACGCCGGCCTTTGCCGCCGCGTAATTCGCCTGGCCCGGCGGCGCAAGAAGCGCGCTCAACGATGCGACATTAACAATGCGCCCTGCGCGTTGACTGATCATGGCTGGCAACACCGCCTGACAACCGTGAAACACGCCGTCGAGATTTACGGCAATCACATCATGCCATGATTCAGGCTTCATCATCGCGAGCAGAGAATCCTGATGCGCGCCGGCATTGTTCACGAGCACGTCGAGACGTCCATTGACGGATAGAATTTCGGCGACAACCTGCGTCCACGATTCCGGCTTGCGGACGTCAAGCGTGACGATGTGGCAGCGACCGGCGTAATTGGCGGCAAGTTTATCCGCTTGTTCGCGACGCGAATGAACGCCGAGCCAGAGGATGTTTTGCGCTGACTCGTTGAGAAACGCGGTGGCAATCGCGCAACCGAGGCCGCCGTTGCCGCCGGTGATGAGGATGATTCGCTGACTCATGATGATGGGTTTAGAGATTGGCTTTAATAAACCGCGCGCCGATGGCCGCCTGATTCGCGCCGACGACGGAAACATTCGCGGCGTCAAAGTCGCCATGTTGCAACGAATCACAGGCGACGATGCATTGCCACGCGGCAGACGCGGAGAACGCCTCGCCGAGCAATGGTTTGATGGAAATCCGTTGGCCGCGCCAATCCTTCCACAGTTTCCGCTCGTGAACAGTATCGCTGTCACACAGCAGTTGACCATCGTCAGCAGCAAGCTGTTCCCTAACGCGCAGCGCCGCGCCGGAGCGGGTCTGGAGTTTCGTAAATGGAAATGAATCGGTGATGGAAGCCAGTTCGACTTCGGACTTCGGACTACGGACTTCGGACTTCAAATAGAGCGCGCCAGCCCCGTCGCTATGAATTGATTGCCTGTCGAACAAACGCACGGCATCGGAAACAATCCAGTCCATTTCCTCCGCCGCAATCACAACGCACCCGTCGCACTTGCCGGCAAGCAACCAGTCAGCCGCGATCGCGAGTCCCTGCACGAAAGTGCTTTCGTCACCGACGATGGTGTAGTTGATGCCCGGGCAGCCGAGATACGCCGCGAGATGACTGGCAGGCGCGTTGAAAACCGTCTCGGGGAAGATGAGCGGACTCGCTGTCGTTGGATCGCGCATTGTCTCCTCAAAGAAACGCCGCGAATATGCGACACTGCCCGCCATAACACACATCACGATGCCCAGTCGCAACGAACCATTACTGATGCTGGCCATATCGTCACCCAACGCTTCCAACGCGGCTGCCACGGTGAATTGCGAAATCAGATTCGCGCGGCGCAATCGGGCGTGCGAGAGAAATGTTGGTCGCGTTATTGGAGCAGGA
>CAYSDO010000359.1:3682-4306 GCA_964429665.1 uncultured Bifidobacterium sp.
GGCATCTCCCATCCGGGGCGCACCAGAGTCTTGGTGGCCACGGGTTCCTGACGTTTAACCACATGGCACAACGCACCCACACCCCAGCCTGCAGGTGAAACCGCGCCGAGACCGTGAACGAACACGCGATTCATGTCCACCTCCTGAAAGCAAGCGTTGCGTTTGCACCGCCGAAGCCGAATGAATTCGAGAGGACGATGCTCACCTCCGCCTTGGCGGGTTGGTTGACAATCGGGAACTTGCAGGCGGGATCAATCACGTCGAGAGAAAGCTCCGGTGGCAGCCATTGTCCTCTCAAAGTCATCAGGCTCACGACAGCTTCCACCGCACCGGCCGCGCCAAGCAAATGCCCGATGCTCGCTTTCGTCGAGCTGACCGGCAATGTCGCGGCGCGTTCACCAGCCCACCGATTGATGGCCGCGGCTTCGGTACTGTCGTTTTGTGGCGTCGCGGTGCCATGCGCGTTCACGTAATTCACGTCGTGCGGGATGATGCCAGCGATTTTGCAAGCGGCAGTCATCGTGGCAAGCGCTGCGTCACCCTGCGGATGTGGCTGTGTGAGATGATGCGTGTCTGTGGCCGCACCGTAGCCGATGATCTCGCCGAGGATTTCAGCGCTGCGCG
>CAYSDO010000359.1:4316-4728 GCA_964429665.1 uncultured Bifidobacterium sp.
TTCAAGCGATTCAACCGTCAACACTGCGGCCCCTTCTCCGAGAGAAAGTCCAGTACGCGCGGCGTCGAACGGACGGCAGGGGCCGGGCGACAGTGCCTGCAAGGAATCGAATCCCGCAAAAGTAAGCTGGCAAAGCGCATCAAATCCACCGGTGATTACGCGTTCCGCGCGATGATGACGAACGAGTTCCCACGCGTGACCGATGGCGTTTGCGCCGGAAGCGCAGGCGTTGGCGATGATGGTAATCGGACCGTGAAACCCGAACGCATCACAAACATCCAATGCCTGACGCTGGGCCTGATAATTTGCGATTCGACTTGGCTGATGTCGCAGGTCGCGCGGCGAAGTGAGCGCCTGACGCAAGTATTCCTCGCCCAGACTAAGCCCCTTCACGGCCGAAATCCGAACCCAC
>CAYSDO010000360.1:0-4725 GCA_964429665.1 uncultured Bifidobacterium sp.
GTCGCGGCAAACTACATCTACAAGTTCTAATCTTTTTTAGGACAGCACAAACCCCTCCCGAACTCGGGGTGGGTTTTTTTTCGGCAAAATAAAACAAAACGCCCGCGGCCAATTATTCGTCAATCCCCCAGCAACTTCTTCAAATTATCCCTCGCTTTTGCTTCGCGCGATTTGCCCTCCTCCACCGGCACGAACACCCTTCGCGCCATCTCGAACCACTCGCAATAATTTGCCATGTGTTTCTCCTCCACAGGTTCCGCCCGGCGGTCACGACACTTGTGGGCCACAGCCGGATCATAGCTCACGCAATTCAAGCAAACCTTCAAATCCGCGCCGCAATCGCACGCCTCCAACCGGCCCGGCGCACCAGTCAAGGCATACTCCCGTCCACACTTCCAGCAATGTCGCGTCTTCACGGGCCCAGCCTAAAACCGTACCGGCACACCGCACCAGCCAATTCCCGTTTTTCAATCGCGCCCGTCTCTCTCTCAAGTTACGATCTTCAGCACACATGAGAATTGTTGTCCTGGATGGCTACACGCTCAACCCCGGTGATCTCGACTGGTCCTGCCTTCACGCACTCGGTCCGTGCGAGGTGTTCGATCGAACCCGCCCGGACGAACTTCCCGCCCGCGCTCACGACGCTGAAATTATTTTGACCAATAAGACCGTGCTTTCGGCTGAACAGATCACTGCGCTGCCGGCATTGCGATACATCGGAGTTCTCGCCACGGGTACCAACGTCGTTGATCTCGCAGCCGCCCGCGCTCGGAATATTCCCGTCACAAACGTGCCCGCTTACGGAACCCGATCCGTCGCTCAAGCCACGTTCGCTCTGCTTCTCGAACTCACAAACCGGTCTGGCCATCATGCGCAAACCGTCCGCGCCGGACGATGGACAAAAAATCCAGACTGGTGCTACTGGGACTCACCGCTCCTCGAACTGGATGGCCTTACGCTGGGCGTCGTCGGTTACGGGCGCATTGGCCGCGCCGTTGCGAATCTAGCCCGCGCGTTCGGGATGAAAACGCTTGTCAACAGCCGCACTCCTGTTGCCGATGGCGCTGTCGGAAATGTTTCCTTGAATGAGTTGCTTGCGAACTCGGACGTTGTCAGCTTGCACTGTCCGCTCACGCTCGAAACAAAGCACCTTATCAACGCGAAGACGCTAGGGCTGATGAAACCCTCCTCACTCCTGCTCAACACCAGCCGCGGACCGCTTGTGGATGAGGCCGCACTTGCCTCGGCCCTGAACAACGGAACAATTGCCGGGGCCGCGCTGGATGTGCTCTCCGTCGAACCGCCACCGGCGCAAAATCCCCTTCTCCACGCCCGGAACTGCATCATCACTCCACACAATGCCTGGGGAACACGCGCTGCGCGTTCACGCCTTCTCCAGATTGCAGTGGACAACATAAAAGCGTTTCACATGGGTAGTCCAAAAAATGTAGTCAACTGACGGACACCAAAAACCATTCGCTCACGCTGGATTTTTATTCCAATTCAGGCATATTCGCGCCCGGTCATGCATTTAATTCGAGACATCTACGCTGCAAAAAGGAAAGAGCGCAAACCCGTCATCTCGCTGGAATTCTTTCCACCCAAAACCGACGAGGGCGACAAGGCACTGCTTGAGAAGCACCTTCCTGCGTTGATGAAAACCGGGCCTGACTTTTGTTCCGTGACCTACGGTGCCGGCGGAAGTACGCGCGACAAGACCTTGATGATCGTGGATCGCATCCAACGAGAGCACAACCTCACCGCACTCGCACATCTCACCTGTATCAACCACACACAGGAACAGGTCGGCGAGCTGCTTCAAAAAATAAAAAACATCGGCTGCAAAAACATTCTGGCACTGCGCGGCGATCCGCCCACGGGCGGAGAATTCACGCCGACACCCGGCGGGTTTGAGTTTTCGTCGCAGCTTGTGAAGTTTATCCGGGGGCAGGATGGTTTCAGCATCGGTTGCGCAGGGTTTCCCGAAGGTCATATCGCCTGCAAGGAAGGCAAACTCGTGGACTGGCGGCGGCTGAAGGACAAAATCAACGAAGGCGCAGACTTCGTGATCACCCAGATGTTTTTCGACAATACGGATTACTTCGAATTCCGAGATCATCTCAACAAACTCGGCGTCAACGTCCCTCTCGTGCCTGGCATGATCTCAATAGTCAGCGCCACACAGATCAAAAAATTCACTCAATTGTGCGGCGCAAAGATTCCTCCCGCTCTCGGCGCAAAACTCGACGCCATCGGAGCGGACGATGCCGCAGCCGCCGAGTTCGGCATCGAATACTGCACGAGGCAATGCGAAGAATTGCTGAAGGCAGGCGTACCCGGACTCCATTTCTACACGCTGAACAAAGCTGCCTCCACGGTACGCGTGTTGCAAAATCTCAAGCTCGCATGAGCCGGACGCGGAAGTATTTTTCGCAAGAACCCAGGAGAGAATTGTTGGGCTGTTAGTCTTGCGGATTTTAGAAGACCTCGTTCCGTCTCTTTCCGATTGCCTCTTTGCAACCGCCCATGCTTTCCCGCATACTACCGCCATGAAAATGTTGCTTCTGACATTGATGTTGCTCGGGATTACTTTCCCAACATTCGCGGTGGATCAGTCTGAACTGGATGAGCGTGTCCGCAAGTTGACCAACAAATTTGAAGCCATGCAGGACAAGCCGGACAAAAAGGTTCCGGCGGAAGACCTTCGCAAAGCACAAGGCGTCATCCTGCTCGAACGCACCAAGGCCGGATTCATCTTCGCTTTTGAAGGCGGCGGCGGACTCGCCATGGTGCGCGATCCGAAAACTCAAAAATGGAGTCCTCCTGCATTCCTCAATGCAAATGAAGCGAGCCTCGGCTTCCAGGTTGGCGGCCAGCAATCGTTCATTGTCATCCTGCTTATGACCACCAACGCGACACGGTTGCTCACCCAGGGCGACATCGAACTGGGTGGCGAGGCGCGTGGCACGGCAGGCAACTCCTCCGCTGGCGCTGAAGGCAAGACCGGTTCTCAGCCCAGCATCAAAGTTTACGATGACCGACAGGGACTTTACGGCGGCGCAGCACTCAAAGGCGGTGCGTTGTCCGGCAATGACGATGCGAACAACACTTACTACAAGGAATACGCCCCGTTGGAAGAGATTTTGTTCAAGCGAAAGTTCAAGCCGTCAGAAGCCGCCACCAAACTGATCGAAAAGATCGAACAAAACGCAAAGTGATCGCCTCCTCCGGGACGCAGAGGGGAACATGAAAACCAAGGCGAGCCCACTCCTCACCGCATTGCCGGTCCTGGTTGGCGTTGTCGCTATTCCGTTACTCATCGCGTGGTGGTTTTCTCCAAGCAATGAACAGCTTCACCTCCGCGTCCCGGGAACAGATGCCGCGCCCGGCGGCGAGGCCGGTGGAGGCAATCCAGTCCTTGCCGGCAAGGTGATTCCCGGCGATGGCAAACCTGCCGAACTTCCAGGTGACTGGCCCCAATTTCGCGGACCAAATCGCGACGCCATTGCGGCCAACCCGCCAGACATTTCCCTCGATTGGAAAACCTCCCCACCACGCGAGGTATGGTCGCAAGAGGTAGGCGAAGGATATGCCGGCGTCGCGATCCGGGATGGCCGCGTTTATCTGCTGGACTATGATCGCGACGCGAAACAAAGCGCGCTGCGCTGCCTCTCGCTTGCCGACGGCAGGGAAATCTGGCGTTACACGTACCCGCTCATCATCAAGCGTAACCACGGCATGACGCGAACCGTCCCTGCGGTCACCGACAAATTGGTCGTCGCTCTCGACTCCAAATGCAACGTGTTGTGCGTGGATGCCGCGAATGGGGAACTCAAGTGGAGCATCAGCCTCGTGCGCGAATTCGGAGCAACCGTTCCCGAATGGTACGCCGGCCAATGCCCGCTGGTAGATGGCGATAAGGTCATTCTCGCACCCGGTGGCAAGGACGCGCTGCTGCTCGCCGTCGAACTCGCCACCGGCAAGCCGCTTTGGCGCACCCCAAATCCGCATGGATGGAAAATGACCCACTCATCCATCACGCCGATGGATTTCGCAGGTCACCGTTTCTTTCTGTATTGCGCCAGCAAAGGCGTCGTGGGAGTGAACGCGAAAGACGGCTCTCTGTTGTTTGAAACCGTTGATTGGAAAATCAGCCTCGCGACAGTGCCCTCACCGCTGCCGTTGCCGGACGGAAAACTATTCCTCACCGGCGGCTACAATGCGGGAAGCTTGATGTTGGAACTCCACGAAGAAACCGTACGTATTGTTCCAAAATCTCTCTTCAAGCTGCCGGCAGAAGTCTTTGGCGCAACCCAGCACACCCCGATATTCAGAGACAACCACATTTACGGAACCCGGGCAGATGGCCGGTTCGTTTGTCTGGTCCTCGATGGCAAGGTGGCTTGGGCAAGCGGCCCGGGCGAAAACTTCGGACTGGGCTCGTTCATCCTGGCAGGTGACTTGATTCTCGCGATGAACGACTCGGGCAAGCTCAGCCTCATCGAAGCGACACCCGCACGCTTCAATTTGCTGAGCCAGTCACAAGTCCTGCAAGGCCGCGAATCGTGGTCTCCCATGGCTCTGGCCGGTGGCCGCCTTATCGTCCGTGACCTCACTCACCTTGTTTGTCTTGATGTAAGCAACAAATAGATGGTTACTCCACCAATCCCTTCACCTGACATGACGATTCCGCGTGAATCCTTCAGGTGCTGTTGTATTCTCAGC
>CAYSDO010000361.1:0-4718 GCA_964429665.1 uncultured Bifidobacterium sp.
TTTGGGACGAACAGATCGTATCCAGCGCGAATCAAGAAATTCCTTCTTACCCTTGAATGATCTCATCCAGCTTGAACCCGTCAATGTCCGTGCGCAGTTGCAACCAGAGCGGAAGGTGATCGGATAGCTGGTAGGTGAACTTCTCCTTGGTCATGCCGCCGGGGAACAAATCCTTGATGCGCTTTTCCTCAATATAAAAATCCAGCACGCCACCTGCGTTGGTAAAGTTCTCCGGATAGATCGCATGATGCAAAATCTGGTCGTAACGTTTGTCCTTCTCAAGATTGCTGCCGAATTGCAGGCCACGCAACGCACGGGGAATTTGCAGCCCGTGACTCGTGATGGCCTTGAACAGCGCGTCGTTCTGCGACGGAATGTTGAAGTCACCCATCACAATGATGTCCTTGTCCTCGGCAGATTTTTCCTGCCGCTTCGCTTCGATCCAATTGGCCAGCCGTTGGATTTCGTCCCGCCGCTTCGCTTCGCTGTCGCCCCAGCGGATGTGTGTGGTGAGCACGACGAAATCAAAACTGCCGGACTTGAACGACGCCATGTAGGGCGCGCGCCAGAAAGATTCATCGGTGAGATATTCCTCACCCTGTTTTTTGCGAGGCGCGTTGGCTTCGGCTGCCAGCCCGTTGAAGGTGACGGCGCGTTTATCGTAGATGAAACCAAGCCGCTCACGATTGCCTCCCGCGTCCGGAATCATGTCGGAGTAAACCGCGCGCCAGTACGGGCCGAGAATTTTCAACACGCGTCCGAGATCAGTCAGATCATCGCGCAGTTCCACGATGCCGATGAGATCAAACTGTCCGAGTATCTCGGCAATGTAATGAACCGCCACCTCGGAACGCCGCGCTTTGCCAAACTCGCGGATGTTCCAGCTTGCGATGTTGAGCGTCTCATCAATTTTCGATGACGGAATCTTCGCTGCGGCAATGCGCGTCTTGAGCGCGATCAGGCCGGCAGCAATTTCTTTGGAGACTTTGCCGTGATTCATTTTGTCGTCCGAGGCTTAGGGCTTGCGGAACTTGGGCCTCGCGTCTCGGGTCCGAGGGAAAACTAGTGGTTGTACGTGCTCAGGCAAGAAAGGACTGTGGCTCCCTTCGAAAAGCTGAGACTTGAATTTCTGGATGGGGTTTTGATTGCGCGAATTCTCCGTGCCGATGAGTGGCTTGACCGCATTTTTTCTTTCGTTCAAAGGCCGTTCCGTGTTACATCGGGATAAGGGACAAACCAACAACTGTCCCCGATATCGAGGCAACATGAAAAACATTCTCATCGTCGTCCTGTTCATCGCCACCATCGCGTTCGGCACGCTTTATTTTGTCGAACACGGGCGGGCATCAAAAACGTCAACGCAACTCACTGAAGCCGGCAACAAACTTGGGGAGGCCGAACGGATGGTTCGCGAACAGCAGGAGTCCGTCGAGAAAGCAAAGTTCGCCGAGCAAAAGGTCGAAGTCTTGCAAAGCACGCTCAAGGAAGCTTCGACTACGGTGAACGAAACCACCAAACAGGTTAAAGAGCTTGAACAATCCCTCGCCACGGCCAAAACAAACAAAAACTCCAATCCCCTGGCAGGAATGTTCAGCGACCCCAAGATGAAGGCGATGATCAAAAAGCAGTCCGAGACGATGATGGGGCCGATGGTTGACAAGAGTTACAGCTCCTTCATCAAGGAACAAAACCTCTCCCCGGAACAATCCGCCGCATTGAAGGATATCCTCAAAAAGAAAATGATGGCAGGCGCTGAGATGGGCATGTCCATGATGAGCGGTGATCTCGACGAAGCAAAACGCAAGGAGATAGCCGATCAAATCAAAACGGACACCGAGGCTGCGGACGCGCAGATCAAGCAACTGCTTGGCGACGACAATTACGCGGCTTTTGAGAAGTATGAAAAAAGCACGGGTGAACGCGTCATCGTGGGCCAGTTTAAAGATCAACTCGCCGGTTCGGACACGCCTCTGACTGCTTCACAGGAACAACAACTCATTCAAACGATGAATCAGGACCGCACAAACTACAAATGGACGACTGATTACCAAAACAAGAAACCCGGGAGCGCTGACTATGCGCAGATGTTTACCGAGGACCGTGTGGACGCATACGAGCGGGAGAAGACGGAATTTGACAAACAATTCCTGACAAAGGCCGCAACCATCCTCACTCCCGAGCAACTAAAATCGTTCGAGAGTTTTCAAGATGCCCAACGGCAGATGCAAATGGTGGGAATGAAAATGGCGGCACAGATGTTTGCGCCGAAGAAACAGTGACTTCCGGCGTCATTCTTACCGACATCCCGCTGTGAGCTACGCACTCATCCACGGACTGATTCTGTATCTCGGCTTCGTCGCCTTTGTGGTCTTGCATGAATTTGCCCATGCGTGGACGGCGGTGCGCTGCGGTGACGACACTCCACGACTTCAAGGCCGCCTCACAATTGATCCCATCGCACACATGGATTTGATCGGCACATTGATTCTGCCTCTGGCGGTGACGTTTTTCGCCGCACAAAGCGGGGGCTGGATGATGCTGGGCTGGGGACGGCCCGTACAGGTGAATCTGAACAACTTCCGCGTCCGCCGTCGCGATGACATCCTAGTTTCTGTAGCCGGACCTGCGATGAACATCCTCACAGCCATAGCGGTGTTGATCATCATGAAAGTCGTTGAAGTTGCCGCCGGGGTTTCCACAGCGCAACTCAACACGCCGCTCGACCTCGTTAGACTCAGCCTGTTTCTTTGCTTCTTCAACCTGCTGCCAATTCCGCCATTGGACGGTGGTCACATCGCGCGCAATTTCATCGGCATGAGCGACGAAGCATACGCCATCATGAGCCAATACAGCTTTCTGTTTCTTATTCTTATCCTACAGGTGCCGCACATTGGCGCGTTTGTGAGCTCGGTCACCGGCAGCGCTCTCTCGCTTCTCGTGATACCGTTTGGCTGGCATCTCGGATGACGACGGCGCCTCCGCTGTTGGCAAACAGGCAGCGGAAGCGGCACTCACGGCATTGCCAATTCAGCAATCAAGTCTCCGGGTAAACATGACCGACGAACAATTCTCCAAGGCACGCCATCAGATGGTTCGCGACCATCTGGCAGCAATCACCGACGAGCGAGTCATCAGGGCGATGCTAGCGGTGCCACGCCACAGATTCGTCCCGTTTAATGTACGGGAACTGGCCTACAACGACCGCGCGCTGCCCATCGGATTCGAACAAACGATCTCACAACCCTACGTTGTCGCATACATGACCGCGCATCTTCAACCAAAACCCTCGGACCGCATTCTGGAAATAGGAACAGGTTCGGGCTACCAGGCCGCAGTGCTGGCACATCTGGTCGCGCATGTTTACACAATCGAAATTGTTTCACCTCTGGCCGAACGCGCCAGAGAAACCGTGGAAAGTCTCGGGCTTACGAATATCTCCGTTCGCAACGCGGACGGCTTTCAAGGCTGGTCTGATGCCGCTCCGTTTGACGGAATCATCGTCACCTGCGCGCCGCAGCACATACCGCAACCACTTGTCGAACAGCTTCGCGAAGGCGGGCGCATGATTATTCCCGTAGGTCCCATTGGTGAACAGGAACTGGTCTTGTTGCGCAAAGCCAGAGATGCCATCAAGCAAACCGCCGTGCTGCCCGTTCGCTTCGTGCCGATGACCGGCGTGGCTGCGACGCCCTCGTCGCAGTAACCTGAGCGCGACACCATGTTCACTAGAGAAGGGACTCGCAGCCACAATCTCCGCAGATCCAAGTCTCAACGGAATCGTTCCCCTCACTTCATGGATTTCAAGAACACGACGAGGTCGGCGAGTTCCTGTTTGCTTAATTGTGTGTCCAAGCCTTGCGGCATCACGGAAAGTTTTCCCGGTCGCATCTCGGCGATGTCCGCGCGCGCGATCCGCATCTCGGTTTCCGCGCCTGTGGCCAGGACAACTTCGTCGAGCGCATCCTTGCGCAGCACCCCGCTGAAGTCATCACCGGCCTTGTTCACCACCGTCATCGGTTCGTAACTGCGCACGAAGCTGGCGCTGGGATACACCACGGCTTCGAGCAGGTCGCGCTCGGTGCGGATTTTCCCGATGCCGGAGAGGCTCGGGCCAAGCTTGCCGCCCACGTAACCGATCTCGTGACATGTGACACACGCCGTTTTAGAACTCGTGAAAACCAATTGCCCACGCCGGATGTCGCCATGGAGCGACGTAATCTCCGTCAGCAGGGCTTCAAGATTGGCCGCCTGTTTGGTGGAATCCACATCGAGTGACGCCAGAAATTCATTGGCGCTCTTTTGCGTGACCTCGGGGAATTTGACGAAGTGCGGCTTGAGCTGACTTGGAGGCAACGCTTTCGCACTCTTCGATTCGCGCAATGCGGCGAGTAGAGCGGATCCCAGCACATCGTCACCGCCACCATCAAATGCGCCACAGAGCTTGTTCAATTCGAGCGGCCCTGCGGACTTCAAGTTATCCGTGAGCGCGGTGAGTTGCGACGCGTCGAGTTTTGCCTGTGCCAGCACCCCGGCGGCGGTGCTGCGAGTGATCGGAGCATTGTCCGCCGAAACGCTGGAGCGCAGAAACTCGAACTCAACCGCGTCGAGTGTCGCGCCTGCGGGCAATGCGGCAATCGCGTCGAGTCTCAGCGCTGACGTTTGGTTGGAGTCGTGTCCCAGTGTCCTCAGTGCCACAATAATCTTGGCATCGCTGTTCA
>CAYSDO010000362.1:0-4238 GCA_964429665.1 uncultured Bifidobacterium sp.
AATGGATATGCTGACATCGGCGCAATGTTGATGCCGCAGAAAATGTGATGCATCACCGTATTGCCGACGATCATGACACGGCTCAATTGTTGCGTCGCCGCCTCAATGCCGGGCTTAAGCTCGTTGAGCATTTCGATCACCATTTGCCCCAACTGCTCTCTCACGAGCCGCTGCAATTCCTCTTGTCCACCGTTCATTGCGAATTCCACACGGCTCATGATGTCGCCGCCGTGACGGGCCTGTGCATTGAGGGCTGTGCGTACACCGAGCACATTTCCAGATCGCAAGTCGAGAAGTTGTGCGGCAATGGTGGTCGTACCGAGATCAATCGCCACACCTAGACCCTCTGCCGCCACAAACGCAAACTTGTTGTCGTCTCCCAAAACAGACATTTCCCATTGCGCCAATTCCAACTCGAGATCTCCAGCGACGGAATGCCGGCACGCGAGCCGCCAGCCAGCGGCCTGATCCGCTTTGGTGAGCAATTGAGCTTCCTCCGGGCTGATCGGCAAATCACCGCGCAGCACTTTCACGCGACAGCCCTTGCAACGACCACGTCCACCGCAGGGAAACTCCACGCCTTGCGCAAAGAGGATATCTTGCAAGCGCGTGCCCAAGGGAACTTCCAGTCGCAGATCAGCGGGTGAAAGTCTGAGTTTGTGCTCAGGCGCTTTCATACCGATTCCGCTGTGATGATCCGCTCGTCGTGACTGAGTGCGACGCGCTGGTTCGGTTGAAGCACAAGAAACTCGGGCTCGTTCCAATCGCCATCCACCAAACGGCCCAGCCATCCGAGGTCGCCCTGCAACCGTTCGAAAGTCCAATTCTGCTGTTTGGCAATCTCTGCCGCTCTGCATTCACGTTCCTTCGAGCTGGGTATGGGAGAAGATATGAACGCCAGCCTCTTGTAGTGCTGGGTGAACTTTGCATATTCCTCCATCAGAAATTGGGCAGACTCCTCGCCGTAGCGGGCCACGAGTTCTTCCTTGTTCAGGGACAGTCCCGCACCGGCAGCCAGTGGCCGCAACGTACGATCAGCGGGCAGATGTTCGATCCAGCCGCAACTCTGAAAATATGTGCCGGGCTCCTTTTCAAGTTCGGCGAGATACCGTTTCGTACTGCCAAGCAAAATACCAAGGCAATCGTGTGCGCGAGGGATCACCACGGGCACGTCGCGCGACTGGAGGCCGACCAACCCTTGATTGCACAAACCGTAGGCAAGTCCGACAGCGTCGCAATCCCCGACCGGGACGGAATTGACTGCCTCCTGCAACGCCGCACGCAGTTGCGGCCCCGGCTGCTGATGCAACGCCATTTCGAGGTAGCGAATCTTCAACTCGGTCTTCGCTGAGCCGGGCAGGACTTCAAGCTCACGTTCGAAAACGCGACAGGCGACCAAAAGCAGACGGGGGCGACTCATGGCTCTTATGTTCAAAAGCTCAACAGCAATTGCCAGATGTAAGTGTTGCCCAGCGCTTCCACATTTTCCCAAACCCGGCGGACCAAATCCTGATCGCCGGTGATTGGCGGAAGTTCCCTGGCCTTTTCCTCCCACAGGCGGCAGATGCCAGGTTTGATCCGAGGCGGAGTGAATCCAGCAAGACCCGTGAGCGTCGAAACATCCGCACCGTGGCAGGGGCGCAGCGTCCCGCAGTTTTTGGCGGGATTGGCCGAGGATTGAATGGAGACAGCCGAGTACACGCCGTATTCCCGGGTGACATCCGTCAGCGCGCGCAGGTTTTCGATGCTCGTGTCGTCCTGCATAATCGCGCTGGCGTCCATGATGTAACCGCCTTCCTTCGCCACGCCGTCAATCACCTTCCGGCAGTACGCCCGGACTTCATCCGGTTTGCCGTAACTCAGCAGAACGTTGGGGATGCCGCCACTGAGCGCGAACTTGTGATGCAGTTTCTTGTGCGCCAGAAAAATGTCGCCCTGGTCCACGTGAAACAAAATGCTCCGCTCCGGCAACGTGGCGAAGTCGTCCAGGTGATGATCCCAATTGCCCTCGGCGTAGAACATCGTCTGGTTGCCATGCTTCCAGAATTCCTCGATGCACGGCTTGAGCGTGGGCCAGTAGTGCGATTGAAATTGTTTCGGGCTGATGAACGGCACACAGCCGCGATGCATCCAAAAACCAATCGGCACCTGCTTCGAGGGATCAGCGGTTGTGAGGCCGACATGGGTCAGATGCGGCATGAGCGCTTCACAGGCCTTGAGCACCTTGTCCGGCTGCGTGGCCATGTCCATGGTCAGACCGATGTAGCCGCGAAGCTTGTCGCCGATGATGTCGAAGGGAGCTTTGAAAATGCCGGCAATGGCGGACACAGTGCCGCATTCGTCGTGCAGCCGCTGGATCTGCGGTCCGAACGCAGAGAAATATACAATCATCGCCATCGAGCTTTTCACGAGTGCGAGATTGTTTCGATAAGTTGTGGGCTGTCCGATGGCTGCGACCTCGGTACTCACACGTGGCAGCCACACGTTGTAGAGAAAGCCAGTAGGATCGTCGATCAACGCATCATACTCATCCTCGCGCATGAAGGCGTTGACTTCGGGCGGCTCGATGTAATTGAAGCCGGTCGTGTGCGGAATGCCAATGCCCGGAATGCCGTAGTAACGCAGCCCTGCTGCCTGTGCGAGACCCGTCCACACATAAACCATGTTTGGCACGATTGCATCCCAGTCAAATTCCTTGGCGCATTTGACTGCTGCTTCAAAGGCAAGGTTGTAGTCATGCGCCACCTGTTGACAAGTCATGCCTGCGTATTTCGCAGTGAATTCGGCAACGAACGGTCGGATGGGTATCTTGTCGGGTTTCTCATTACGCAGTGCCGTCAGGTAGCGGGTGAGACGCTCTTGATAAAGTTGGTTCGTGTTCATGCGAAGTCCATTGGTCCGCCGCCACCTCGCCAACTAACCTGTGACCTGCTTGGCCAGCGCTACTGCACCGGCAGCACTGTCCCCAAACCCATCCGCGCCGATCTCGTCAGCGTAGCGTTTGGTAATTGGCGCTCCGCCAATGAGCACCTTCACCTTGTCGCGAACGCCCGCCTGCTTGAGCGCTTCGATGGTGGTCTTCATCGAGGGCATCGTGGTGGTAAGCAACGCGGACAAGGCAACGATCTGCACATTCTTTTCCTTCACCGCAGCGACAAACTGTTCGGGTGAAACATTAACGCCCAGATCAATCACTTCGTATCCGCCACCTTCCAGCATGGCGGCCACGAGATTCTTGCCGATGTCATGCATGTCGCCTTTAACGGTACCAACGGCAACGCGTCCGACGGGCTGAACACCGCTGGCGACAAGGAGAGGGCGGATCAATTCCAGCGCACCTTTCATCGCCCGGGCTGCCAGCAACAACTCAGGCACGAAATAGTCGTTGCACTCAAATCGCCGGCCCACTTCGCCCATGGCGGGCACCATGTAATCCTGTACGAGCTTGAGTGGTTCAACGCCGCCGGCCAAAGCCTGTTCAGTAACCGACTTTGCGGTTTTGGCGTCACCTTTAAGAATCGAGTCGTGGAGTAATTGGAGGTCTTGCATGTTGGTGTTGTTGCGTTGAGAACATCCTGCTCCAAAGCATATTTACAGTCTCACCACTCTTTGCAGAAAACTGCCTGCTTTTTGGCATCGCACATATCCCCTACCCTGAGACAAATGGCAGGTAAATTGATCAATTCATGCTCCGCACAACGCGTGCGAGTATTTGCAACCAGCCTGCAAAAATACTCAACAGCGGCGTTGAAAAGCAAAAGCGCGACAATAGAATGCCCTCCTTAAACGCACATCACACATTGAAGGCCAATACTATGATGACTCGCCGCCAAATGTTACGTCGCACCGCCCGAGCTGCCACGGCTTTCGCTATCAGTTCACCCCTCACCGCATTATTGGGAGCACCGGAAAAGCGGCGCTTCAAGATCGGCGCGTGTGACTGGTCCATCGGCAAACAGGCTGACCCTGCAGCTTTCGAGGTTGCCAGGCAAATTGGCCTCGATGGTGTCCAAGTCAGCCTCGGCACCGCGGCTGATGACATGAAACTCCGCCAGCCGGGCGTTCAGCAGCAATTCAAAAACGCGGCCAGGAAAGCGGAAGTCCAAATCGCGAGCCTCGCCATTGGGGAATTGAACAATGTGCCTTACAAGAGCGACCCGCGCACCGAAGCATGGGTGAGTGACTCAGTAACGGTGATGCAAGCCATCGGTGTTCACGTTGTATTGCTGGCATTCTTT
>CAYSDO010000362.1:4248-4702 GCA_964429665.1 uncultured Bifidobacterium sp.
AGGGCGATCTTGTCGGGGACAAGGATGGCACTGATGAAGTGGTCCGACGTCTGAGGAAGGTTGCGCCTCGCGCTGAGAAAGCAGGTGTAACCCTCGGGCTCGAATCATGGCTCAGCGCGGAGGATACATTGCGAATCATGGATCGGGTCGAATCGCCTGCCGTGAAGATGTATTACGATGTGTGCAATTCAACAGATCGCGGCTACGACATCTACAAGGAAATCCGTCAACTCGGCAAGGAGCGCATTTGTGAGTTTCACCTGAAGGAGAACGGCTGCCTGCTCGGCAAAGGACCCGTAAATTTCGAGAAAGTGCGCGATGCCATCAACGACATTGGGTACGAAGGTTGGATGCAAATCGAAGGGGCAACTCCACCCAACTCAAGCATCATAACCAGCTACACAACCAACTTAACTTTTCTGCGAGGCTTGTTTCCTGTCTGAACAATTGGTTT
>CAYSDO010000363.1:0-4698 GCA_964429665.1 uncultured Bifidobacterium sp.
GGTGGAATCTCCTGCGAACGGAGTGTTGACGCTGAACACCAACGGTGGTTTCACATACACCCCGAACCTTGGTTTCAGTGGTGTGGACACGTTCACCTATCGCGTGAACGACGGTTTGGCCGATTCCGCACTTGCCACAGTGAGCCTGACAGTCTCCAACCGTCCTTTCGTCATCACCTCGATAACGGCAAACAGCGGCATGGCGACTATCACTTGGAATTCACAGCCCGGCATCACCTACCGAGTGCAGTACAAGGATAGCCTGACAGCGTCAACCTGGAACAACGCCACGCCGGATGTGACGGCAACGAACGTTTCATCGAGCCTGACAAACTTCGTTGGCAACAATCCACAACGATTTTATCGCGTTCAGACAGTTGACCTCACGCAGGAACCGCCAACCATCCTTTCGTTGCAGGTGACGAACGGTTCGGCCATCATCACTTGGAGTTCGGTGCTGTCGAAAGATTACCAGTTGCAATACAAGACGAACCTGACCGATGTGGCATGGGTTGAAGTGCTGCCGACCATCACGGCCACGGCTTCGACGACCACAACAACGAACTTGCTTGGTGGCGCTTCGCAAAGATTCTTCAGGGTGAGGTTGATGCCTTGAGCGTTGGCCTGGCTTCGGTAATAACCAGACTGAAATTTGTAGCGGGTGTGCGTCCGCAGGGATAAAACAAACATGCAGATAAACGCGATTGATTACTTTGAAAAGGGTGCGCTGCTGAGATGCAGGGACAAGGTCGCGGTGATTGACACCGCGGGGCAATACACGTTCGCGCAATTGGAGCGTTTCGCCAAGAATCTGGCGGCGCTCCTTATCAAGCGCGGCGATTTTATTCGCAGACCGGTGCCGGTTTTTCTTCCCAAGAGCATGGGGAACATTGTCGCCAACGTGGGTATTCTATACAGCGGCAACGCCTACGCCAATCTTGACATCAAGTCTCCAGTGCAGCGCGTGAAGGGAATGCTCGACAATCTAGCCCCGGAAGTGATCGTTACCTCTGCCGCTCACGTTGCTGCGCTCGCTGCGCTGGGATACGAACGGGAGAAACTTCTGTTTGTTGAGAATGCGATGGTGGATGAGACACTTTACGAAAACGTAGCTTTGTTGAAGCGATTGGATCGCCTGATTGACACGGATCCGTACTGTATCATTCATACGTCTGGTTCGACCGGGATTCCCAAGGGTGTCGGGCTGAATCACAGGAGTACGATTGATTTCATTGACTGGTCGTTCGATACATTGAACCTCAGTGGAAACGAGGTGATGGCGAGTCTGGCTCCGATTTATTTCGACGCCTACACGCTGGAGTTTTGGATGATGCTCTCGAAGGGTTCGACATGGGTTGTGGTGCCGGATGCGTGTGCAACATTTCCCGCAAAACTGGTCGAGTTCATAACCAAGAATCCGATCAACTTTATCTTTTGGGTGCCGACGATCATGGTCAACATCGCCAATCAGGATTTGCTGGCGAAAGCCGACCTGAGCCGGATCACGAAGGTGTTTTTCATCGGAGAAGTATTTCCGACCAGGCATCTCAACTACTGGCGGCGGCATTTGCCCCAGGCGACATTTGTCAATCTATACGGGCCGATTGAGATCGTTGTGGCCTGTACCTACTACATCGTGGATCGGGAGTTTTCAGATGATGAAAGGATTCCTGTCGGCTTTCCGATGCGCAATACGGAGATCATCATACTCAACGATGAGAACAAGGCCGCAAAGCTCAAGGAGCCTGGCGAGGTGTGCGTGCGTGGGAGTTCGTTGGCGCTAGGCTACTGGAACAACCACGAGCGCACAGGAAAGGGCTTCGTGCAAAACCCTCTCAACCCACATCACCCCGAAATGATTTACCGAACGGGTGATTCCGGCTTCTGGAACGAGCGAGGTGAAGTGATGTTGCTCGGCCGGAAAGATTTTCAAATAAAGCATCTTGGTTATCGAATCGAGCTTGGGGAGATTGAGCATGCTGTTCTGCAGATTCCCGGTTTCAAAAATGCCTGCGTGGTCTATAACCATGAGAAAAAGGAAATTGTTCTGTTCTACGAGACTGAGAAGGAACAGACGGCGGGGTTCATTCGTGAAAAGCTCGGTCCCATCATCCCAAAATACATGATGCCCACCGTGTTCACATGGATGGAACAAATGCCAAGGAATCCAAACGGAAAAATAGATCGCGCCCAACTTGTGGCCCGGGTAAACGAATCCAAATGACACCTGTGCAGACAGTCAGCCAGGTGTTCGACGCCATCCAGCAGGCCAAGGCGGGTGCGCCTGATTTTTGCACCAACTTTTTTCCCGTACAACGGAAGGTGCAGGAGTGGATCAGCCATGGTGAGCTTTTTGCGGAGTTGCGGCATGACGCCATATTCTTCTATCGTCGCGACCGCGATTTCTGGCATCTCTATTATTGCGCGTCTTCAAAGACTGCGCTTCATCGGGAGATTCCAACCGTCGCTGAATTAAGGACCGAGCCAATCGTGCTCGATCTTGTTGGCAAAGAGAGCGATGTTTCGGCTGCAATTGGAGATTGGGAGTCCGCAGGATTTCGTTGGTATTCGCGATTGTTTCGTATGTCACGTGTATCGAGCGACGCAAATGTAGAAAAAACGGAATCTACAACGATGATCGAGTTCGCCGTTGTTCCGGATGACAAAGCCGTTCTCGAATTGCTTGAACGTGCCTTTAATCGCTTTGGAGAACAGTTGCCGGCGCAATATGAAATTGAGTCAGCGATACGAGCACAACAGGTGCTCGTTGCGCGGTATCAGGGCGACATAGCGGGCCTGCTGTTTTTCGAAACGCAGGGATTCAGTTCGACGCTCCGGTTTTGGGCGGTGGCCACGGAGCATCGTGCGCTCAAGGTTGGTTCAGCACTGATGCGACGCTATTTTGCAACCCAGAACGCCGTGAAGCGTTTTGTTCTCTGGGTTGCCGCAGACAACGTCAATGCCGTTCAAAAATACGGTCACTACGGCTACAAGCCCGATGGCTTGGTGGATTACGTGCTGGCAAATCAATTGGTCCGTTCATGAAATCAATAGCAGAAATACTCAAAGAAATCCGTCCGGAATTCGACTTCTCGACATCGCAGGACTTTATTTCCGACGGGATGCTGGATTCGTTCGACATTGTTACGCTGGTGTCTTCGTTGGACAAGAATTTCAGCGTCTCGATTCCTGGGACGGAGATTCTTCCGGAAAACTTCCAGAACATCCAGACCATCGAGGCGCTGTTGCGCAAAAGCGGCGCCGCGATATGAATTTCATCTTCCATAACAAACGAGTGTCCGGCATTTGTGCGGTGCTCCCGGCGAACGAACGTTCGTTTGTAGAGGAGATGAGGAACTATAACTTTCCCGAGTCGCGGTCGCTCAAGCTTAAGGAAGTGATGGGCTACAACAAGCGTCGCTTGGTCGAACCGGACGTATGCGTTTCAGACCTCGCCGTGTTCGGCCTGGAAAAAATGTTTGAACGTGGATGGATCGCGAAGGATGACATTGATGCGTTGCTACTGGTAACACACACGCCGGATTACATCGCGCCGCCGACGAGCAACATCATCCAGGGCAGACTCGGTTTGAAGCGTGATGTGTTATGCATGGACATCAGCCAGGCCTGCGCGGGATTTGTCATCGGCTTGATGCAAGCGTTCATGTTGCTGGAGCAGCCTGGCGTCAAAAAAGTTGTTCTCATCAACGCGGACGTCATGAGCCGCAAGGCGTCACCCAAAGACAGGAACATTTATCCGCTCATCGGAGACGCGGCGACGATCACAGTGATTGAGCGTTCAACCGAACCAAACACAATTCACGCGGCACTGAAAATGGATGGATCGCAAGGCGAGGCTTTAATTATCCCCGCGGGAGGAATGCGGATGCCGTGTAGTGTGGAATCCGCTGCGCTTGAGGATGTAGGTGACAACAACCTGCGTGCGAAGGATCATCTGAAGATGGACGGCTCTGCGATTTTCAACTTTGTACAATTGGAAGTCCCGCCTTTGATCGAAGGATTGCTCGCGAGTGCGGGAAGTTCGGTGGAGCAAGTTGACTATTTTCTTTGCCACCAACCAAACCGTTTCATGCTGCAAAAGCTTGCAGAAAAGATGAAGATTCCCTACGCAAAGATGCCGAACAATGTGGTTGAGAACTTTGGTAACAGCAGTGGCGCGACAATTCCTGTGGCGATCGCTTTGAATTTAAAAAACGACGTGATGAACGGTCACAAACAGGTCTGCCTTGCCGGATTTGGTGGTGGCCTGACGTGGAGCGCCATGTTGATGCAGCTCGGTGAACTTGGTTTTTGTGAGATGATGGATTATCCGAACAAGGAAAAAGCATGAACGATTTTTTGCAAAAGCTGGCCAGCATTCTTGAAGTGGAGACAGTAAACGAAGGGGACGATCTCAAAGCGTTCCCGTCCTGGGATTCGCTTGCGGTGCTGTCGGTGATCGCGATGCTGGATTCCAATTACGGCGTCAACCTGCGCGCCGCGGATTTTCAAACCGTGAAGACGGCCGCCGATCTCTGGAATCTGGTGCAGTCGAAAAAAACTGCGTGAAAATTGAATTTGCGTCGCAAGCGCCGAAGAACTGCAAACAGGCGATTGAGGAATTGCTGTTCTTCAACCCGAGCCAGCACAAGGTGCGGGAAGGGATCGTGAAGGCGCTCGAAAGGTTTGGTCACCCGC
>CAYSDO010000364.1:0-4683 GCA_964429665.1 uncultured Bifidobacterium sp.
CCCTCGCCACGGGAAGCCGGAAAACCTGTTTGAATCCGAGTTCGAGTTTGGACTGCCTTGGCGTACACAATTCGACGTCGAATTAAACTACAGCCTCAAAAATGGCCGGTTGGACTACGACGCAACACTGATCGAACTTCCGCATGCCCTTGCAGATTGGGGAAAGATTCCCCTCAACCCGACCATTGATGCGGGTTGGAAATTCAATCGACGTGAGGCGGATGCGTATTTCTTCCGATTGCTGCTGGCAGATGAATTTTCTGACAAACTTCACTTTGGTTCGAATCTGTCGTTCGAGCGTCAGATCGGCGACGAACGCGAAAACGCCTATGAACTCAACACCGCCCTGACCTACGTCGCGATCAATTCGAGGCTCGCGATTGGCGGAGAGTTCCTGCTTGAGTATGAAACCGCCCGAGAAGATGGCGAATTTGAAGATTCCACCACCGCAATGCTGGGACCAACACTGCTTTTCAAACCGACACACACCACCCACCTGGGATTGGTGACTCTCTTCGGCCTGACGAAGGATTCACCGGTGGCAGAAGTTTTTTTGATCTTCGGTCTGGATCTGTGACGATTCGCAGTCGCGGCTCTGAAACGAGATCAGAGCGACGCCCTGCCAGTCGAGCATGCCGGCCCACTTGCATTGACGCATGTACCGCGTTTTCACACGCGGGCGCACCGCTCGTGGGTCAAGGTGCGTGGAACTCGGTGCTGGTAGGTACGCCGATTTATTCTTTCCATCGAGGTTGCTCACTACGAAAGAGCAATCTATAAGTGTTGTCGTTTCATTTGACCACCCACTCACAATGGTTAGTGCCACAAAACGCTCACGATTATTTTACCACGGCACAGACGTCGAGGTAATGCTGGGAGATATTGTCCCTGTGAAACGCCTCATACGGCGAAATGTGCAAGGAACTGTGGTGTATATTCCCGGTATCAGCCCAAAGCACCCCGACATTGAAGACGAGTACGGTCCTCAATGGGCAATCGAACTCGAAAACGGGCGGATTCTTCTGATGATTTATTGGCCAGAAGGAAGTCAGCCGAAAAGTGACATCAAGCTCATTGAACGAGGGGAGACAAAATCGCACCCCGTTACAAAGCGCTTGTTCTGAAAATGGCTCAAGACACCATCTCCAGCTGGCTCGCCCGCAAACGGGTCACAGAGATGGCAATCTCCACTGTCTGTTGCGTGGTGGCATTCATTGCAGGAATGGCTTTGCTGGCGTTGATGTTTTCCGTGATTACCGTCGTCGTGGTGATGGTTCTCTTCGAGGTGTTTCACCAGACCAGCATCGCATGGGTCGTCAGCGTGCTCATCACAACTGCCATCATGGCGCTGCTGGCGTACGACAGTTTTACCTCCGGGCGCGATGACATGGGGAACATTCCGCTTTGGATGTTCAGGGAATGTTGCAGTTTCGGACCACGATTGGTTCACGATTCACTGCGGCACTTTAATCGATTACGCAATCTCGCACGACTTGACGTGCCCTCATGCTCAATCGCACTGACCCGACTTGCCCGTCAAAGCAAGTCAGTCACGCTGGATGAACTGCTGCAGCTTTGCCCAGGCATGAGTCGAGCGCGACTGCGTCAGCAACTGCTACTGATTCATGGCGTCTTGCTGATTGGACATGACTCGCGAGTGCTACTTTCCGAACCGTTGCGATTGATCCTTTCGCCACTTTTGCATGATGATCGAAAATTCGAGCCTAACCCCGAACCCGAACCTGAACCAACGCCTGTTCACGAACCTGAAAAGCTTTCTCCGCACGAAATCCTCGGAATCTCCGCCAACGCCACGCTTGTTGAAATCAAAATGGCCTATCGAAATCGCATCAAGGATTGTCACCCCGACCGGTTTGCGAACATGGACCAAACCTCGCGTGAACGCGCCGAAAAATGGAGCAAAGCTCTCAATGCTGCGTATGCAACATTGGTTGCAGAGCGGAAGCGGTAGTGGTGGTCGTCTCGACTGCCGTAGAGATCGGCATCTTGCCGCCCGGAATCACCGCACGAGCAAATCAAGGCATGGATATTTCAATAGCCCCCGAGCAACGGGTGCTTTTCCGCCGGGCGCGACGCACCGGCTCTACGGCGGGCGGGACGCCCACCGCTACATTCGTCTGTCACGAAACCGAATTCCCAAGTCACCTCCGAGAAAACTTCCCCAAAACTGTAATGTCGGATATTGTTGCTGACGTGGCAGACTTTTAGGTGAATGATCGGTCAACACTTAACCAAACAAATCCCATGCGCCTCTTCGAAGCCATAATCGAAGCCAACCACAAAGCCGTGGCGGGCGACACCAATGCCGGTCTGCGGCCCGCAGAGTTCGCCGAGGAACTGCCCGTCGCCGCGCTCTCATGCATTGATGCCCGGCTCAATCCGCTCCTGCCGGAGGTGCTCGGAATTCCTGAAGAGCAGTTCATCTGGCTCCGCAACGCCGGAAACATCATCACCAGCCCGCTCTCCAGCACCATGCGCTCGCTCGCGCTGGCCTGCGCCGTCAAAGGCGGAAAGGAGATTGCCGTCATCGGCCACTCGGATTGCCTTGTGTGCAAAACAAACACGATGCAATTGATCGAACGCTTCAAGAACATCGGTGTCGAGAGACATCTGCTTCCCGACAACGTGAATGAATTCTTCGGCATGTTTGCCAGCGAACGACAGAATGTCATCAAAGCGTGCGATATCATCCGTAGCAGTCCGCTCATCGGTGCAGGGATTCCGGTGCATGGTCTGCTACTCGACATCACGAATGGCAAGCTCGAATGGCTTATGAACGGCTACCAGAAGTTTGCCACCATGTCCGACAAGTGGAACGACGTTGTCAGATCAGCAGGTGAAACCGTGGACAAGCTCAAATCACTTTCAGATTTCAACATCGGTGAAATGAAATTTCCCGAGACGAAGATTGGTGAAACGGTTGTAAAGGCGGAGGATTGGCTTTCGAACACCCTGCAAGGAATGCAGATTCACCAGCAGGAGCAAACGCCAAGCAGTGAACCTCCAAAGCCAAAACCCCTTCAAGCGCGCATCGCGAACGCAGCCGGGGAGATTCTTGAAATCGCAGAGAAGCACTGGCCGAAACCCGGTGTGCAATCGCACAGACCTGCCGCGCCGCCAAGAATCCCCATGCCGCCACCGCTCAGGCCAAAACCTGTTCCAAAGCGCGGGAAGTAGTGGCGGCGGGCATCCTGCCTGCCGTAGGACGCGCGTCCCGCCGGCGGCAAAGCCATTGTGTTTTCTGCGCCTTGCGAAATCTCCAACCACCTTAATTCTGCTTGAGTCTGGTTCGCTGGGCAGGATGCCCGGCTCTACGGCAGGCGAGACGATTGCCGTTACGCGAGTTGCATCCCCGGAGCAATGTCCGCATCAACACTTGTCGCTGCCTCGCCAAGTCTGAGTTTTTGCTCTGCCAGGATGCCGATCATTGCGGCGTTATCCGTGCAAAGAGATGTTTCGGCAAGCCGCAGTTTCAGATTTGCTCTCCTGCAAGCTGCGTCGAGTACGGCACGAAGACTGCGATTACAAGTCACACCACCGGAAGCTGTCACGCAGCAAACGCCGAGGCGCTTTGCGGCGCATATGGTCTTCTTTACGAGCACATCCACAATCGCCGCCTGAACGCTTGCGCAAAGATCATTCATGCACTTTGCATCATCAAGCAACGCGGGGTGATCGCGGATGAAATAGCGCACCGATGTCTTCAGCCCGCTGAAACTAAAATCATCGGAAGAGTCGTTGAGCAAGGGACGCGGAAAGTTATGCGATGCTGGATTTCCCTGTTCAGCCAGACGGTCAATGATCGGCCCGGCGGGATACGCCAGCCCCATGAGCTTGCCTGTCTTGTCGAAACACTCACCCGCAGCGTCGTCAATTGTTCCCCCAAGCACCCGATGTTTCAGAATGGCTTCGACGTGAACAAGCATCGTGTGACCGCCACTCACAATGAGCGACACGTTCGGCTGGAAGTCAGAAAAACTGGCGACGAGGGCGTCGTTTCCACGGTCAATCCACGGTGAATACAGATGCGCCTCGTGATGATGAATGCCAATGAATGGTTTGTTCAACGCGAACGCGATCCCCTGCCCCGCCTTGAAACCCACGAGCAGCGCCGTCGGCAACCCAGGTCCTTGAGTGGCAGCAACACCATCCAACTGTTCCACGCCAACACCCGCTTCGCGCAAAGCCGCACGAACCACAGGCTGGAAGTTCCGCAAATGCTCGCGCGCAGCCAGCTCCGGCACCACTCCGCCGTACTCCGCGTGCATCTTGACCTGAGAGGAAACAATCGTGGAAAGCACAACGCCGTCGCGAACCACGGCGGCGCTGGTTTCATCACAGGAAGTTTCGAGCGCGAGCAGGATCATTAAAGCTTCAGCCCCTTGGCGGCCATCTTGCCTGACCTGGCTTTTTCCTGTGGCACTGGGGCGCGTTGGGTAAACAAAGTCACACCTTTGAGCACATCAATCGCGCGTTCGAGCTGCGCGTCGCGGGAGTTACGCACACGCTCCTGCTCTTTGTCATCAAGCGATTCGACTCCGCCGGGCGTGCGCTTCACACTGATGTCGCGCTCCTCTTCGTCGGTCAGTTTGACAATGATGTCCGGCGTGATGCCGTGCTCATGAATGACCTTGTGGCTGGGCGTGTAGTATTTTGCAGTGG
>CAYSDO010000365.1:0-4463 GCA_964429665.1 uncultured Bifidobacterium sp.
AAATTTCCCATTCTCGGCCACAAGAACGCCTTTCTTGTAAACTTGGCGGACGGAGAATTTATTGAGGTTGTCAAACACCACAAAGTCCGCCCAATAACGCGGCGCAATGGCTCCAAGGTTCTGCAACCGGTAATGCCGCGCAGTATTTATCGTCGCCATCTGAAACGCGGCCATTGGAGGTACCCCTCCCTTGATGGCCTTCCTCACCGCGTGATCAATGTGCCCCTCGATAACGAGATCGCCCGCAAGCTTGTCATCGGTGGCAAAGGAACAGTTCTGGGAATTGTGCGCATTGATCAGCGGAAGCAGGTAACTGAGATTTCGTTCGGTGCTGCCTTCGCGCAACAAGATGTGCATCCCAAGACGCAACTTCTCGCGTGCTTCGGCAACCTCCACGGATTCGTGATCCGAGCGAACGCCGGCGAGCACGTAGGCGTTCAGGTTTTTTCCACGCAATCCCGGCGCGTGCCCGTCAATGGCCTTGCCTTTGCCCGCTTCAATTTTGGCCAGTTCGCTTTTTGCGCCAAGATAGACGCCGGGGAAATTCATCAGTTCCGCCACGCCTGCCACGCGGTCATCGCCGATCATCAATCTAAGATCGTCCGCCGTGAGTTGTGCGCCTGCCGTTTCGAGGTGCGTGGCAGGAACGCAGCTCGGCAACATGATGAAAAAGTCCACCGGAAGATTCTTGCTCGATTCGAGGATGTAGCGGATGCCGTCGAGGCCAAGCACATTGGCGTATTCGTGCGGATCAATCACCACCGCACCGGTGCCATGAGGTACAACGGCACGGGCGAACTCCGGTGCGGTGAGCATGGAACTTTCGACATGGAAATGGCCGTCAATCAAACTCGGCGCGAGATACGCTCCCCGCAGATCAATCACGCGCCGAGCTTTGTAGTCGCCGAAACCGATCACGCGCCCATCGTCCACAGCCACGTTGGCAGGATGAATCTCACCGCTGAGAACATTAACGAGCCTTGCGTTCTTGAACAGCAGTTCCGCCGGTTGTTCACCGCGTGCGATGGCGAGTTTTTGTACTGTATTGCGCATGCGTTTCCCTGCTGTGGGGCGAGTGTAAAACCGCACCAGCCAATTCAAAGCTCAATCTGCGCGATCCCTTCCTGCCGGACCGCTTGCGTCTTGGAGATCGGCCATCGCCAGATTAAGATTTGCGCGTGGACGATTTGATCTTTCAATCGCTTGCGGCAGCGGCGGCGGCTGACTTGCCCGTTGCCCTCGGCATCATCACCGGCGCGAAGGGATCAAGTCCGCAAAAGATTGGCGCGAAGGCGCTGTTCTTTGCCGACCGTTCAATTAAAGGCACGCTTGGCGGCGGTTGTCTTGAAGCAGAAGTGCAGCGGCTTGCTCTCCTGTCGTTGCGCGACGGAAAACCAGTAACCTTCGAGCTGGTTCTCGATCACGATTTCGGCTGGGACGACGGGCTGATCTGCGGTGGAAAAGTTTTAGGTGTCGTCATACCGAATGCTCAACGTGCCGGTGAGACATTTTGGACAGGACTGACTGAGCGCAAAGAAGCGAAAACGTGGTGCGTGACGAACAGTTTTGAAATCGCCTCGATCAACGGCGTCGCGCGCGCTACAAATGACTTTCTTTATCTCGAAACCATTACACCGCCCTGTGCGTTGTGGATTGCTGGTTCCGGCCACATCGCGCTGGCCGTCGCGCCTCTGGCGTTGCAACTGGACTTCGCCGTCTCCGTGTTTGACGACCGTCCGGAGCTGGCCAATCATGGACATTTCCCAAGCCCTGTCTCCATCCATGTTGGCAACTGGGGCGAAATCCTGACTGTCCCACTTCCTTCCTCTCCATCCTTCGGCCTCATCGTGACCCGTGGTCACAATCACGACGCCCTGGTTCTGGAATCTTGGATTTGCCGTCCATTCGAGTTTCTTGGCATGATCGGCAGCGCGCGGAAGTGGCGCATCATTTCGGATAAGTTTCTGTCGGGAAACCTGGCGACTCAGGAGGAACTGTCACGCGTGGCCTGTCCTGTGGGCGTTCGGATCGGATCGAAGTCTGTGCCGGAAATTGCCGTGAGCATCATGGCCCAGTTCATCGAGAAGCGCGCTGCGGTCCTTGGGCGCAATCAAATCTGAAAATCCGACACCGTCTTCTTTTCAGTTTTGTCCAGAACTCGCATGTCCAATCCGTCGTAAATCACCAGCGAGTTCGGCGCGACACTTTCCATGATGAAAACATTCCCGCCTATGGTGCTGCCCGCACCGATTACGGTGTCTCCTCCGAGAATGGTGGCGCCGGGGTAGATGGTGACACGGTCTTCGATGGTGGGGTGGCGTCGCTTACCTCGCAATTGTTGCCCGCCTGAGGTGGACTTCGCGCCGAGCGTCACGCCGTGATACATCTTCACATGATTCCCGATGACGGCCGTTTCTCCGACAACAGTGCCAGTGCCGTGGTCCACGAAAAAGTGTGTTCCTATTTTTGCGCCAGGGTGAAGGTCCATGCCCGTCCGCGCGTGCGCCCACTCGGACATGATGCGTGGAATGAGCGCTATGTTCTTCTGATAAAGTTCGTGTGCGAGTCGTTGTACGGCTATCGCCTCAATGAACGGATACGCAACAATGACTTCCTCCCTGCTCAACGCCGCAGGGTCTCCATTGAAGGCGGCTTCGGTGTCGGTCTGGAGCAACTCCCGGATGCGAGGCAGGTTGCCAAGAAATTCCACCGTGAGGCTGTGCGCGAGCGAACGGAGCTTGATTTTGGGATGATCCGCCGGCGGATTATATTCGAGGCTCTTGGCTATTTCGTCTTCCAACAAACCCAGCACGCCGTCCAAGCGGGCAGCGGTTTCCACCTTGATCTCGGAGGAATGAATCAGTTGGTCTTCAAAGAAACCTGGAAATAGCAACTGCAACAAACTCTGCGTCAAGGCGGCAATGCGCTGCTTGGACGGAAGGTTTTTCCCATCCAGATGATTGATGCCACCGACGCGGGCATACGACGCGACGAGCTTTTCGGTGAGTTGTGTGATCGTCAGTTCCACGACGCGAGTATTTCCCAGCAACGCCGCGAACGCAAGCGTGGCTGGACATCGAGATTCTTTATTCAGGTCCGTGTTAACGGAGTTGGTGTTGGAATCAGTCCCCGCTATTCTCCACCCGACGCATGAAAGAAAGTTACATTGCCGCGAAAGAACGCTGGGCCGCCAAACTGGCTGGGAAAGCGAAGCCTTTCACACGTTCGAAAGACCGGTTGCCGCCGGGACAGCGACAGGTTCACAACTTTCCAGTGCTTGATCTTGGCGTGCAACCAGAGGTTTCGTTGGAGAATTGGGAGTTGAAAATCGGCGGCAAGGTCGATAATCCACTGACCTTGTCGTGGAGGGACCTTCTGGCGCTGCCTCAATTCACCGATGTTAGCGACTTTCATTGTGTCACCACATGGAGCCAGTTCGACATGCGGTTCACTGGTGTCTCGTTCTTCACAATCGCTGATCTGGTAAGGCCAACTGCCGCCGCTTCGCACGTTTTCTTCAAGAGCTACGACGGATACTCAACCAACAATCCTCTTGATGTCTGCATGGATGACGACGTGTTGATCGCTCATTCATGGAACGGCAAGCCACTTACCAAGGAACACGGAGGCCCTGCGCGTGTGATCATTCCCAAGCGCTACGCATGGAAGGGCGCGAAATTCATCCGCGAGATTACCTTCATGGATCGTGACATTCTTGGTTTTTGGGAGCTGCGAGGTTATTCGAACACTGCTGATCCGTGGTCAGAAGACCGTTTTTCCAATGCAGCCTCGCCGCCGCCAGGGTTTCATAGCGAAACCGCGATTTACTAGCCATGCCACGTACCATCTACTTCGATTACAACGCGACTACTCCGCTTGATCCGGCGGTGCGCGATGCCATGCTGCCGTACCTCGGCGAGGTTTGGGGAAACCCTTCAAGCATTCATCACGTTGGCCAGCGGGCGCGTGCTGCCTTGGATGATGCGCGGGATCGTACAGCACACGCGCTTGGAACGAAACCAAGCGAAATCATCTTCACCAGCGGTGGAACTGAGTCAAACTGCCTCGCCATATTCGGCACCGCCCGGATGCTTCGGGACAAAGGCTGTCACATCATTACCTCCGCCGTGGAACATCACGCAGTCTTGCACGCGTTCGAGTATCTGGCCCGGAAGGAAGGATTTGAACTTACTGTTCTACCTGTGGATGGAGAAGGCCGCGTTTCTCCAGAAAGCCTTAATAAGGCAATCAAGAACGACACCATCCTTGTCTCCGTACAGGCGGCCAACAATGAGATAGGCACACTCCAGCCCGTAGCTGAGTTGGGGGAAATTTGCCGCGAGCGAGGCGTGGTGTTCCACACGGACGCGGTGCAATGGTTCGGCAAAGAGCCTGTTTCAGGAATGGAACAGTTCAATGCTGACCTTGTTTCCGTTTGCGCTCACAAGTTTCACGGGCCAAAG
>CAYSDO010000365.1:4473-4681 GCA_964429665.1 uncultured Bifidobacterium sp.
GCTCTACATCCGCTCGCCACTGCTTCCTGATCCGATTCTTTTTGGCGGTGGCCACGAAAACGAACGCCGCGCGGGCACGGAAAATCTAGCTGCCATCGCCGGCTTGGTGGAAGGAATTGAAAGATTCGTAAAAACTCCTGTTTTTAAGAAGGAGCGACTCTCTACCTTTACACAACGACTAGCCGCTTCGGTTCAATCCACAAGTGGC
>CAYSDO010000366.1:0-4677 GCA_964429665.1 uncultured Bifidobacterium sp.
AGGTGATCGCCCGGCTCCGGCCAGCGCTCGGCAAGCTGGTTTTTGTGGTAACGCTCGATTACTTTGCCATTGGGTGCGATGATCAATGCCGAATTGAAAAGTTTTCTGCCATCACGCCATGCGCTGCCAATGATCCCGTAAACCCCGGCGTGCCGGCACGCCTCGGCAAGTTGTTGCTCCGCGCTTGTGATTTGTGCGGCAGAGAGATTGGTCACGGAATCCTCGAAATATCCCGATAGCGCGCACTCCGGAAAGACCACCACGCGCGCCCCATTTTGAGCACACCGGCTGATCGAATTGGTGATACGGGAAAGGTTGTCCTCAAGGTTCCGCGAGGACCGCATCTGAACGGCTGCCACCTTCAATGTGGCTGGAGTCCGGGCATCTACGCCGCTGCTTGTTATCTGATTCAAAACCAAAGCAGCAACGCCAATGGCACCGAATGCGATTATTTTCATAAAGGCAACATTGAGTCTCAAACTGTTTCGATTATTCGACATTCGCTCGTGATTGGCCAGACTAACCGCCACCCGTTTCAGAAATGAAATCTGGAAAGAGTCAAACTGCTCGCGCCCTCGGTTGGGTGGAAAAGTATGGGCTGCTATCACGTCCATGACTCGGCACGGTAATTGACAGCACAGCGCTGTTGCTTGGCAAGAAAGGTCTGCGCGTGCGCCTTGCCACCTCAACATGCACGACCTGAAGGCGGCGAACCGTGCCGGCCAATCCTCTCATGACACCTGGCGCAAATTAATCGTAGCTTTACACCGAGAAAGCCGGCTGGCGAAAATCAGGGGACACCCATTGCTTCAACCCGGTAGAGGTGCGTTTTGGTTCGCAGGAACAAGGCTTTGCCATCGGCTGCGGGTGAGGCCATGAAGCCGGCGTCCAGTTTGTTGCTCGTCAATACTTGGAAGGTGCGTCCGGGCTTGAGCACCGTGGTCGAGCCATCCTGGCTGAAGAAATACAACCGGCCATCGGCGTAGATTGGCGAACCTGCGTATTTGCCGCCTATGCGCTCCGACCAGACAACCTGTCCTGTGGCAGTGTCAATGCAGGTGACGAAGCTTTCGTCAGACGCGGTGTAGATCAATCCATCCACAAGCAGGGGAGACGCGTATTTCCCGATTCTGTTGGCAAGTTTCCACACGACGTGCGTGTCGGTGACGTTGCCATGACCGTCGGCTTTTATTGCCAGGAGTTCTCTTTTCGTGAGGCCGGTAACCACGTAGGCGATGTCCTTTTCAAACAATGGCCGGGGAGCGCTGGACCAGTCGTTATATTCCACCCGCCAGAGTTCGTGGCCGTTGCGTGGGTCGTAGCCGTAAGACGCTTTGGCGCCCACACTGATCAATTGCGGTTTGCCTGCGACAGTCGCGAGCAACGGCGTGCCGTGGGATTTGCGGTGATCGCCTTCGCGGGTCATGGCATCTGGTGCGTTCTCGTCATTCCAAGCGACGGAGCGGTTTGTTTTCCAAACGGTCGCCCCTGTTTGCTTGTCGAGTCCTGCGGTGTATTGCAGGTCGGCTCCATCAAATGTGACGATCAACAGATTCTCAAATAGCACAGGTGACGCAGACGCACCGCGATAATGTCGGCAAGGCAGATCGGTGCGTTTCCAGATGACCTTGGCGGTCTTTGTGTCGAGGCAGGCTGTTCCAGCGCTGCCAAAGTGAACGTAAACCCGGCCCGGTTCGATCGTCGCCGAGGGCGTGGCGTAACTGTTCATCGAAGCACCGTTGCCGAGCGGTTCGGGATTGTCTGTGTGAAAGACTTTTTCGTTGAAGATAATTTTGCCGTTCTCCTTGTCCAGACAGATGGCGAAGTAGTCGTTGCCCTGTTCAGTTGCGGTCGTTATCCAGACCTGTCCGCCCAGTACAATGGGCGTGGACCAGCCGCGAAACGGGATTTCTGTTTTCCATTTGATGTTGTTGGTCTCGCTCCAGGTCACCGGAAAGCCGATGAGTTTTGCGTCGCCCGGTGCGGAGACATTGCCATCGCCGCGTGGTCCTCGGAAGTCTGTCCAATCTGATTTTGCCGAAAACATGCCGATGGCTAGGGCGACTGAAACGAAAATGCCATGAAGTCTGAAGGAACGCACCCGGCTTTTGATTGAGGTCATGATGGCAGGGTGGCAATACGATTGAATCGAGTCAACAATGTGAAGTGTTTGCCCGTCGCCGTGGGTTGGAGATAGCCACGATTACTTCAGTGCCGTGGCGCGCCGCTTCATCCAAGCCTCGCCAATCTCGGTCAACGTTTTTGCCTTCAGGACGCGTTCTGCCATTGGAAAAACGATGCGCTCCTCCTTGTCGAAATGTTTGCGGGATGCGACGATGGCGACGATCAGAAATTTCTTGGCCGTCTTCAGGTCTCTGGCCTTGCCGGCTTTCATGAGCATTTCATTGATCAACTCGTGTTCGTCATGGAAGGTTTCGCCCTGGCCCATCTGATCAAAGCAATGTTCCAGCGGTTCGATGAACAATTCATCCTCGGTCTTCGAGTGAGGTGAAGTGACCTTGTCCACGAGCAGCGCCAGCGACTTAACCTCGGCCAGGGACTTGAGCCGGGGCACGGTTGTTTCGATGTGGTCAAATAAATGATGAAACACCGTGTGCTCCGCCCTCAAAATGTCTGTGATTTTCATGGTCTAACAACTTCGACAAGCAGATAACCCTTTGCAGCCAAATTTGCCAACCGTTTCTTTTGTTTTTTGTTTCAACGAATTCGCCTCAACTCAGGTCGCTACCAGATCGCGCGTGATTGATTTCATGTCTATGCAACCAGCCAGGGCCATTGCCAGATCAAGCTCCTGGCGCAGTAAACCCAGCGCGGATTCGACGCCTGCCTGACCGCCTGCGGCAAGTCCCCACAAGACCGGACGTCCCACTTGCACCGCTGTTGCTCCGAGCACAAGTGCCTTCAGCACGTCCAACCCGCGTCGTATGCCGCCGTCCATGAGTATTGGCACACGCCCTCCAACGACATCAGCGCACCGGGGCAAAACCTCAATCGTCGCGGGCGCGGTATCCATCTGGCGTCCTCCGTGGTTCGAGACGACGATACCGTTCGCGCCGTTTTCCACCGCGCGCTTCGCATCATCCGCACGGCAGATGCCTTTGAGGATGACCGGCAACTTGGTGAGTGAGCGCAGCCAGTCCACGTCCTTCCATGTCACCGACGCATCAAGCATCCAAGCAAACGCCTGGCCCATGCCCGCGCCAGTCTGGCTGATGACTTCGCCCCGCTCGTTGGATGGCAGCAGGTTCACTGCGGCGAGTCCCGGCGGGAGATGAAACTTGTTTCGCACGTCGCGTTCGCGTCGTCCCCATTCTGGCGTATCCACCGTCAGCATCAACGCTTCGCAACCTGCGGCTGCAACCCGGGCCACGAGATCGCGCGTAAAGCCCCGGTCTTTGTTGATGTAGAGTTGAAACCAGACTGGTCCTGTAGCTGCGCGCACCACATCTTCCACCAATGTCGTCGAAAGACTGCTCAAGACCATGGTAGTGCCTGCCGCACCCGCCGCGCGTACAGTTGCGAGTTCGCCATCCGGGTGCGCCAGTTTGTGAAACGCGGTCGGCGCGATGAGTATCGGCATGGCAATCTTCCGTCCAAACAGCGTCGTGGACAGATCGCGCCGACTAACATCAACGAGCACGCGATAATGAACCTTGATGTAATCGAAGGCGGCGCGATTCTCGCGGAGCGTGACCTCATCCCAGGCGCCGCTGGCGTAGTAATCGTGTGCAGACTGCGGCAATTTTTCCTTTGCCATCTTTTCCAATTCAGAAAGGTTCAGGGCATCAATCATGACGCAAAATGTTTGGCTAGGTTGTTTGTAGATTGCCAGAACCGATTTGTCTCCCATCGTCAGATCGCTACTGATTGTTGTATTGCTTGAAGCCAGTTTGAAAGCGGCGGTAGTCAGCCAGCTCGTCCGAGGTGACTCTCTGCGCGGCGAGAAATGCTTTCACTGTTTTTGGCACCTGCCAGCGCCAGCGTTCGACGTGTCCGTCGGCGAAGGAAAAATGGCAGCCTTGATTGTGGCGGTTGGCGGGGATGTCCCACCACTCCTGCCGGTCGCCCCAGAATTCCATGTACGGTGTTCCAAACAATGCGTCGTAGATGCAGTCTTCATGAACGTCAATGAACACAAAGAGCGAGGTTGGTACAGGGCGAGAGATGTCGGTGAGTTTTTTGAAGTGAGGCATTGAATCGAGGCCTGGGTCGCCTGTGTTCTTGAATGGGAGGCCGTTCACAGACATGCTCATGTTATAGGACCGGGTCTTTGGCATTCCCAGCTTTTGTCCGCTACGTGTCATCACCTCGGATTGATCGGACGGGCAATGATAGATGGCAGTTGAACGGTTATACGGAAACAGAACACCCGCTTCGATGTTTGAGGTGCCGATGTCATAGCGCGTGACGCCCGGGCACCATGTCCAACTCAGTTGCGCGCCGGGACTCGGATTCCCGGTGTTAATGTCGTAAACCGACTGATTTGGTGGCAGAAGATCGTTGTGATCGCTCGCGTACATGAGCCAGCAGATCTGGAGTTGCTTCAGGTTGTTCAGGCAGGCGATGTCTTTAGCTTTGGCTTTGGCTCTGGTGAGAGCAGGCAACAACATTGCCGCGAGAATCGCGATGATGGCAATGACCACGAGCAGTTCGATC
>CAYSDO010000367.1:0-4656 GCA_964429665.1 uncultured Bifidobacterium sp.
AGTCTCGGTGAAGGCTTCACGTAGTTCGGGTCAGCCGGAAAATGACATGGGAACTTTTCGCGATCATCCGTCCCGGGAAAAGCTGTTCACCGCATCGTTCACGGTGTGGGTGCGCTACGAGGACTCGGGCAAAACGCTTCGCGCGAACCGGGTTTTCTTTGATCGGACATGGCGCTTCGTGGGGAGATCGTCGCTTGTGGATGGTGTGAAGTATCGGAAAAAGGACGGCAACATGCGACCCAAGCCGTGGATGATGTTTGACTCAGGCGAATCGTTCTGGAAAACCGAGGATGAGTTTCAGTCCGCAGTGAAGCGCGCGGAAACCTTTCGCGCAAACGAACTGGTGAAGGAATATCTCAAAGATCTGAGCGAGGATGACCAGCGAATCCTGCATGAGAAACTTCATGAGAAGTTTGAAAGGCCGGCCAAGCCATGACCGTTCAGCGCGTGCGTGCTAGTAGTTGAACATCGGCCTGCCACCATTGACTTGGACGTAGCCGGTTCGTTCGAGATACCAGGCCAAATCATCCCTGCCAGCCGCATCAAAAGTCTTGGTTGCTGGATAATTGAATTGTACAGCACTGTAAATCGAGGTCGCGCTCTTCCACTTCTTGATCTCGGAATGTCCGTCAGCGAAGGAGAATCCGCACGCCCCGTTGTGATAGGAGGCCGGAATATCCTGCCAGGCTGAAGCGCCAGGGTTGTTGATGAAGTAGCCGTCGTTGATCGAGTCCGGATGTTCGTCCAGCAGCAGCCATGTCTTGGATGGGCGTGGCACCTGGGTTTGCTTGAGGTATTGCTTGTACTCACTGAAACCCCAATTGAGGCCCTGGGCTGTGGGATCGTTGCCAATACTGAACCGACCAAAGATCGAATTCATGGAAAGACTGCGGTTACGCTGGCTGTACCCCCTGTTCCTTTGAGCCGGGCTGAGGTAATTGTCAGCAGGGCATTTGTAGGATCCGATGGCCCCGCTGGTATATTTGCCAAGAACGCCGCTAAGTACCCATGCCGCATTGGTGTTGCTGATATCTGCTGTCGTTGCACCCGCGCCCCACGTCATCACGTTGTTAACCCAGTTGTCAAAAACCTTTTTGTCGATAGCCTCAATGGTTTCAGCAACCCCGTAGTTGTTGGCCACCCGGTCATTGCTGTCGCCTGAGTACAGGTGCCATGCAAGGGTGATCTGCTTTGTGTTGTTCAGGCAGCCAATGGCTTGGGCCTTTATCTTCGCCTTGCTGAGGGCGGGCAATAGCATTGCAGCGAGGATTGCTATGATGGCGATCACCACCAAAAGTTCGATCAAGGTGAAAGCGCAGAGACGATGGCCTGCGCGTTCGCACGCATCGCGTTGAATGTGGCGGCCTTCACTCGGACTCCCAATTGTCAAATCGGTTCTCATAAAAAGATAACGCCAGCGGTTGTTCTTGCCGCAATCTAGCATTCAGTATCCGAGCTGACCAGTGTGCGTTTGATGGCACACCCGGGAGCTAGGTTTTCCACGGCCCACGCTTGGGGCGATCCAGCCATGTGTTCGCTTCTGCGTCACCAACGAACTGTTCCTTCGTCGGATCCCACTTGAGACGACGGTGATTCCAGTAAGCAAGGTTGCCCAGATGGCACACCGTTACCGACCGGCAGCCAATTTCCACGTCGCATATCGGCAGCTTGCGGCTGCGGATGCAAGTCAGCCAGTCCTGCAAATGATTGTCGCTCTTGTAAAGACGAATTGCTTTGTCATCCAACTTCTCCTCGCTGAGGGATTCCGGTGTCGCCTGGAATTTGCCGCGATCCACAAATATCTTCCCCTCCGAGCCGATAAACGTCGCTCCACCCCGGCTGGTATCGTGGATCATTTCCACGCCGCTTGCGTAGAGATATCGCAGGCCCGTGGTGGCGTTCGGGTCTTCCGGCGGGATGATTTCCACCGGCCCGCTGTCATCCATTCCCAGTCCCCATTGTGCAATGTCAAAATGATGTGCTCCCCAATCGGTCATCATGCCGCCGGAATACTCGCGGTAGCTGCGCCAGTTGGGAAAGTGGTTATGCACACCGCGCGGACTGAGTACAGAATTGTAAGGTCGCACGGGCGCTGGTCCGAGCCAGAAATCCCAGTCTAGTCCCGGCTCCATCGGTTCCTCAGGCAGATCACACCACTTGCTTGAGGTTCCCACACCCACGATCACCTGTTGCACTTTCCCGATGCGTCCATTGCGAACCAGTTCGCAAGCTTTGCGGAATTCCTGTGACGACCTCTGCATGCTGCCCGTCTGGCAAATTCGCTTGTTGCGGCGTACGGCGTTCACCATGGCGCGTGCCTCGGGAATCGTCAGGGAAAGCGGCTTCTCACAATAGACGTCTTTGCCCGCGTTCGCGGCGGCGATCACAATAAGTGCGTGCCAATGATCCGGCGTGGCGACCACCACGGCATCAATGTCCTTCCGGGCGATCAATTCACGGAAATCTTTGTAAGTGTCACAACCTTTGAACGTGCCTTTGTCGGTTTGCTTCGCGTAATAATCCTCGACCGTCTTCTTCGCGTTCTCACGGCGCGTCGTATCCACGTCGCACACCGCGACCACCTGCGTTTCCTTGTTGTGGATAAAACCATTGAGCAGGCCGCTGTTTTGTTTGCCCATGCCGATGAAGCCGAGCGTGAGCCGGTCGTTGGGCCCTTTTGCTGCACCCCAGACAGACGATGGCAAAATGGACGGCGCGGCAACGGCCAGCGCGGCGGAGGCTTTGAGGAATTGACGACGGGTAAAGCGATTCGAGGTGGTCATGGTTTGGTTTCCGGTTATTGTGGCAACTGTTTCTTAGATCAATACGTTTCCGGAGGCAAGCACGTTATCGGAATGCCAACGTTTGAAAAGAATCACAAGAGCCTTGCCGCCAACCCTGCCCTTGACCCGGTTGTTCCGACTGCCACACTTGTTGAGATGAGTGAACGATGTCGTCCGGCCTGCCGAGTCATGGCAATTGTCATCCTGTTCGTTACCGTGGTGCTTGTGTCTGGTTCCGGTTGCCGGCACGTGGGTCCACCGGTTAACGCTGCCCGGCTGGATCATTCCTCGCTGGTGATCGTGCTGGACGGGTTGCGACCGGATTATGTCACGCCTGAACTCATGCCGAACCTGCACGCCCTCGGCGAGCGGGGAGTTGTCTGCAAGAATCATCACTCGGTATTCCCGACGGTCACGCGTGTTAATGCGGCCTCGATTGCGACCGGCAGTTACCCCACGCGTCATGGGTTGATGGGGAATTCGGTCTATTTTCCGGAGATCTCTGCGGATACAAAATTCAACACGGGCAACGCCGCCCACCTGCAACGAATCGAAGCCGCCACCGGCGGTCACTTGCTCACAGTGCCGTCGCTGGGCGAGGTATTGGAGAAAGGCGGGAGAAAACTCCTTGCCGTCAGTTCCGGATCCAGCGGCTCCGCATATCTGCTCAATCACAAGATTAAAGGCGGCGGCATCATTCATAGCGAGTTGGTCCTTCCTTCCTCCCTGCAACCACGCGTGAAGGAAATCCTTGGGCCTGTCCCGCCGGACGCCAGCCCGAACACGCTCCGCAATCGCCGTGCTGTGGACGCTTACCTGCGCATCGGCCTGGATGACATTCAGCCCAACGTCACACTGATGTGGTTGTCCGATCCTGACCACACGCAGCACGAGCAAGGGGTCGGTGCGCCTCTGACGCTTGAGGCCATCCGCCAAGTTGACGCGGAGATCGGGCGAATCGTCGCCGCGCTTGCGACAAGAGGCTTGCAGGACAAGGTGAATATTTTTGTCACGTCCGACCACGGTTTCTCAACCCATGACAGCAAGCTCGGTCTTGAAACGTTACTCAAGCAGGAGGTTGAATCGAAGGATGCCTTCATCGTCGAAGGTGCGATCTACGTGAAGAATCACGACGTGGAGAAAATCCGTCGCATCGTGGAACGATTGCAGATGACCGAGTGGGTGGGCGCGATTTTCACCCGACCAGCAAAGCATGACCAGGCTGTCGGGGTGGTGACTGGCACGCTCTCATTCGATCTTGCGCATTGGACACACCCGCGCGCCGCGGACATTTTGGTTTCGGCCAACTGGACGACCGCAGCAAATCAACACGGCTACAAGGGCACTACAAGCCAGAAGGATGACGAACCCGCCGGACACGGCACCAGCAGTCCGTATGATGTTCACAATACGCTCATCGCTGCAGGGCCGGACATCAAATCAGGTGTTGTGAGCGATGTGTCCAGTGGCAACGCTGATTTCGCACCCACGCTGTGCTACCTCAATGGAATCAAACCTCCCGATTCCATGAATGGTCGCGTGCTGAAGGAATTGCTCCGTGACGGACCGTCACCAAGGTCGGTTGACGTGCAGCAGTTCGTCCATCAAACACAAGTCCGCACCGGGCGCGGTGACTATCAATTGGAGCTTTCCCATTCCATCGTGAACGGGACCGATTATCTGAACTACACGCGAGTGACACGCGACTCTCGATGAAACGCGCCGGATAAAACTGCGCCCCGCCCGCAGACGGAGGCTAATCCAGCGATTTTGCGCGGAGATTGCGGAACTCGACCTTCATGGCGAGGCCGGGATGGATTTGCAGACCGATCGGCCCGGCGCCGGCGGAGTTGGTGTTGGCGTATTTATCTTT
>CAYSDO010000368.1:0-4625 GCA_964429665.1 uncultured Bifidobacterium sp.
GGCTCGGTCGGTTTCGGACGCGCGCCGGCATAGGGATCGGGCTTGGTTGAGTCCGTGCGGGCGGGCGGCACGGGCAACCACTGACCACCGCGACGGAAGCATTCGCGCTCGTGACTGAAATAAATGATCGGCACTTCCAGCTTCTCGCGCTTGATGTATTGCCAGACGTCCATCTCGGTCCAGTTCGAGAGCGGGAACACGCGCATGTTTTCGCCCGGATTGACGCGGGCATTGTAGAGATTCCAGATCTCCGGGCGCTGCGCTTTTGGATCCCATTGACCGAAGCTGTCGCGGAAACTGAAGAATCGTTCCTTGGCGCGAGCTTTCTCCTCGTCGCGCCGCGCGCCGCCAATGGCGCAGTCGAATTGAAATTCCTCGATCGCGCCGAGCAGAACCGGAATCTGAAGTTTGTTACGACTGATCTCGCCGGGCGCAGGCGTGGCGTGGCCTTTGGCGATCGCTTCGTCCACCGTGCGAACGATGAGTTTTGCGCCGAGTTCTTTGGCGCGGCTGTCGCGGAAAGAAATCAACTCGGGAAACTCGTGGCCGGTTTCAACGTTCAAAAACGGCATCGGAATGTCCGAGGGCCGAAATGCCTTTTCGGCGAGGCGCAGGAGGCAGATGGAATCCTTGCCGCCCGAAAAGAGCAGCGTAGGCCGCTCAAATTCGCCCGCGACTTCACGCATGATGTGAATCGCTTCCGTCTCCAGATACTGCAAATGGTCTAAATGATACGATGACATAAAAATCCGAGGAGATAGGAGATGGCAGATGGGAGTTGGGTTCTACCGCCCTATCTTCCAACTGCTATCTACCAACTCCTTCCGCTGCCGCCTTTCCGCCCCACGCGGCGTGCAGACCACACTCGCGCTTCTCGTCCGCCTTGGCGGGATCAAAGTAATCCCACTCGTTCGGCAGGTTGTGTTGCTTGAGATAAGCTTCCATCTCGGCGTCGCTCCAGTAAAACACGGGGCTGACCTTGATGGTGTTGAAATTCTTGTCCTCAACCACGATGTCGAGGCCGGCGCGATTCGGATTCTGCACCTTCCGCAAAGCGGTGAGCCAGATGGTCGGCGCGAGTTCCTTCATGCCGCGCATGAACGGTTCCAGCTTCATCACCGCGCTGAAATCCTTGATGCGTTGTTCATTCTCGGGCGATGGGTCGGGCGCGCCGCCGTAAACTGCATCGTAATGTGCGGCGGTCACCTTCGGCACAAACGCCTTCACGTTCAGCTTGAGTTGCTTCTTCAACACTTCGGCGTGCTTGTAAGTCGCGGGACGATTGTAGCCGTGGTCGGCCCACAGCACTTGCATGTCTGGCTGCACTTGCGTCGCGAGATGCAGGATGACGGCTTCGTAGGGGCGGTAATTGGTCGAGACGATGGCGCGACCATTCGCTTGCGCGATGGCCCACCTCACGATGTCGAGGGCAGATTTGTTGCGCAGCTCGACGTTGGCTTTGGCGATTTGATCGGAAGTCATGGAAATTAATTCTTGGTTGCGATTTCCTTCAAGAAAACTCGGTCACACCAGTCGCCGAAGCGTTCGCTCGAGTTGCGTTCCTTTGCAAAGCGCGTGAGCACTGGGCGAAGTTCCGTTTCGAGGTCGGCTTCCTTCATCGTTTCTTTCCAAACGCGATTCAAGCGCGTGCCGGTGGCATTCGCGCCGAGCCAGACTTGATAACGACCCGGAGCTTTGCCCACGAATCCGATCTCCGCCATGTACGGGCGCGCGCATCCGTTTGGACAACCGGTCGAACGGATGATAATTTCCTCGTTGCTCAAGCCGAGGTCGCCGCAAAGTTTTTCAATACGGTCAACGAGCCCCGGCAAAGCGCGTTCCGATTCAGCGAGCGCCAATCCGCATGTCGGCAACGCAGGGCAGGCCATCGAGTTGGCGTGCAGCACACTCGCCTGCTTCTCGGTTTTAATACCATGCTGTGAAAGAATGGTGTTGATGCCCGCTTTATCTGCATCCGAGACGTTCGCGAGAATCACGTTTTGATTCGCGGTCAGGCGGAATTCGATGTTCAGAAATCTCTCCGCAATCTGGCGCAGTGCGATTTTCTGTACGCCTTTTACGCGACCAGTCTCGACGAACATGCCGAGAAACCACGAGTCGTCCACGGCCTGGTGCCAATCGAGAACGTCAGCGGTGGTCGTGAATTTGTAAGGCCTCGCCGGCGCGAGTTTGATGCCGGCGCGCTTCTCGACTTCGGCGCGCGTCCAATCTGCGCCACGTTCTTCGACGACGTATTTGAGTCGCGCGTGTTTGCGGTCGGTGCGGTCACCGAAATCACGGTGAACCGTCAGCACAGCTTTGGCAACTTCGACAAGATTGTCCGGCGTGAAGAAACCCAGTTCGCTCGCGAGGCGTGGGTAAGTTTGTTTATTCCCATGCGTGCGCCCCATACCGCCACCGACAACGAGGTTGTAGCCGATGAGTTTGTCGTTCTCGACGACAGCGATGAAGCCGAGGTCGTTTGTGAAGACATCAAGGTCGTTCACTGGTGGAATGACGAACGCAACTTTGAATTTGCGTGGCAGATACGTTTTACCGTAGAGCGGATCAACGAACGCCTGATTGAACGGGTCATCGGTCTTGAGTTGGAAACCGTCAATCCAGATGGAATGATAGGCGCGCGTCTTGGGAGTGAGCGCATCGGCCACGCGCACACAATCCTGATAAACCTGTTCGCGCGCTTTCGTGTAAGCCGGAATCGGCGGCGCGAGGACATTGCGGTTCACGTCGCCGCAAGCAGCCAGAGTAGAGAGCAACGCATCATTGATTTTTTTGACGAGCAAACGAAGGTTCGCTTTGACCACGCCGTGAAATTGGATGCTCTGGCGCGTGGTGATGCGCAGCGTGTTGTTGCCGTAAAGCCACGCAAGTTCGTCGAACACGCACCATTGCTTCGCCGTCATCACGCCGCCGGGGATGCGCCCACGGATCATCATGATGAACTTCTTTTTCTCAGAGCGCTGGTCGCGGTCGTCCTGTTGGTAAATGCCATGAAACTTCAGGAACTGATTGTCGTCGCCGTTGAACTGGTCAACAGCAGGATTGGCGAGAGTGGCCGCGATAGTACCGGCCAGAGTCGGGATTGCATCCTTGATGACTTCGTTGTGCGTCAGTTCGCCCGGCGTATTTATCGTAGTTGCCATAAATCAAAACAGTATTTTACAAATGAAGGCCATCTCGTCGAGAAGTCATTTCAGATACCCGACCAATTCAGTAAGGATTTCCCATTTTGCGACAGATCAAACGCGGGAGGAACGAACAACCAATCATACACCCCAGATTTGTTTCACATGAGCAACGCCGCTCTTGAGCAACTCAACCGGCATTGAAGGACTAAACTCAAACACCTTGATATGCCCGGGTCGGACAGAGGATTTGAGCGCGGAGAAATTCACCGTACCGGTGCCGGGTGAACAATGATCGCGCGCTGGCGGCTGAACGTCGTGAATGTGAAACCCCGCGAGCCGTTCACTTTGGGAGTCTAGGAACTGCGCGTGATTGATGAACCCAAGGTTCTCCTTGATCTGCGCGTGACCGGTATCGTGCCAATAGGTCATGCACGGACTTGATAGTTCATGAAACAACAACTGGAAGTCCGGCTCAAACGGCAATTCCTCAAGCGCTTCCCGGTTTTCGCAACCGAGCTTGATGCCGCGCTTTTCGGCTTCGGTTACAATTTTTTTAAGTGACTCGTAAAGCCGCGCGATGAACGGCCCTTTCCTCGCTTCACGTTTTTCGGAAACCTCGGCGCAAAACTTTTGGTATTTCGGTGTGTCCTTTTGGCCTGCACCGACCATCTCCTTGAGTTTTTCGGAATACTCCTTCATCTCAACGCTACCCAAGTGGAGTACGACCAGAGGCGCTTTGAGGCGTTCGGCGAACTCAAGCGTTTTGAATGTGTGCTTGAGCGCGAGTTCGCGTTGGCGGGGTGATTCGTCAGAGAACAGATACAGGTTTGGCGCGGAGTGATTCACCCCCATCGGGAGCGGACAAAAATTATGGAGGGTGGAGATTTTCATTTCCCCCGCATTAACCGCATCGAGAATTCCAGGAACAAGACTGATACGCGTGCCGTGACTGAGTTCAGCGTATTCAAAGCCAAGGTCGCGAATCTCACGCAACATGGCGCGTCCATCCGTATGACGATGGGAGTTCCAGCAGGTCGAGAGGGAATACATTTTACGACGAAGCGGGTGTGCTGTTCAGTTCATCATCACTTCAACAATCAACAACCGGATGCAGCCGCTATTGCGACCGCACCCGGTTTGAATCCATCCAGAAAAGGATCAAAGATCCGCGTAACGCGCTGTCAGCATGGCTGAGAAACGCGCGACTTTTTGCTTACGCCGGCGCTTTTCGCTGGGTTTTTCGTAATGCCGATGGCTGCGCACAATGCGGAGCGTGCCTTCGCGATCAATCTTCTTCTTCAGACGTCGCAAGGCCTTGTCCACAGGTTCGCCTTTTTTTAACTTAATCTCTGTCAAACCAATTCACTTCCTTTCCGGGGGAGTCAGCCGGCGGTTGGCCGGGTGCTCGAAATGGGGGTGCAGGATAGTTTTTCCCGACGGCCAACGTCAATGCTTCATTTGGGACGAACAGATCGT
>CAYSDO010000369.1:0-4617 GCA_964429665.1 uncultured Bifidobacterium sp.
ACATTCACAAGAAAGGCAACATCGGAGTCGTCTCGCGCAGCGGCACGTTGACCTACGAAGCCGTGTGGCAACTCACCTCGCGCGGCGTCGGTCAGAGCACGTGCGTCGGCATCGGTGGCGACCCCGTGAACGGCACGTCGCATCTTGACGTCATCAAACTTTTCAACGATGACCCGGAGACAACCGGCATCATCATGATCGGCGAGATCGGTGGCAGCGCGGAGGAAGAAGCCGCAGAATGGATCGCCAAAAACTGCAAGAAGCCGGTCGCCGGCTTCATCGCCGGCACGACCGCACCACCCGGACGCCGCATGGGGCACGCGGGCGCGATTGTCAGCGGTGGCAAAGGCACGGCAGAAGCGAAGATCGCCGCGTTCAAAGCCGCCGGCATCGGCGTGGCCGTGACACCGAGCGATATGGCGGATACATTGTTGAAGATGATGTGAGCGGAAGGTGTCAGGTGCGAGGTGTCAGGCGTCAGGTTTCAAATGCTTCGTGTGTTCGACAATTATTTTTCCATCTGATACCTGACCCTCCGCACCTGACAACCATTTCAAATGTTCCTGATCAACCTCATCCATTTCATCCTCGACCTGGCAGCTCTTGCGCTCTGGATCAACTGGCGGACGTATCCTAAGAACGCCCAGAGGCTGGCGCCGCCGGCGACACTTGTAGGCACTTTGCGTCGCGCAGATCCGCCTTTGGCACGGCGCTGGCACTATCTCGCCGGACTCGGCACTTTGCTGGTTGCGCGCGTATTTCTCTACCGTTTCATCGCCAGTGCGGTGTTCTGGACCGGGATACTCAAAGCAGGCGTGGTGTCAGTGGTCTTCCGGGTGGAGGACCTGTCGCAGATGTTCCTTTATTCGTTATTGAGCTTCGGGGTGGTGCTGTGGATTTTTCACCTGTGGATGTTGCTGCTCTCGTTGGTCAACCCAGGCGTACCGGAGGCCGCACCATTCCAACATTTCGCACGGCAACATCTGGGTGCGGTGAACAACTGGCCCGTGTTTCTGAAATTGATTCTGCCGCTGGTGGGCTCAACGTTGCTCTGGTGGCTGATAAGCTGGCCGCTGACGCACTGGGGATTCCTGCCAACGAGATTCGCTGCAATGCATCGTCTCGAACAGGCGCTGGTCATCGGCATCGCGAGTTATTTCGTCTGGAAATATCTGATCGCCGCAGTGCTGCTGCTTCACCTCGTCAACAGTTACGTCTATTTCGGCAACCACGGCTTCTGGCATTACGTGAACGGAGTGGCGCGCCTGGTGTTGCGTCCGATTGCGAAAACACCGATGCGCATTGGCAGGGTGGATTTCGCGCCGGTGGTGGCGTTGGTGCTTGTTTTGTCTATCTCGCACGTCGCCGTGGACGGCCTGCCGCTCTCAAAAAGCTACAAGATTCCCGGGCTGGTGGATCTTTACGCGCGACTTCCGTTCTGAGCGACTTCAGGCTGCCCGCTTTTTCGGAAGGCGAATGCTGACGCGACTGCCCCGCCCCGGCTCACTTTGAATCTCCAGCTTGCCGCCATGCAATTCCGTCAAGCGCTTCACGATACTCAGGCCGAGACCCATGCCCTGTTGCTCGTTGCGCTTCCGATCGAACTGCATATAGGCGCCAATTTCGCGCAATTTCTCAGTGGAAAAACCTGCCCCGGCATCTCCCACCGTTAGCGTCACCGTATCAGAGTCTTCCTGGAGATCAACCGTTACCGCAGTTTCACTCTTGGAAAACTTGAACGCGTTCTGCGTGATCTCGGCCACGATTTTTTTAAGGTAGTCCTCGTACATCGGGACTGCACACGATGCTAGATTCAGAACGAGGTCGCCGGCCCGTCGTGCATCGCTCGCCTCAATTCGCACTGCCCGCTCAATGACAGCGGCAGCAGCGCGGGCCTCGGTTTGCTTGGCTTGCAGCGTTACGGCGTAGGAGTTGTCCGCAGCCATGATTTCCAGCTGTGAATTGATGACAAAGTTCTCCACAAGCCGCTCCAGCCGCCGTCCGGACTCGTAAATCGTCTGCCCCATCTCCGCGATTTCCTCGGGCTGGAGCGAACCCGGGTCCGCAGCAAGAATTTGTCCGAACGCGAGAATGCCATTCAACGGCGTCTTGAATTCATGGGGCAGCGCAAGGCTGATGCTGTCACGCAGGGCATCAAGCTTGCCCCGGATTGTGTTCTGAACTTCTTCAGCCTTCTTGATCCGGGTGTCCACCGCCGCGTAGAGGCGTTCCAGAGTGAACGGCTTTGGAAGATAATCATCCGCGCCAAGTTCCATGCCCTGCCTCATGCCATCGGGTCCTGCCAGACCGGTCATCAGGATGAAAGGGATGTGACGTGTGTTGGGTTTGCTTTGCAGTGCGGACAACGTGGCGTAGCCGTCCATCTTGTCCATGTTGACGTCGCACAAAATCAAATCGGGATGATCGCGACCGGCGGCTTCAACTCCAACAGCTCCGTTCACCGCCTCAATCACTTCATAGCCACGCTGGCTCAACGCCATGTGAACCATCTCGCGCAACCATACTTCGTCATCTATGACCAGAATTTTTTTCATTCAGCGGGCAAAAAGGTCGCCGGGACATTCCTTTGCAACGGCAATCCTCCATCGATAAGCGGACACCATGCCAAGGACTGGGTTTGCCAGAGCTCCAAAACGTCTCCAGCAGGAAGTAGCTATGCCACCGCCCGGCCAAAGCGCCAGTTACAGGCTTGTTCAATTCAAATACAATCTGCCGGCTACTCGCGCCCGCCAATGGGAACGTAATGATTCAAGGCAGGGCCGGTGTAAATTTGACGCGGGCGACAGATGCGGCTCTTTGTTTCCTCGGCTATTTCCTTATAGTTCGCAATCCAGCCTGGCATGCGTCCAATGGCAAAGATCACTGTGAACATTTCCACCGGGACGCCCAGCGCGCGCATGATGATGCCGCTGTAAAAATCCACATTGGGATACAGCTTGCGCTCCACGAAATACGAATCCTTCAGCGCAGCCTCCTCAAGCTTCTTGGCAATCTCCAGCAACGGATCATCAATCTTGAGCGAGACAAGAACCTCGTCGCACGCCTTCTTGATGATCTTGGCGCGTGGATCGTAGTTTTTGTAAACACGATGGCCGAAGCCCATGAGCTTGCGTCCGCTGGTTTTGTCTTTTGCGTCCCTGATGAACTTCGAGCCGTCATCGCCGGATTGATGAATATCCTTGAGCATCTCCACGACGGCCTGGTTCGCACCTCCGTGCAGCGGTCCCCACAGCGCGCACACGCCGGACGCACAACTGGCGTAAAGGTTTGCCTGGCTGGACGCCACCATGCGCACGGTCGAGGTCGAACAATTTTGTTCGTGATCCGCGTGCAACAGAAAAATCAAATCCAATGCCCGCACCACCTCTGGCTTGATCTCGTAATCGTCGTACGGATCAGAGAACAGCATGTGCAGGAAATTCGCCGTGTATTTGTAGGCGTTCTTTGGATAAATGATCGGTCGGCCCACGGTCTTGCGGTATGAAAACGCCGCAATCGTCCGCACCTGCGAAATCAACCTGGCGACATGGAGGTCAAAATTGCTCCGGTCGCCCTGCATCAATTCGGGATAGAAACAACTCGCTGCGTTGATCATCGCCGATAGTATCGCCATCGGATGCGAGGAGGACGGAAACCCCTCGAAGTGATACTTCATGTCCTCGTGTAGATTCTGATTAGCCGTGAGCAGGTCGGAAAACCGCCTGAGTTCCTCATGCGTTGGAAGTTTGCCGTAAATGATCAGATACGCGGTCTCAACGAATGTGGATTTCTCGGCCAGTTCCTCGATAGGAATGCCCCGGTAACGAAGAATTCCTGTCTCGCCATCGATGAAAGTGATCTTGCTCAGGCACGCTCCAGTGTTGCCATAGCCCTCATCGAGCGTGATGTATCCGGAGCTTGCACGCAGCGCCGAAATGTCCACGGCCTTTTCATTCTCAGTGCCGGAGACGACCGGCAGTGAATATTTTTTCCCGTCCACTTCGAGATTTGCCACGTTGCTCATGTGAGTGATTTCTGTTTCAACCAGCACGTGGATTCTGCGAAGAAAAAACTTTCTTAGCAAGGGGGGAAAGCATGTGAACTGGTCATCTCGACATGAAACGCCGAAGAAATCTTACGTCATTTGTTAGCTGGACTCCTATGGCTGAAACAGTATCTCCTCCAAAACCAGATCGTCCCCAGCGCGCCGCAGACCGCCGCGCCGAGGAAATTCACCTGCGGGCTGATGCTCCACAACCACGCGCCCAAGAATGATCCGCTCGTTACCACACAATCCCGGATGAGATAATACGCACCGTAAGTTCGCGCCCGCAGTTCCGGCGTCGCCTCGCCGATGATGAGCGCCTTGCGCGCCGGTTCACCGAACTCCTTCAACCCGCGCACCACAAACGCCAACGCCAGCAGCCAGAAGTTTGTCGCCCAGATCAGGGTGAGCGGAAACAACGTAAAGAAAACAAAGGTCGCCAGCACAAACGGACGGCGACCATGCTTGTCCGCAAGATGCGCCACCGGAACGTAACAGATCATCGCCGTGACCATCTCGAATGTGACCAGATAGCTGAACTGCTGTGCGCTCCAACCACCGTGGTCAATGGC
>CAYSDO010000370.1:0-4600 GCA_964429665.1 uncultured Bifidobacterium sp.
GACTTCGGCACGCGTGGGCATGGGGGACTCGATCATGCTTTCGAGCATGTGCGTTGCGACGATGACGGGTTTGCCGACGCGCAGGCAGGTTTTCACGATGCGCCGCTGCACGATGGGCAGTTCCTCATATGGGATTTCAATTCCGAGATCGCCGCGTGCCACCATGACGCCATCAGCCTCACGGACAATTTCCTCAAGATTCTTCACGGCCTGCTGGTCTTCGATCTTGGCGATGACACGAGGATGCGGTTTGCCCTCGTGAAAATATTCGCGGAGCTGCAGGAGATCGCGGGCTTCGCGAACAAAAGAGAGGGCAATGAAGTCCAGACCGAGTTCGAGACCCAGTTGAACATCCTTGATGTCCTTGGCGGTAAGAGCAGGCAGGCTGACTTTGACGCCAGGCAGGTTGATGTGGCGGCGGCTGCCAAGCGTCCCCTCCGTGAGCACGGAGCACTCAACCTTGTTACCGTCCTTGGCGAGCACCTTCATCTGGATGGCGCCGTTGTCGAGCAGCACCGTGTCTCCAACGCTGATGTCGTTGACAAAGTTCGCGTAGTTCACATCCACGGAACGTTCCTCCTCGCTGCGCTCACCGCGCACGGTAAGTGTAAACTTCTGGCCGGGTTTGAGATCAAGTGGCACTGGAAGATCGCCGGTACGGATGGCCGGGCCCTGTGTGTCCATCATGATGCCAACGAAGCGTGCCTGCGATCTGGCTGCGGCACGGATGTTTTGCACGACACGGCGCACCCAGTCGTGGGGCGCGTGCGACATGTTCAGGCGGAAAATGTTCGCCCCCGCAGCAATGAGCGATGTGATAACCTCCACGGAATCCGTGGCAGGGCCGAGTGTGGCGATGATTTTTGTCTTTCTCATTTCAAACTCCAATGGCCGCCAGCTTAGGGAAATGTGCGGCAATGAAAAGGTGAATTGGAGAACTCGTGGCGGGCGCAAGCACATCCTGACGCAGCGCGTTCCGTTGGAGTTCAGGCTTTAGCCTGTTCCCCCGAGCAAGCTAAAGCTCGAACTCCAACCTTGCTGTGGCTTCAGCCCGCCGTAATTCCATTGGAAGCCTGCGATGCGCTCTGTTACGTTTTGGCGACGACCATCATAAACAATAGAGACGAGAGGAACGAACATGTCACAAGCCGTCATGGATCCCGGGGAAGTCCGCCGGTTTGCCGAAGAGTTGAAGCGCTTCAACATCGAACTGCAAAATCGCCTGGCGCTGTTGCAGGCGCGCTTCACCGCGCTCGGCGACACCTGGCAGGATCAGGAACACGAAAAATTTTCAAACGAGTTTCGTGACACAATGAAGGTCTTGAAGAAATTTATGGAATCCTCAAACCAGCACGCGCCCTACCTGCTCCGGAAGGCGCAGCGGATCGAGGAATACCTGAACCAACATTGAATCTGCATCGCGAATGAACCCATAAGTCGAAGAACCCGGAACTATCACGCATGGCTGATCGCGCCAAAGTCACTTCACTGGAAGCCATCGAGGACTTCCGCGCCAGACTCATTGTGTACCGCGAAAAGGCCAATCGCATACTGGACGCTGTCAGCGATGATGTAACGCGGACACGAATCTGGCTCCAAGGCGACCGGATCGAGTTCTGGAGGAATGAAATCCGCCGACGCGGACGAGAACTTGAGCAGCGCCAGCAGGAACTTTTCAGCGCACAACTCTCGGGCATGCGCGACTCTTCGTTCATGCAGCAAGCAGCCGTGCGAAAATGCCGGGAGGCGATTCGTGAAGCCGAAACGCACCTTGATTGCGTCAAACAATGGGAGCGCGGTTACGATCAACGCGTTGAAACACCCGCTCGCCAGGTAGAAAAACTCCGTCACATCATTGGTAAAGACCTTGGTGGGGCGGTGGCTTACCTCGCCGAGGCCATCAAAATCCTTGCCGCTTACGCCGAGCAATCCCCAACAGGGACGCTTCCGCCGCTGCCGCCTGTTCCCGAAAAGGAAACCACTCCAGGAGGCGAAACGTGAGCGAGAGTCGGAACAGACTGGTCGCCCTCACGCGCGAACTCCTCAACGAGTGGGAGAATACTCGTCAGTACTGGAACGACGCCAAGAGTTCGGAATTCGAGAAACGTTTTCTCAATGAACTCCAATCCGGCGTCAACGCTGCCGTCACCAACATTGAATCACTTGAACGCATCCTCAGCAAAATCCACGACGACTGCGACTGAACTGCTCGGCGCGGCGCAGAGCCTCAACCTGCTTGAGTCACTTCGCGTCTCGATCCGCGAGATTTCTGACCGCGCGAGCGCACAGGAGCGCGACTTCGCGTCCCGAACCGCGAAACTTCGATCACAGTTTGACCAGGCCATCAACGCCGAGCGCAACGATGCGACGACCAGGATTGGAGCGGTTGAATCCAATGCTTCAGCCCGGCGCGACAAGGCGAAGTCCACGTACGAAACCCGAAAGCTGCGTCTTTCCAAGGCATTTTATTCCACGCGCACCAAGCGGCTGACACAGATTGAGAAGGAAGAAAGCCAGCGTACCATCGAGATCCAACACGGATTGCTCGAAGCCGAACGCCACCGAGATGCTCTCGTCAAAGAGGCAGTGGCAAAACTTGGATCATTTAACGCGCGCCTCGCTGATGAGAATGCCGCGCTCCAGCAAATCGAGGCCTCTGCCCGATTCGCACTGGGAGGTTACGGTTCACTTGCGCGGTTGCTGGCTGTCCCCCCTGAAACCAAGAGCGAACTGACCGGCGACGAAAACGCACTCGTCGAGCGTTTCCGCAACAGCCTCAAGAAAGCCGACGCCGAGGTTGCGCGTTGCCGAGCGCTTGTGCTTCCGCTCCTCTTCCGGGTGTTCCCGATCTGGGTTTGTATTCCAATTGCATTGGTAGCGGCGTTCCTGATCGTACCTGGATTGAGGCGATTTGACTTTTCCTCTGTTTCACCCGTCAGTTGGGCGGTTGCTGGAGGAAGCCTCGCCGGAGTGCTTATATTGTATTTTGTTGGTCGCACACTTGCCACTCCGGCAGCCCGCGCCGCAGCTTCTGCGCTCGAAGAAGCACGGAAACTTTACGACACTGCCGCCGCAAGGTCACAGGCTGCGCACGCGATGGAAGTGGAACGCGCCCAGCAGGAGTTTGTTAAAACCACACAATCATTGAACGCGGATTGGAAGGAAATCCAGGTGCAGGCGCGCACACTGCGTTCGGGCTGGGATGAAAGGTTGAACGATCAATTCCAGCGCGCCACCAGGAAACACGAGGATCGGAATCATCGCCTGAACTTTGAGATAGATGCGGAGCAGCAGGAACACACCACGCGTTTCAACAGCGAATCCGCTGCACGTCTCAAGGAACTCCAGACCAACTTCGCACAAAACTCCGCCAAGATGGAGGAGTCGCTGGCAAACGCGCGCAAGGCTGTTGAAGCTGACTGGCAAGGCAAAGTCGTCCCGTCATTGAACCGGCTTCAGTCTGCAAGCCGAGCAGCGCATGAACAATTCGCACCGTGGTTACGAGACCGATGGCAACAGTTCTCAGTGCCTGAAGAATTCCTTCACGCAGCAAGATTCGGGGAGCTACAGGTGGATCTGGAAAAACTCTGCGGCTTGAAGATGCGGGACGACTGGAACGTCCCCCCTGCCCTGACCGTTCCCCTGCTGGTTTCGATTCCTTCCGCGGCCTCGGTTCTTTTTGAAACAAAGAACTCAGGCCACGAGCAGATTATTGGTGCGCTGAACAACATTGTTCTACGACTGCTCACAGTGTCGCCGCCGGGTCACGTTTCATTCACAATCTTCGACCCCGTCGGCCTCGGACAGAATTTTGCTGGCATCATGCATCTCGCGGATTTCGAGGAGCGCGTGATCAACAGCCGGATCTGGACGCAGCAGGCGCAATTTGAACAACGGCTTGCAGACCTGAACGAGCACATCGAGAAGGTGACGCAGATGTATTTGCGCAACGAGTATGCAACCCTTGCAGAATACAATGCCCAAGCCGGACGGCTTTCGGAAAAATATCAATTCCTCGTCATCGCGGATTTCCCGGTAAATTTCAGCGACGTGGCTGTAAAGCGATTGCAAAACATCATCGCCAGCGGTCCACGCTGCGGCGTGCATACCCTGATCCACTGGGATCAACGCAAGCCAGCGCCACTGGAACTGGTACCGGACGAACTGCGCAAGAATGCGCTTGTCCTCGTCCCACGCGGAGATGGTTTTGTGGCAGCGAACACGAATTGGGAGGGTGTGAGGCTGCTTCTGGATGCGCCGCCAAACGCAGAGTTGACCACCGAATTGCTACAAAAGATCGGCAAAGCCAGCGTGGATTCGTATCGCGTCGAAATGCCATTCGTGGAGGTTGCTCCAACCGACACAGAGATATGGTCGCTCGACACCACGCGCGAATTGCGCATTCCAGTCGGTCGCACCGGAGCCACAAAACTGCAATATCTCGCGCTCGGCCAGGGCACGCGACAGCACGGATTGGTCGCGGGCAAGACGGGCTCGGGCAAATCCACATTGTTCCACGTCATCATCACCAACCTCGCGCTCTGGTGCAGTCCGGAACAGATGGAGTTTTACCTCGTGGACTTCAAGAAGGGCGTCGAGT
>CAYSDO010000371.1:0-4581 GCA_964429665.1 uncultured Bifidobacterium sp.
TTGTTAAGACAACTAATCTGCTGCGCCTTGGCTTTGGCGCGGGTCAAAGCGGGCAACAGCATGGAGGCAAGAATGGCTATGATGGCAATGACCACCAGCAACTCGATGAGCGTGAATGCGCGCCAGGTGCCGGTGGGTGGTTTCATTGCGTTATGTCGCGGGTCACAGCTAGATTTAACTTCGCGACGCGTATCTCGCAAACGTTTTGTTGAGCGGCGCTGGCGGGATGTCATTGCTGGCGGTAAAGCCTGTCAGCCACTGCGCGGCTGGCAGCGATGGTTTCCCGATACGGCGTGTCCGCGATGTCGAGGAAGCCGATCTGGTAATTCTCCTCGTCATAGACGCGGCCCGTGGTCGGCTCATCCATCCATTGGAACCAGTGCGTGCCCACGAACTGAGGATGCTTCAGCGCACCGAGCACGTAATCCTTGTAGGCCTGGGCGCGGGCGGCCTGGTTCTCCACGGGCACGAGACCGGTATGGAACATTCCGCGATCCAGCGCGCCAAAATGAAATTCGCCGATGATCAGCGGCTTGTCGCTGCTCGGATTCTTGAAGTCGGCTATGCTGCGCTGGTAGAGGTTGTAGCTGATCACATCGCAATATTTGCCGGCGGCCCGGTCTGCCAGATCGTTCACCCACGCGAAGCGGCAACCCAGATAGAGTTGATTTGTAGCCACGGCCTTGATGGCGTCGCGCACAGTGCGGAAATACGTCTCGGCTGACTTCGTGTAAAAGGCGGTGAGGTCTGCGCGGGCTTTGTGGATGTCAGGTGCGCCCCGGCTTTCGCGCAGCGCGTTCCATGAATCGTGGCGGGTACCCCAGGTCGAGTTGAGTTTTGCAATATCACCATACTTCGCTTTTAGCCCGGCGATGAACTCGACCTTCGCCGCCTGATCCGGCGGCGACTTGAGCGCGCCCAGGGCCAGTGACGTTTCATCGCCCCAGGACATTTCATTGTCGGAAAAGTAACCGATGCACCACGGGTCATTGGCCGTGCTGTCGCGTTTGGCCTGCATCGCTTGTCGGACGCTGTTGGAAAAACTGGGATCGAACACATCCGGAAATTTACCCCAGTAACCCTCGCTGCCTTCGATCATCCGCGCGCCATGCGAGCCAACGGTGTCGGTGTAGGGCGTGCGGCGCATGAAAAACACGCCGGAGTCGGACCAATTCGCGATGGTATTGAGTCCCCAGCTTCGCAGGCGCTGGTGAATCACTTCGGCATAAACCGGTCTCCAGTCTGGACCGTATTTGCGCTTCAAGTTGGCGGCGGCGAAGGCGAAACACTTCGGAGACCGCCCCTCGTAATGCCCCTTGAGTGCGTACCCGCTGCCGAGAAACTCCGCAAACTCCGGCTGCTCGCCCGGAAACTCCGCAAACCAACTCACGCGCTCCTCGACCGGAGTGGTGTCAACCATCCTCACGCAATCAACGCCGTGCGAGAAGAACAGGTGACCGTCCGGATCCACAAGCCACCACTTGCCGCGATACTTCTCCGTGCGGAAGTAACCACTGGCCGTGAGTTTCGGCCCCTTCGCCCAGCCGCCGTATTTGTCCCAATCCTTCGGGCCGGGCTGCGCGGCGATTTCCTTCGCTTCCGCATCGCGCCGTTGTTGGAGTTCCGCCACGGAATGGACTTTTCCGGGCCAGTCCTTGTGCTGGTATTGGCCAAATGTGTCAATGAACGGAAAGAACGGATCAGCATCAGCGGTCCACGCGGTCGGAGGCGTGTAATCACCCGTGGCGCGAAGTTCTTCCACTGCGAAGACGTGGCCTTCCTTGGGCTGGCTCACAAAGAGAAGAATTTGTGTGATGTTCGATGGGTTGACCGTGCCCGCCCCGCCAGTGGCAACTGGATATCCTCGCAGGCCGAATAGTTTTCCGCCCAGCTTGTCATCGCTTGCGCGCCGCACCAGGACGCGCAACGTGTCGCTCTGGCCCGGGTTGAGCGTGAGCGAACCATTGACGCAATTCTTCGTTCCATCAGCGCCGGGATTATCCACACGGCAATTCAGCGTGCCCCGGTTGGTGCCGACATTCTTCACCTTCAATGCCAGTTGCGAGAATGGCGACAAGTCCCAGTGTCCATCCGGCGCCGGCAACGTGACGCCGGGCCACGTCTGATTCGTGCCGGTCGCAAGGAGCAGCGCCGAACCCGTGCCTGCTTTGACGATCCTGACGACCGCGTCGCTGGTGGGAAGTTTCGCCGGGTCAGTCGCGCCGGCGAACTTAAGGAGGGTTTGGTCGGCAGCGAATGCATTGGTGATCAACAACAGACCTGGAAGCACATGCCGCAATCGCATTTGAGTTTTCATGGAGTTAAACGCAGCCAATCCAATTCCACCTGCAATCCGCTCTGCTCGCAAGGATCGAAGCGCAGTCGCGTGATCCGTCCGCGCCAGCGGGGATTCTTCGCAACAGCCACTTCGTGTTCGTGCCATTCGCCATCGGCTGACACTCCGAAACTTGCGCCGGTCGCGGCGCTTTCCGGGATTGTTTCCGAGCTCCAATAAATCTGTCCGTGATCTGTCACCGAACTCCCGCTCCCGGCGGTCAGCCTCATGCGGAAGCGCAACTTGCCAAATTCCGCAGCCCGTGCTGCGAGTGGTGGACTGACAATCGCGGGATCTCCTGCTGTCGTGCGGAAGGTCAACACCCCGTTTGTAATGCCAGTGTTGGACACATTCATCAATCCATGCCAGCCGCCGTCGTTCTCGTTGAACTCCCACACAGTTTGGTTGCCGACGCTGCTCACCACGTCAAAAGGGCCGCGACCGATGTCCGTGGGCGCAAAGTCGGCGTGAGCACTGTGGGCATCCGTGAGCGCATCACGGATCGCATTCAGATAACCGAAACCGAACTCGCGGTGCGGTTCGATATACGCGCCTTCACCCCATTCATTCCAGGCCTCAACGATGAGCACGTTTCGCAGGCGCGGATTGGTGGGCCGGGATTCAAGTAGTTGCCGCGCACCGAGCAAATGTTGACGGAACAACTCCGGCGTACGGTCGTAACGTATAAAATCATTTTCGCCGTGCCACGGACGGCTGTCCCAACCGCCGCAGATCGGCGGTAGCAAGGAAATATCGGCTGTATCGAGGATGTGCTGCCAGTTGCGACGGTAGCCCTCGAGGATTGTGGAAAACGGCGCGCGGAATTCCCCGGCGGGCACGCCTAGATGCGGCCAGGTGTAGCCGGTCACCCCGTCGAATCCCGCCGCCGCCGCTTCGCGCGCCTGTGCCGCGTCCGCCACACATGCCACCAGATAAAGTCCCTTCAAACCTGCGCGCACACACTCCGCACGCATCTGGTCGAATGCCGTGCGTACTTTGTCCGCGCCCAGGTCCTCGTACAACCGTTGCGGTGCGAAGATGATCATCAGCGGCTTGCCATCCACTGTGACGTGTTCGGGTCTGTGAAAATAATTGGCGATCCAGAAGTGCGTGACATCCATGCAATCGTCGAGCGAGTGCGAACCTGGCGCGTTGTGGTTGGCCCAGAGCAGGCAGAACTTCAGCATCGAGCGGTAACGTGCCTTGAAGTAACCGTCATGCAAGGCGTGTTCGAGTTGGCGTCCACCGCGTGACCAGTACCAGTCGTACGCAAAGAAAGTGATGCCGTGCTCGACAGCCCACTTGATGTGCCAGTCCGCGATCTCCGGTTCGCCTTCTTGATACCAACCGAGTACCGGGCGGCGTTCAGGGAAACGCTGGATCGGCTGCCACTGGCTCGCCGACCGCCAGCCGGGAAAATAATATGCGCCAACCTCGAAAGGCCCGCGCACCGGCTTGGGCTTCGGCACATAGTTACCTTGCGAAACTGAAACTCTCGGGATCGCTGTGAACTGCAGGCTGGTGGTGGCGCTGGCGGCTGGAGCATTTACTGCGCTGATTGTCACCGAGGCGTTGGCATGCAGCGGACGAGCGGCCCGGATACGCCAGCGCAGCGTTGCGTTCTCGCCCGGTGCCAACGCCGGTATGGTTGACACGAGGTTGGAAAGAATCTGCACGCCCCTCGACAAACGAATTTCACCACTGAGTCCGGAAACCCTGTCGCCGCCGCGATTTTCCACGATTGCGGCCAGCGTGAGGGGGCGATTTGCGCGGGTTGGAAATTCCTCAATCGCCAGCGAGCTCACTTCGAGTTCGGGTTCGCCCTGCGGGGCCGCAGCCACCTTGAGCCAACTCAAGCGCGCCGTCGCTGTGGGATCGTCGGTGGGGCGCAGTGCCAGTGCGATGATGCGGTCGCGCCAATGCGGTGAGGCGAGGAGATCGAGATTGTAAGTGTGTTCTTTGCCATCGGCGTGGATTGGAAATGAAAAACTGTGGAGGCCGCTGTGCGCAGACGTGGCAAAGAGCAGCGTTGCATGTCGGCCATGATTTACAGCCATTCGCACGCTGACCCAATTGCGCTCGCTCGCATCCACATCCATTGGCGGCGCGGCAGCGAAACCGGCTCGGTCGTTCAAGGTGACCAAAAGTACACCATGGTCGTTGGTCACGTTTGCGCCGTCTTCACCCCGCCATCCTGATCCGCTTGCATGAAAATCAAACTCGGCGTTCGTTGTGGCAGTTGCGAG
>CAYSDO010000372.1:0-4557 GCA_964429665.1 uncultured Bifidobacterium sp.
TCACCGCCGCGCAAACTGCATCCGCCCAGCACCGCCGCCGCCACCCCGTAGAGTTCGTAGAAGCTGCCATGCGTGGAAGGTGAAATGGAATTGGTGTAAAACGCGAACAGGATTCCCGCGATGCCGGTCAACATTCCCGCGATCACGTAACTGCTGGCAATCACGCTGCGGGTATTGATGCCGGAGAAGCGCGTGGATTCTTCGTTGCGTCCCACCGCAAAAAGATAACGACCATACATCGAACGATGCAGGACGAACCACATGATGATCGCAATGATCGTCATCAGCACGAAAGGCATTGGGACTCCGAACAACCTGCCTTTGGAAAGAGTCTGGAAGGTTTGAAAACCTTCCGCGCCGCCAAAGCCCTTCGTGTTGTCTCCGGCAATGAACCGCGCCAGCCCCCGATAGAGCAACAGCCCGCACAAGGTCGCGACGAAAGGTTGGATTTTCAACCGGGTGATCAACAGGCCGTTCGCCAATCCAAGAATGGTCGGAATGGCTATGGCTGCCAGCGCCGCAAGCGGCCACGGCCAATGCCATTCGGTCAGTGCCATCGCCAGCAAAACTCCGGCAAGCGCAAACACCGATCCGACCGACAAATCAATTCCACCCGTGATGATGACCAGGCCAAGACCGAGGCTGAAGACGCCAAACAGTCCAATGCTGTTGGCCAGATTGGTCAGGTTCGCCGCCGACAGGAATTGGGGATTGATTGCCGCCGTTACACCGCACAACACGAGCAGGAGTGTTAAAATTCCGAGTTCCTTTTTCATTCTTGATCCGTGTTAATCCGTGAAATCCGGGTCTCAATTGGAGAAGGCCGCCTTCGCCGCCGTGATCTTTTTCCCGACCGCAAGCTGCATGATGTTCTCCTCTTTACAATCCGCTCGCTCCAGCACGCCGGTGATTTGTCCCTCATGCATCACCGCCACACGGTCGCTTACGTTTAACACTTCCTCCATGTCGCTGCTGATCATCAAAATCACCGCGCCGTTGTCTGCCAGTTCACGCATGAGACGGTAGATTTCCGCTTTCGCGCCGACATCAATGCCACGGGTCGGTTCGTCCAAAATCATCACCTTGGGTGACATGGAAAGCCATTTGCCGAGCACCACCTTTTGCTGATTGCCGCCACTCAGATTCAACACGCGTGTTTCGCAACCGGGGGTTTTGACTTGCAGCGAAATGATTTGCTCGTTGGCCACTTTGCGTTCACGGTCGCGACTGATCATGAAGAGCGATGCAAAACTTTTCAGCGATGGCAGTGTGATGTTTTCTCGGACGGTCATGCTGGTGACCAGGCCCTCGCCTCGCCGATCTTCCGGCACAAGGTAGATACCGTGGTTGATCGCCTCGCGTGAAGTGTTGATTTTCAATGTCGTGCCACCGATGGAAACGTCCGCGCCACCGTCCGCGTCAAGACCGACGATTGCTTTGGCGATTTCCGATCGCCCAGCACCAACGAGTCCCGCGAATCCAAGAATTTCACCCCGCGTCGCATCAAACGAAACAGAATTGCCGGGATAACGGCTCGACCTGCAGTTGCGCACCTTGAAATAGGCCGGCGTCTTGGTGGCATTTGAGCCTGTGTAGGCACTCTTAATTTCGCGCCCAACCATCAGGCTCACGATTCGGTCATGGCTGATTTCAGAGCGATCTAATCCGCCCGCGTTCTTGCCATCACGGAGAACGACGACGCGGTCGGCGCAATGATCTACTTCTGCAAGCCGGTGCGAAATGTAAACAACACTCACTTCCTGCTCGCTCAACTCGCCGACGAGTTTCAGCAGGCGATCCGTCTCAGACAACGTCAACGAGGAGGTCGGTTCGTCCATGATGATTATGCGCGCATTGAGCGAGAGCGCCTTGGCGATCTCCACCATCTGCTGTTGTGCAAGCGAAAGCTGGTCGAGTCGCGTACGGCTGGAGACATCCAAGCCAAGACGTTTCAGAAGCGGCTCGGTGTCAGCGTGGATTTTTTTACGATTAATGAGCTTGAAAGGTCCGATGACCGGTTCGCGGCCAAGAAACACATTCGCCGCCACGTCAAGATTGTCGAGTACGTTGAGTTCCTGGTGAATGAAGGCGATGCCAAGCTTCATCGCATCCACGACGTTGTTGATCTTCACTGCCTGGCCATCCACCAGAATCTCGCCATCATCCGGCTGATAAACGCCGCCGAGAATTTTCATCAGCGTGGATTTGCCCGCACCGTTCTCGCCGCAAACCGCCAGCACTTCGCCTTTGCCGACTTCAAGATTCACGCCGTCAAGCGCGACGACGCCTGGAAATCGTTTGCCGATTCCCCGCATGGAAAGGAGAGGTGAGTTGCTCATAGCTTGATTCGTCGAATAGAATAATCACCAAACGCCAACATCCAATCACCGAAAAAACTTCAAGCTCTAAGAACCAACCATCGCGGGGACAGAAGTTTGATTATTGGTTCTTCTCTGGAGTTTGATGCTTGAAGGTTGGAGGTTCAAATCGGATTACTTGCCAAGTTGCCTGTTCAATCGCGCCTTGAACTCCGCGACGGTATCCTTCTTGATGCTCAACGTCGGAACGATCTGTACGCTCTCGGCAAATATCGCCTTATCGCCGCCGACATATTTCGCCATCTTCGTGATCGCCTGTTTGCCGAATTCATACGGCTGCTGCACGACCGTGCCAAAAATTTCTCCCGAAGCCACGCCCGCCAGTGTTTCGTCTTCCTCATCGAACGCGATGATTTTCACCGCACCAATTTTCCCGCCGCTCTTCACGCCGTTCAAAATCGCCGGGCCGTTGTAGCTCCAGAGACCGACGCAAGCGGCCACGTCAGGATACTTCACCAACGTATCCTCCACGTTGCGTTGCGCGCGAGCGCGATCCGTCTCGTCCGTCCGCACGTCAATTATTTCAACCTTCGATCCGGCGATCTCTTTCTTGATGCCTGCATAACGCTCCTTCGCATTTTGCGCGTCGAGCGTGCCGACGAACAACATGATCTTGCCGCCGTCCGGCAAGGCCTCCTTGATCAACTTGCCGGCTTCAACACCCGCAGCAATGTTATCCGTGCCGATGTAGCAAACGCGCTTGCTTTTCGGCGCGTCGCTGTCGTGACAAATCAAGAGTGTCTGGCTGGCCGCCTTGTTCAACAACTCCGTCTGATTCGCCGGGTCCACCGGACTGACGGCGATGCCATCAATGCCCTTGGCGAGCAAATCGTCAATGATCTGCTGCTGTTCGGCGGCAGTTCCGGCAGACGGGATGCGAAAATTGACTTCTACGTTGCCAAGTTCCTTCTCGGCATCGGTCGTGCCCGCTCGCGCAATAACCCAGAACGGCGAAGCGTTGTTCACCACGAACGCGAGTTTGAGTTTCTTGCCGGACGTCTTGGAATCCCTGCCGCCAGAGGCTGAACCGCCGTCCTGTTTGCCGCAGCCGGAAATTGCGAGCGCAACAGCAAGCGCGAGGAGTGAGAATTTGAACTGGTTGAATTTCATTGTCCTGTGTTGGTTGTCGGGTGGCTATTTGACGGAGAACTTGTACATGATCGTGTTCTTGTAAACCTGGCCGGCCTTCAACACGCTCGTCGGGAAGCTCGGATGGTTCGGGGTGTCTGGATAATGCTGCGGCTCCATGCAGAAGCCATTGCGCTGTTGATAGGTCCAGCCGCCTTTGCCTGTGATTTTGCCGTCGAGAAAATTCCCCGTGTAAAACTGCATGCCCGGCTCGGTGGTCCAGACTTCCATGACTCGGCCACTCGTCGGCTCACTGACAGTTGCCGCGAGACTGAGTTCCCCCGGCGTTGATTTGTTCAACACATAATTGTGATCGTAACCTTTGCCTAGTTTGAGTTGTTCGTCGTCGTTGTTGATTCGCATGCCGATCAACTCCGGCGTCGAAAAATCAAGTGGTGTTCCTTTCACGGGACGCAATTCACCTGTGGGAATTAGATTTGCGTCCACCGGGGTGAACTTGTCGGCGTTGATCTTTACGACATGGTCAAGGATGTCGCCCTTGCCCTTGAAGTTGAAGTAGGAATGCTGCGTCAGGTTGCAATGTGTGTCCTTGTCGGTCGTGGCGGTATAGTCGAGGCGCAGTCCGTTGTCCTCCGTCAGCGTGTAGAGCGCTGTCACGTTTAGATTGCCGGGGAATCCTTCTTCACCATCCTTGCTGGTGTATTGAAGTTCAAGCGAGTTGTCCGTGACCTTCACCACGTTCCACACAACCTTGTCGAACCCCTTCACGCCACCGTGCAAAGAGTTTTGTTCATTGTTTTTCGCAAGAGTGTATTCCTTGCCGTTCAAGGTGAACCTGGCGTTCGCAATGCGGTTTCCGTAACGGCCGACGATGGATCCGAAATACGGCGTGGCTTTGAGATAACCTTCGAGATTGTCATAGCCGAGAACCACGTCGCTGAAATTCCCATTCTTGTCCGCGACCTTGAATGAAGTCACGATGCCTCCATAATTGGAGATTTTAGCCTCCGCGCCTTTGGAATTCTTCAGCGTATACAGCATCGCTGCTTTGCCATCTACGTTACCGAACGGACTTGAGTTCGGGTTGGAG
>CAYSDO010000373.1:0-4511 GCA_964429665.1 uncultured Bifidobacterium sp.
AGTCGCCCGCGACGAACACACCATGAACATTCGTAGCTGCGCCGTTGGTGCGGATGATGTAGCCGTTCTCGTCAGTCTTGATGAACGGTTGGAACAGTTTCGTGTTGGGCACGTGGCCGATGGCGACAAACACGCCTGCGCAATCAATCACGTTCTCGGCGTTCGTCTTGAGATTCTTCACCCGGACGCCTGTGACTTTTTCCTGCTTCACGTCGAGAACTTCTGTGACGACAGAGTCCCACACGGGTTTGATCTTCGGATTGGCCAGTGTGCGGTCAGCCATGATCTTGGAGGCGCGCAATGAATCGCGGCGATGAATCAGATAAACCACCGAGGCAAAACGCGTCAGATAGGAGGCTTCCTCGCACGCGGAATCGCCGCCGCCCACGACGACAAGCGGTTGGTTGCGGAACATGGGCAACGCGCCGTCACAGGTGGCGCAGTAGGTGACGCCTTTTTTCTCCAACAAGTCTTCGCTCTTTAGTCCGAGATGACGATGGCCTGCGCCCGTGGCAATGATGATGGTTTTGGCCTCGATCTTTTCGCCGTCCACGGCGACGACGAAGGGGCGTTTGGAAAAATCAACACTTTGTACGAGGCTGCCAAGTCTGGTGCGGGTGCCAAAACGCTCTGCCTGTGCCTGCATCCGGGTCATGAGTTCATAACCATCCACGCCTTCGGGGAAGCCGGGGAAATTTTCAACGATGCTCGTGGTGGTGAGCAATCCGCCGGGTTGCTCGCCGGTGATGAGAAGAGGTTTGAGATTCGCCCGCGCGGTGTAAAGAGCAGCCGTCCAACCTGCGCAGCCTGAGCCGATGATGACAACATTTTCCATATAATAATTCAGTTTGAAACCCGCCTCTCTCCCAGGCAAGCAACCATTGCTTGGCGCAGCTTAAGCAAACGGCAGGCCGAAGCAAACCCGGACATGAATCAGCGTTCAAAAATCGGCGCAAAGCGGCGATGGTTCATTTGTCTGAGGGTTTTTCATACCGTTTTGTCCGATTTACCAACATGGCCGTCCAGCAATTCAGCAGGCAAAAGCCATCTCAGCAACGGTTCCGTCATGGCGGTGGTCAACAATGCCATGATGACGAGCATGGTGAAGAGTTCGCGGTTCAGGAGCTTCAAATCCAGGCCGATGTTGATCGCGACGAGCGCCATCAATGCCCGGGTGTTCATCAATGCCGCAATGCAGGCGGCGCTGCGCGGGCTTTCGCCGGTGAACCGTGCGCCGAGGAAACATCCGCCGAGTTTACCGGCGACAGCTGCAACCAGCACGAGCCCACAGCCCAGCCAGGCGAGCGGTGTGTTCAGTGAACCGATGTTGGTGTTGAGTCCTGTGTTGGTGAAAAAGATCGGGACCATTGCCACGATGACAAACTCGGAAAATCGTTCGCGCCAGGCCTTCACAAGATCGAGTTCCTGATGAAGCGAGACGCCGAACAAAAATGCGCCAAAGATGGCGAACACACCAAGCTTGTTCGTGACGAGGCAGCAGCCGAACAACACGATGAGCAGAAACGCAAGAAACGACGGCGTCATGGCTCCGGATTCGGTCCGTCCGAACTTGCTCCGCCAAATCTTTCTGATCAACGGGCCGATGGCGAACTGCAATAGAAAGAAGAAGCCAAGCACGCCCGTCACCTGTCGGACAACTCCCCAGCTATCAAAGCCTGTTGTTACAAGAGCGGTTGCCACGGCCAGCAGAATCCATCCGATCACGTCGTCAATGGCTGCGGCACTGATGCCCATGGCACCGATGACAGTACGTTCGAGTTTCATTTCGAGAAGGATTCTTCCCATGATGGGCAGGGCAGAAATAGAGAGCGCGATGCAAAGGAAAAGTTGAAAACCGAACTTCGGGAGGTCAGGCGCGAATTCCTTGTGCAGCCACGGGCCTATGGCAAGGCCACACAGGAACGGCGCGATGATTCCAGTCATGGAAACCATGGTGACGGTTTTCGAACGTGAGCGCAGGTGGCCGTAGTCAAATTCCATTCCAACCTGAAACAGCAACAGGATGAGGCCAAGTTTACCGAGCAACTGGAGTGATTGCTGGGTCTCCCGGGGAAACAGCACCGGCCAGTCGGCGGGCCAGATCGCCCCAAGTGCAGACGGGCCGAGCAGGATGCCTCCGAAGATTTCGCCGACGGCGAGCGGCTGGCCAATCTTGCGCGCGAGCCTGCCGAACAACCATGCGGCTGCGATGATAATCATCCACTGGCCAAGAACGAGTTTGGCGTGGGCTTCGATGGCCGTGGGATTCATGGTTGCAAATCAGATCACGACCGGGCCGTTAAAATGGAGTTCGCCCCGATTCGCGTTGAGCGTCACATCGGCGCCCACGGCGAGTGTGGCGTTGTGCGGAACGTGGCCGAACGGCAGGCCGGTGACGATGGGGATTTTCAACGGGAGCAAGCGTTCCCGGAAAACGTCATCGAGGCTCTGGCGATATTCCTTCGAGTGTTTTGCTTTCGGGTCGTCGCAATCGGCGTTGATCCCGATGGCAATGCCGGCGACCTGCTGGAGCAAACCGCAATTCAACAACTGGGTGAACATCCGGTCGAAACGGAAGGGTTGCTCGCTTAGGTCTTCGAGAAAAAGTATGCAGTTGCGAAACGGGGGCTGCCACGGCGTGCCGAGTGTGGTGCATAACAGGGTGAGATTGCCGCCGATCAACTGTCCGTGGGCAATGCCGCGTCGCAGAATCTTGATCGTCTTGCGACGATAGCCTTGAGAGATTCCCGGGATCCCCGGCTCTCCAGGGTTCGCTCCCAAGGTTCGCAAAAAACTTTCCAGTGTGAACCGAGGCATGTCCTCGTTGACGAAATCCGAGTTGATCATCGGGCCGTGGAAGGAAACCAGATTCGCCTTCGTCAGGAACGCGCAATGGAGCGAGGTGATGTCACTGTAACCTACAAAAATTTTTGGATTGGCGCGGATGAGATTGTAGTCCAGCAACGGGAGCAATCTTGCCGTGCCGTAACCACCGCGCACGCAGAGGATGGCGTCCACCTTCCTGTCCGCGAACATGCACATGAGATCGGACGCGCGGTCACGGTCGCCGCCCGCAAGGAAGCCCCGGCGTTTGCGGACGTTGGGTGCAAGTTTGACTTTGAAGCCGAGCTTTTGCATCACATCAATGCCGCGATCAATTGCTTTCGCATCCGGCGTCGCGCTCGCTGGGCAGACCAGGCCGATGGTAACACCAGGTTTCAGAGCTCTTGGAAGTATTGGACGGGTGGACTTCAAATCTGTGGAGAAATCGTGGTGAGTTCCTTGTCGCGGAGGATGAGGAGCTGAACCTTGGTCTGGCGAAAGACATTTTCAAGTTCGCGGATCTGGTCCGCGGCGGAATCTGTCTTGCCGTCGTTGCCGAGTGATTCGAGGCACTGGGCAATGTCCACGATGCGTCTGCATCCGAGGTTGAGGCACATGCTCTTGAGGGCGTGTGCGTGAAAGGCGAGCTGCTTGGGATCGGTGACAGATTGCTGGAGCTGAAGCAGCCGCGTCGGAGCACTCTCCAGAAACAAGTCGATCAGTTCACGCAGCATGCTGATGCCATTTGACGGAGGCATCTCCCGAATCTCGGCGATGATTCCATGATCGAGGAGATCCGTCGGAAGTGATTGCGGGTGACGCAAATAATAATTGGTGTCCGTCTTGCGCGCCTTGGTTGGCCCCCAGCGTTCGAGGGCGCCCTGAAGGTCGGCGATGCGCACCGGCTTCGAGATGTAATCATCCATTCCAGCGCCAAGGCATTTCTCGCGGTCACCCATGAGCGCGTTGCCAGTCATTGCGATGATGACAGGACGGCGGTCACGGGTCCAGCGATGAGTGATCTGCCGGGCACATTCGAGTCCGTCCATTTCGGGCATCTGCACGTCAAGGAAGAGAACGTCGAATGGTTTTTGTTCGAGTGCCTTTATGACCTCGACGCCGTTGTTGGCCACATCTGCGCGGTAACCCAGCTTGTGGAGCACGCTTGTGGCCACCTTCTGGTTGATGGGGTTGTCATCGGCGAGAAGAATGCGCAACGGCAGCCGGCTGGCAAATTCGGCGTCCAGCGTGGGCGCTGGCGAAGATTTCCTTTCGCGCTGGGCGGCCACATTCGCGGAGCGGCAGATGGCGTCGAGCAATTGCGCCGGGCGGATTGGCTTGTGGACGAACACTGAAATGCCGAGGTCTGCGGCGCGCAGATCGTCGCTACGAAGGCGGACGGCTGAAAGCAGCAGGATTGGGAGGAACCGTCCGGTGCTGTGTGCGCGGATTTCGCGCGCTACAGCCAGGCCGTCGCCATTGGCGAGTTGAAGATCAACAATGGCGGCATCGAACGGGCCGTTGTTTGAGATCAGGGCAAGGGCCTGGGATTGTTGCGTTGCGATCTCGGCTGTCATGCCCCAGTTGGTGATGCGATGTTGAAGAATCTGCGCGTTTGTGGCGCCGTCCTCAACCACGAGGATGCGTTTTCCGGCGAGTTGTGGTTGCGAGGACTGCCACGCGGGCGG
>CAYSDO010000374.1:0-4501 GCA_964429665.1 uncultured Bifidobacterium sp.
ACTGCATCATCTGCGTTTGAGATTTTTCTGGCGACGCCGTTTTATTTCGCGTTTGGTGACGAGCCAAAACTGGTGAAGAACAGCGTGCTGGCGGTGATGCTGCTCTCGGGGTTGTTTGGCGCGGTGTTGAGCGCGTCGGCGTCCCTCGCGCGTGAAATCCGTTCCGGTACGGCGCTGGCCGTGTTGTCCAAGCCTGTGGGCCGGGCGCAATTTCTTCTCGCCAAGTATGCCGGGCTGATTCTAGCGCTGGCCGTGATGACCTATGTGAATCTGATTGCCGCGCTCATTGCGAGCCGGATGGCGTTTGACGCGTACGGCAGTACGGATATTGCGGCGATTTCGATCTTTGCCGGCGGTGTCGCGGTGGCGTACCTGCTGGCGGCGTTCAGCAATTATTTCCTGCACCGGCCTTTCGTGAGCGACGCGGTGTTCGCCCTGTTGATCCTGTTGACTGTGGCGGCGTTTTTTATTTTCCAGTTCACAACACAGAAGCAGAGCAGCGACGCGATGGCGGTGGTGGACTGGCGGTTGGTGCCGGCAGGATTGTTGATTTTGCTGGCTCTCTGGATACTTGCAGCGCTTGCGCTGGCGTGTTCGACACGCTTTGAAATGATTCCGACGCTGGCGATCTGTTCGGCGTTTTTTCTGATCGGGCTGATGTCGGATTATTTGTTTGGTCGTCCGTCGGAGAAAGGGCACTGGTGGGCGACGATTCTTTACAGCGTCGTTCCGAACTGGCAAAACTTTTGGGTCGCCGACGCGCTTGATACGGGCAGGAGCACGTTTCAGTGGGGCTACGTTGGCAAGGCGCTTGGTTATGCCGCGTGTTACATCGGCGCGGTGCTGTCGCTGGCGGTGATGTTTTTTGAGGATCGGGAATTGAGTTGAAGTCATGGAACGCAATACACAAAAGAACGGACTGATAAACCTGCTCGCGCTGCTGGCGGCGGGCGCGGCGGCCTTGATTGTGGCCAGCGTGGCCAATTCACTGGCGGGCCGCGTGGCCTCGGTCTTCCTCGGCCTCGGCGTGCTGGCGTCATTCGTGAGCTGGTTCCAGATGCGGCTCGAAGAACGGGAGCGGATCGAGAAGCTCGAACTGGATGAACTCGCGCGTTCCAAGGCCTCCTCGACGTTGTTTGAATCCAAGGAATCGGAAATTTTTCCCGCGCAACGGGCCCGCGCACAGTTTGAAAAGTTTTTTGTTCCGGGCTTTACCATTCTACTGCTTGCGTTGGAAATCGTCGGCGCAATTCTGATCTGGCGCAGTCTTGGTACGGTCACTTACACCGGAATCCTTGCCGACAAGATGCTCGTGGCTGCGGGGTTGTTCGGCGGGCTGACGCTCATTTTGTTCATCCTCGGTCGCTTTGCGGTGACCATTTCCCGGCTGGAGGACAATCGTCTGCTGCGGCCCTCGTCCAATTTTGTGCTTCTCGGTGCGTATCTAAGTTTGCTTTGCATCATCGCGGCTGTCGGGCCGAAGATGGAATTTGATCGGGCTGATCTTTACATCGCCAAGGGATTTTGCGTCGTGCTCGGTTTGCTCGCATTGGAAACGCTTGCCACCCTCGTTTTTGAAATATACCGGCCTCGAGTCAAGGGCAAGGTAACGCGCCCGCTATACGATTCACGACTTGTAGGTCTGCTGGCGCAACCGGAAGGACTCGTTGCCACGGCGGCACAAACACTCGACTACCAGTTCGGCTTCAAGGTTTCAGAGACCTGGTTTTATACGGCGTTCAAAAAATCCCTGCTTTGGGTTGTGGCGTTGCAAATCATCGTGCTGCTGCTTTCGACATGTGTGGTGTTCATCGAGCCGGGCGAACAGGCGTTGCTGGAACGTTCCGGCAAGCCGGTCGTTGGTCGGGAAGTGCTCGGACCGGGAGGTCATTTCAAAATGCCGTGGCCGTTGGACCGCGTCTATCGTCATCGTACGGAGGAAATTCAGACGTTGAACGTGGGCTTCACGCCGGAGGAGGAGCACGGGGAGTCGGTGATGCTGTGGACCAAGGCCCATTCGAAGGAGGAGAATTTCCTTGTCGCAAACCGTGCAATCGTATCAACGACCACCGGCCAGGATACGGATTCCCGCAAGGCGCCGCCGGTGAGCCTCGTTACTGTGAGCATCCCGGTTCAATTCCAAATCACAGACATCAAGGACTGGTTCTACAACCACGAGAGCGGCTCGAATCTGTTGCAACAGATCGCCACGCGCGAAGTCGTCCGCTTTCTTGCCAGTGTTGACCTTGATGAAATGATGACTCACACCCGGCTGGAATCTTCGTGGGCGTTGCGGGAGCGGATACAAACGGCTGCGGATGGATACAAGCTCGGCGCGAAGATTCTTCACGTCGGCCTTGAGGATTTGCATCCGCCGGTGAAGGTCGCGACGGATTACGAGAAACGTGTTGGTGCGATTCAGCAGGCGCGGGCCAGGGTGCTGGCTGCGCAGGCTGATGCCATCAGGACGAACGCAATGTCCGGCGCAGTGGCCTTCGCCACCATCAATGCCGCCGAGGCCGAGCGGTTGCGGCTCGAACAGAACGAACTCTCCCGCGCCACCGCATTCACGAACCAGCTTCCCGCCTACAACGCCGCCCCTGCGGTTTATTTGCAACGCCTCTATGCGCGCTCTTTCACCCGCGCCACTGCCGGCGCTCAGAAATATGTTTTGCTCACGACCAATACTGCCAACGTCATCTCCTTTGACCTGCAACGAAACGCAGGCCAGGAATATATCAACCAGCTTGGCAGCGCGATCACCCAGCCAAAGAAGTAATCGATTCCATGAAACGAAACCTCGCAACCATCATTGTCGGCGCGTTGATACTTGTCATCGCCGCGCTGCTGTTGTTCACGTTCCAGCTACGCCAGTCGGAGGTGGCCGTCGTCACAACGTTCGGCAAACCCACCAGCGAATTCACCGAGCCGCGCCCGTATCCGTTCTTCAAATGGCCGTGGCCGATCCAGACCGTCTATAAACTCGACAAGCGCATCCAGAACTTCGAGGACAAGTTTTCCGAAACCCTGACGGCGGACAACAACAACATCCTGACCCGCGTGTATGTCGGCTGGAGGATCAGCGATGCGAAAACATTTTTCCCGAAGTTTGCAGGAGGTTCGATCGCTGCCGCGGAGAGGCAGCTTGAAAGTGTCATCAGCCAGGCCAAGACTGCGATTGTTGGCAAGCATCCCCTCTCTGATTTCGTCAATGCGAACGAGAAGGAATTAAAATTTGACGCCATTGAAGGTGAGATCAAGGCCCAGGTGCAGTCGCAGTTGAAGCAGCAGAACTGGGGCATCGAGATTGATTATCTCGGTATAAAACAACTCGGCCTGCCTGACAGCGTCACAGCCGCAGTGTTTGAGCGCATGACCGCCGAACGCACGGTGCTCGTGAGCAAATTACAGAACGAAGGTCAGGCTGAGGCGGATAAGATTCGCTCGTCCGCCGAGCGTGAAGCGGCGGAGAAGGTCAATGCCGCTCAGAGCAAGGCAAAGGAAATCCGTGCCAGTGGTGAAGCCGTGGCCGCGCAGGTGTTGCCGGTGTTCCAGCAGAATCCCGAGCTTGCCATATTCCTGCTCAAGACCGAGGCACTTGAATCCGCGCTCAAGGAACGTTCGCAACTCATCTTTGACGCGAACACACCACCATTTGATCTGTTCAAGAGTCTGCCCAAATCAGGGAAGTAAGCATGAGCAAGGAACACGATCATAAAAAAAACGCCGCACAGGTGGACAGCGGGTCGCAGGCGCTTTCCGAGGCGCTGCACAGCAGTTTTGCCGTCGTCAAGTTTGTGATGGGCGCGCTTCTCGTTTTGTTTTTTCTTTCGGGAATCTTCACCGTCGGACCACAGGAGAAAGCCATCAAGCTGCGCTTTGGCAAACCCCAGGGCGAAGGCGAAAAGCTTCTGCTCGGCGCGGGTCTGCATTGGGCGTTGCCGTATCCCATTGATGAAGTGGTCAAGATTCCGATAACGGAAATTCAGACCGTCAAATCCACGGTGGGTTGGTTTCAACAATCGTCCAATGAAGAGGCGCTTGGTGGCAAGCCCCAGCCCAAACCATCACTCAATCCCGAAGTGGACGGCTATGTCCTGACCGCTGATGGTAACATCCTTCACTCGAAGGCCACGCTGAGTTATCGGATCGAGGATCCGGTGCGATGTGTGTTCGATTTCACCAGCGGCATGAATGGCGGGTTCTCGCTCGCAGGTGTATCCAACGCCGTGCAGAACACTCTCAACAACGCGCTCGTCCAGACTGCGGCACGTTACAAGGTGGATGACATTCTGTTGCGTGATGCGTTTGGCTTCCAGGAAGCGGTGAAGCGGCGCATGACCGCGCTCGCTGCATCGCGCAACCTTGGCATCACTGTTGAACAATGCGTGGTGGACACACTCGCACCCGGACAACTTGACCCGGCGTTTCAGGCCGTCAACAACGCGTCGCAAAATCGCGCCAAACTCATCGCAGAAGCCCAGAGTTATCATAACCAGGT
>CAYSDO010000375.1:0-326 GCA_964429665.1 uncultured Bifidobacterium sp.
ACCGGCAAGTCCCACGATGAAACCGGAACTCACGTTCCATCCGTCCGCTGCTAGCTGCCGGATGTGTCGCACACGTTCGTCCAGTGTGCCGGGTGCTTCGAGCGCGGTGTAACGATCTGCATCCGCACTCTCAAACTTCATGATGTAAATGCTCGCTCCGGCGGCTTTTAACTCCAGGTAAATTTCTCGGGCAAACGTACCTAGGCAAACGCTGATGCCAAGATTGGTTTCGCGCCTCAATGTCTGGATGAGCGGCAACACCACTTCACGCACGGCCACGGGGTCTTCGCCCGTCTCAGCAACCGATGGGCCTTCGCCGACCAGTG
>CAYSDO010000375.1:336-4487 GCA_964429665.1 uncultured Bifidobacterium sp.
CGCCCGTCTGGATGTTTATGTCCGTCACGGCGGCAGGCCGGTGTTGGATGAGCATTTCGGCAATCTGCTCATGATTCGCGCGATAACGGGCAAGTTGCTTGTTGTCCCGTCGCATGCCGCAGTAGGCGCAGTTCTCACGGCAGAAGTTGGAAACCTCGACGACGGCGCGAACAAAAACCTTGTTGCCAAACTCCTCGCGTGTGACTGCGGCGGCGCGTTCATGCAGCGCGGCTTGAGCTTCGCCGGTCAATTCGATGTCCGGCTCAGTGGGGAAATAACTTCGATCCGACACGCACACGATTAAACCCGGCGGAAGGCGCGGGCGCAATGGAATTTACCTAAGGCGACAGGGTCACACCCGATGGCGACGGGTTTCCAAGCTTGAGCGATTGAACATTGTCAACGCAATCGCGGTCGAATAGGCTGGAGTCGTTAAGGCAACTTAACTTGAAAATTAAAAACCGAATGAAAATGAAACTGACACTGACCATTATGGCGCTCGCCTTCGCTGCGAGAATCGCCCAAGCCGCCGAACCCACCGCGTTTGATCTCATCAGGGAAGGCAACGAATACGTGGGCAAGGATGCCAAGGACAAAATCGTCCAGATCCGCTCCGAGAAATCCATCGGCTCGCTCACACCGAACGTATGGTATGTCGTCTATTACGATGTGGACGCAACGTTCAAGGCGACCGAAGTAAAGTTCGGCGGCGGCAAGAAGCTGAAAGTCACGCGTCCCATGCGGATGCTTGAGCCTGTAACCGGCGACGACAGGAAATTGAACCGAGAGAAGTTTAGGATTGATTCGGACAAAGCCATTGAGATTGCGTCGGGCGAGCCGATCCTGAAACCTGTGACACTCAAAGCCTCCAAGCTCACCCTTCAGAAACACGATGAAGGTCCTGTATGGAAGGTGGAACTCTGGGCGGCCAAGCTCAAGAATCCGAACGATAACGCCAAGATCGGCGAAGTCCTCGTGTCCGTTGAGGACGGACGCGTCGTGAAATCCAATCTGCACATCGAGAGTGTGGATTGAGGATGGCCAGGTGAATTGAAACGAGCGCCGGAAAACTTCCGGCGCTTTTTGTTTTGTTTCGGGCGTGATTCTGTTCTGATGGATTGCAAATGGATTGGACGACTCAATGCGTGGTGGTGATTCCGTGTTTCAACGAGGCCCGGCACATTGCCGATGTGCTGGACGGTGTGCGTGCGCATCTGCCGAACATCATCCTGGTGGATGACGGGTCCACGGATGCGACAGCAGAAATCGCAAACCGCGCCGGTGTGGAGGTTTTGCAGCACACGAGGAATCTCGGAAAGGGCACGGCACTGCGCACAGGTTTTGACCACGCCCATCAACGAGGATTCAAATGGGTGATCGTGCTGGACGGAGACGGCCAGCACTCCGCAGATGAGATTCCACTCTTCTTGAGACTGGCGGACAAAACGGGAGGATCGCTGATCGTTGGCAATCGGATGGGTGAAACCATTGCGATGCCCTGGCCAAGACGATTTGTAAATCGCTGGATGTCTCGCATGCTTTCAAACTTAACCGGCATTGCGCTGCCAGATTCACAGTGCGGTTTCAGGCTTGTAAACCTGGATGCGTATTCACGTGTCGCACTGACGACACAACATTTCGAGATCGAATCCGAAATGCTGGTGGCATTCACCGCGGCGGGCTGTCGCATAGAATTCGTCCCGGTACGAACCATTTACAAAGAAGAGGCCAGCAAGATTCACCCCTTGCTGGACACTTGGCGGTGGTTCAGGTGGTGGCTGGCACAGTTGATCGTGAGCACCGGAATCTTGCCGGCAAGTTCCGTTGGCGCACGAACAAAAACATGTCGGCAAGATGCCGACGCTCCCAACCGTGTTACCCCCCTGATGGCGGATGCCGTCTCCACGAACTGAAATGCCCTCGACCGAAAGCCCAAAACGCCTCTTCGGACTCACGCTGCGCGAATGGCTGCGAAAAATCATCACCTTCATCGTGCTGGCAGTGGTGTTCGGATGGGTTTTCGCCAGGGTTTCGCCGCACATGTTTCCGCGCGACGAGAAACCCGGTTTCACCTACGGCCTGTTGCACGGCGGGCTGATGCCGATGGCGCTGCCAAGTCTGATGCTGGGACAGGACGTCGAGATTTTTGCGTCGAATAATTCCGGGCGCGGTTACAAGATCGGCTACATCTGCGGCATCAACCTCTGCGGATTGATTTTCTTCGGCTCGGCGTTTTGGAATCCAAAGAAGAAAATGGTACAACAATGAATCCCAGCGGGAATTTCTGGTGTAACCCCGTTTGGGATTCGGACTCGGAGCGCGGGGATTGGTAGTGCAGGCAGTCCTCTGCGCGCCTCCGGTTGCGACCAACGCGCCCAGATTTGCCACGACGGGGCTCACGAAGTGAGATGCCCTACCTGCATAAGCACCGTAGGCGCGGCATCGTTGTAGAACGCCACCTACAAAAAAGATGAAGCCCTGCCAGCGGCGGCATATTCGGTGGGGCGAGGCTACCGACGAGCCGGCTCGCGAGTACGCTCGCCCCACCAAAAACGATGTCGCTCCTGACGGAGCTGGAAATTCTGGGCGCGGGGTCTCCACAAAGAGGGCGCGCCTACGGCGCTACGAGTTTTCCCGAAACATTTTTCCGCAGCCCAACCGCAACGCGGTTGAATCATTCAGCCCAGTGTTGGACGACGCAGTCGGCCTACGCTGGGTGGGATGGGAATTGGAGAACAACCCTGAAGGGGTTGCAGCGGTGCGCCGAGGTTTTTGATGCAACCCCTTCAGGGTTGAAAATGATTTGGGAACGTGAACCTAGGGTAGTCGCTCCTCGCTTGTCCGGCTCGGACCGCCGACCCTGGGCTGAAGGATGGAATCCCGTTGGGATTCAGCGCCGGAGGCGCGGCATGTTGTAGACGCCAATTCACAAAACGGTTGGCGAACAGAGACGAATTAAGATTTGCCCGCGCGTTCTTCGATTTGCTTCAACACGCTAAGGAATTCGTGCGTGTCCAAGAAGAAGTTGGGATAAGCTCGTCTCAAAGCTTCCACTGAAGCTGTTGCCACAAGAACTGCCTGCTGCTGGCTGCCTTCGACAATCTTTTCTTCTGCCTTAAGATAATCAGCGGTTGCTTCTTCAAACCGTTCCTTACTGTAAGCTTGGAAACGAACTGTTTTTGTAGTTGGGTCGAGGAGCAGCAGATAATATGTGCCCTTACGGCTGTCCGAATGGATTGCATTTATCGCAGCCCCAAATCCTGAAAGCTTTTCTCGGACTTTGAGATGCTGTGCTTTCTGAGCGACTAGCTGGAAGGTTTCACTGGGCGTCAAATTCTCAAATCCCGGCACGGGATTGCAGTTTTCAAGATGAGCGAACGCTGAACCGGTAAGCGAAAAGAATTTCAACCACTCTTGCGGGCCTTCGCTAGACTTGAGCGCGCTGTCTAAAAAAATCCCCATGGTTTCAACTGCGGTTGCCCAAGCGTGCTGCTGGCGCGTGCGGAATTGAAGCTCTAACAACAACCCATCGTATTTCGGAGCGGAGTTGTTTTTGTATCGGTAAACCAAGTGAACGCTTCGATAACCAGATTTTTTTGGACGGGCAATATAATCGCGCTCGCCCACCAATTCGTGCTGGAGATACGTCTTCTTGTAGTTGTGATAAAGTGCCTCGACTTGTTTCAAAGTGCCAACAACAGCGCGCAAACCGCCGATGTCTTGCATCCTAGCAAGTTGCATATCCGGAAAGCGGCGGAGCTTTACGATAATGGAGGGGATGCGTTTGAGCCGTTGAGCGACCAGAGCTTCTTTATCTATCGATTTCAGCCTGTGTCTCAAAGTTGCTTGGAAAGTGTTGATGGGATAGTTGTGCATGGCACGCCACTTTCCCAAAACAACAGCCGCCCAAGGTATGTTCGTCTGCGAACTTGAAGTATCACGGAAAATTTCCCCAGCCCTATTCACATCCCCGCGTGTAAATTTCGGTTTTCCTTTGCTAGGGCCAGAAATTAGCGCACGCGACGACTCTTCAACAGCCATGGCCGGAAGTTGAAGTTGCTTTTCCATGATAGAAGGTGGCTCTGGCCAAAATTATTTCTTCTTCCCATGCACCTTCGCCGCGACTTTCAGGCGCAGGCCGTTCAGGCGGA
>CAYSDO010000376.1:0-4464 GCA_964429665.1 uncultured Bifidobacterium sp.
AGGTCGAGGCGTTCAAGGGAGTGATGATTGATCCATGAGTGACGGGCCAACCATGTGAACGGCGGCGGGCCGTCGTCGTTGCAACCGGCGGGCCTCGTAGCCGCCGTCGCTGAGCTTGGGCCACGTGCAATGTACTCACCGTATCTGACTGGTTTAGTTGGTCGCTTTTACTGGAAAACGGTTAGGCGGTGGCCGGTAGTTCATATCTTGGGTTGCTGCATCGGTATCGCGGCTGGATGTCTTTGCTTATTGGGCAAGCCTGAACCAAACGAGCGGAACGCCATTTTTTGAGAGTGCTTGGGATTCTTATGCTGCTTGGTTATGGTTGGTGGACGGTTGCATTCGTCGTGAGATGCGTGCGCGGCACATGGCAGAATCATTGTGAGAAGAGAATTGCACTATTTGATGACCTTTGACTTCCATGGAGTCCGCACCGCTTCACCACAATCACCCTCGACTGATGAATAACCTCCGTCTTGATCAATTTCATACAATTAGCGACTGCCAGGCCCAACACCGGACAGCGCGCTTGTTGACCGTGTGTTTGGCGATGCTGTTTGGTTGCGGATTTGTTTCCAATGCTCAGTCGGAGTCGCAGAGCAATGCCACAGTCCGGGTGGCCGGCATCGTTCTCAAATGGATTCGCGCGGACAAGGAGGCAAACTTTCACCGGCTCGAACCGATGGTGCGCGAGGCAGCCAAAGGCGGCGCACGGATTGTGGTGACGACGGAATGTTTTCTGGACGGCTACGCGATCAAGGACAAGACCATTCCGCTGTTGGATTATCGCGCGCTCGGCGAGCAGATTCCGGAGGGGAAATATGTTCAACGGCTGGCAGCACTCGCCCGGGAGTTGAAGATTCATCTCGTGGCAGGCATGACCGAAGCGGACGGTGAGCTGCGTTACAACACGTCGGTGTTGATCGGCCCGGATGGCAAGCTGCTTGGCAAATATCGCAAGCACGCGCTGGAGCATGAGTTGGTGAGGAATACTCCCGGCACAAACACGCCGGCATTTGACACAGGGCTGGGCCGGCTCGGCATGATGATCTGTGCTGATCGCAAGCATCCGGAACTGGTCAGCAATATTGTGGCGGACGGTGCGGAGTTTTTGATTTGCCCATCTGGAGGCATGTTTGGGCCGAAATCGAACGATTCAATTCTCCAGGCGCGATCCAAGGAAAACGGACGCTACATCGTCTTCGTCCATCCGTGCGAGTTTCTTGTGACTGGTCCTGACGGTCGGATCGTGACGACCACCTTGCTCGGCGACAGCCTTGAGATTTCGGCTGCTGAGATTGGTTCGGAGAAAGACACCAAACGGGTGTTCTATTTCGACGTGCCGCTCAAGGCTCGGTGAGAAGGAACGATCGTTCCATTTCACTTTAATTCTTTCGAGTTCGTGAACTGGAAGGCGAAGAGGTTCGCTTTGGTCATTTGGAAGTTCAAGCGGATCGGAATCCCAATGCTGGAGGGCAGGCCTGTTCTTGTGTTCCAAGCTACGACGTGGCGGAGATGATCGCCTGTGATCGGTACACAGTCGGCGGGCGTAAATCCTGGTATAGGATTCCTGGCTTCATCCAGCAGCCCCACGCGGACACTGCCGCCGCTTCGGACGGCGACGTTCAGAGTCAGAGAGTCGCCTTTGAACTGAAGCGGCGGAGTGACGAATGAACCTTGGTCGTCGCCGGCTTGCACGGATACGTAACCATCGAGCCGGATCTTGACGCGGCTGTAAATACGGTGGTTGGCGGGTTTGGTGAGAAGTTCAATGTTGGCTTCTTCGTGCTTGAGGGGAGAGCCGCTGTAGTAATGCCAGACCTCATCGTGAACTTGTATCAAGCCCTGGCCCATGTAGAGACTGCCCGTATCGAACTGACCAGCGTTTCCCAATGGGATGAATGGCGTGGTGCGATCGGGATAGCTCCAGTGAACGCCGTCACGGCTCACAGCGAGGTGAATATCGAGCGTGTCGGTCTTGTGATCGTAAACGCTCGGAAACATGAAGTAGGCATTTGCTCCGCCGGGATATTTCACGGCTGCGGGATTGTAAAGGTCGCGAGTCGCTTCGTTCTCAAGGACAAGTTGGAGCGGCTCGAAATGCGAGAAGTCGTGGCTCTGCGCCCGCCCGATGGCTCGACCGCGTCCGCCGACGCGTCCGAAAAGTACATAGGCATCGTGGTCAGCATCCCAGAACGCCGAATACTGGCTGTCGGCAAATAGATCGCATATCACATTGTTGAGTCGCGTCCAGCGTAGGCCGTCCTGCGAGATCATTCCCGCAACGCGATACGGCGGGGACGATTGCGCGAACATGCCCTGCGAAACGCACTTGAATCTGGCTGCCGCCGGTGCAGTGGGATCAAGAAACACCCCGGCGCCATGAACCCGCGAATAAGCGTTGGTCGGACCGATTTCCCGGAAGAGAATGTTATTGGTGCTGCTTCCATGGTAACTGAACAGTCCAAGATGGGGTTTCGCCCAATGGATGCCGTCCAATGATTCTGCGTAACAGAAGGAAGTGTCGTTGGTCGTTGGCCAGCCCTCCAAGTCATAGCACTCGTACCACATTCGAAACCTGCCATCATGCCGCATCACCGAAAACCAGTTGAGAGAAGCATTCTCCCATGGCTGATTCGGTTCCAGAGTTCGCTCGCCGGTCTTGGTGGCGGAATGCATCTGCAGGGAAACGTTGGTCGGCTGCTTCAGAAAAAGGTCATCAATGAAAAGTTGTTTTTGATCATCCACCGTCACGGCTTCAATTGTCGCGTGGAGATTTTCTGGTGCGAAGAGCGCAACAAACAGAGAGGTAGCGAAGCATGCTGCTGCGACGGGAATGTGACCGCCTGATTTCATTCAGTGCTTAAAGTTCCGTTGATGGCCAACGTCAGAAACACGATCATTTCTTCGGTAACCAGCTCTTTACCGGCCCACCTTGCTTGATCCATTCCTCGTCCATTACTGCATGATTCACGATGGTGCGCTCGTGTGAAGTGAAGATGAGGTGAATCTTTCCATCGCGCGTCTGCAATGCCATCGGGTAGCCGTAGTCATACGGGCCATCAGCCACATTGCGGCGGCACGGCCATGTCTGGTCGCCGTCGGATGACAGCGCGACGGTGAGCGGTGTCCTGTCGTTCATGCTGTCGTTGAAGGCAAGCAGGAGATTTCCGCTGCGCAGTTTGATGAAGTCCACGGCGGCGTTTGGGTTTTTGAATTGAGAGTTGGCGCCCGCGCTCCATGTCCAGCCGCCATCGCGTGATTCAGCGCGAACGAGCCAGCCGTTGGTGGTCGGCTCATAATTCCCACCGCGCCGGCAATAGGCCACGAGGGAATTGTCGCGCACCTCTACCGCGACAGGTTGGATGTTGCCGGTGGCCGAGCGGATGCGGTCAGTTTGTTTCCACTCTTTTTTCTTCACCTCGTAGCGCAGAAAAAGGCCGCTGCTGTCCGCACCTGTAAACTCAGGGTTGTTTCCGCCTTCAAAATAAAGCGGCAACAGGTAGTCGCCATTGCTCAACACAATCGGCTTGTTGCAAACCATCATGCCTTCCTCGCTCACAAGCGGAAATGCCTCCGACCACGTCTTGGCGTTGTCGTGCGAGACCTTGGCCTGCACTCGGGAGGTGGACCAGGTCTCACCGTAGCGAACCACATAGAACAGCCACACCAATCCGTCGGGCGATTGCCAGATGATGCCGTTGCCGACCGAGCGGAAAGGATCGCTCGCGATGCGCACGGGCGTCGTCCACTTGCGGCTGCCTTTCTTCAGGCGCGAACCAAAGACGCCGGTTTGCGTGGCGTATTCGCCTTCGCCGCCATAATAAACAACGTAGAGATCGCCGTTGTGGAGTTCCTCGATGCGCGCAGGGTGTTTATAGGGACCTGTCTTGATCTCAGGCCCAAACAGCCTTTCGATCTTCAAATCGCCAGCGTTGGCAGAAGTCGTCGCAACGCAAAACCACAAGCCCATGACGCAACAGGAAACAGCAGACCAGCGAACCAGAGCCATCAAACGTGATAAACGGATCATGCGCCCAGAGAAGCACGCAGGCATTCAGTGGTCAAGCCAAGGCTGAGTGCAGGGCAGGGCAGGGCGCTTCCAAAGCAAGATGATGGGATGCGTGCTTTTGTAACAACCAGCGCTGGGGAGATACTTGGGCGCAGTCATTGCCAAGCACGCCGGTGCCCTGACGCGCTCCGACACTTTTATTGGCAAACGTTTATCATCGCTTGGCCAAACTTGCGATTGCTGTTTCCTCGACAACAACGCTATGTCATGTTTCGCACCTTGGAAGATTTAAGAACTTTATGAGCGAAATGATTTATGGCAGATGTAACACCACGAATCCCGCAGTCCTTGCCTGGGTGGAATCCCAGGCAAAACTATGCGCACCGGAGCGAGTGTTCTGGTGTGATGGGTCGGAGGCGGAAAAGGATTTTCTCACCGAGCAGGCTGTGAAG
>CAYSDO010000377.1:0-4429 GCA_964429665.1 uncultured Bifidobacterium sp.
AAATGAAGATAGAATCCTACCTCGTCGCATCTTCGCTGGTATGCAGCATCTCTCAACGACTCGCCCGACGAATTTGCCGTCACTGTGCGGAGCCAGACTTGGAGATCGCGCCCGGCGTGCGGAAGGAAATGGCAAACGCGTTGGGAGTGGATCCCGAGGAGGTCAAAGCGTGGCACGGACAAGGATGCGTGGAATGCAATCAGAAGGGCTACCGGGGGCGCGTGGCCATCTACGAAATGTTCCTGCTGAACGAAGCCATCGCCAATCTCATTGAACCGGGCACCAAGACCAGCCAGTTGAGGGATGCCGCCCGCAATTACGGTTGGCGCTCAATGCGTGAGAACGCCTGGCAAAAGGTTCAACGCGGTCTCATCCCCATCGCCGAACAGGAACGCTGGACCAGGACAGTTGACACGACAATGCTCCGACGTGTTTGATTGAAACGACAAAACGTTGGACCGCTCCGGCGCTTTCAACAGCCACTTCAACGCATCATCGATCACCGAATTCGATCATTTCGCCTTCAACCAAAAACAGATGGAGGATGACGCTTTCACGCCATCCTCCATCTTCAAATCTCTTTCCTCGCGCCTCGACTCAGGCTTTGGCTTTGGCCGCTTCGGGCTTCTTCCAGTTGCGCTTGGGTGCTTTGGTGACAAGACCCTTCTTGAGCGCACGGGTCGAAACGCGCATGTAGCGCACTTCCCCGTTCACGAGTGCCTTCACGCGTTGCAGGTTCGGCATGAACTTGCGCTTGGTGATGGCGGTGATGTGCGTGCCAATGCCGCCGCTCTTCTTCGCCTTACCACTGCGCCAAATGGTGCTGCCCTTGCGAGCGCCTAGTCCGGTAATTTCACAAATTCTTGCCATAAAATTCCTGTTTCAAATAAGGCCGCAAAAGATAGCGGACGAAATCTTGGTGGCAAGCTCTATTTCCTGGAAATTTGACTTCTTCTGTTCCCGTTTAGTCTCCACAGCTTGATAATCAGCAATATGATTCAAACCCTGAGGAAGATTCTTCGTTGGTAAAGAAAACGCAGGAACCATAGGCCCAGCGCCAAGGTGGCCACGGCCAATACCAGGTCGCCGTAGCGTCCGAAATACTTGTTCACCTCGCCGCCAACGATCAGTTTCGCGAGTCCCTCGAAATCAATGAAGCGACCGCCAAAATAAATCGTGATCGGGTTTACACCGATCCAGATGAAGGGTGTGGCCCATTTCTGAAATTTCCATACATCTATGATCTGATAAAATGCCGCCAGTAAAAGGCAGCTGTATCCGCCCGCAACCAGCACAAACGACGAAGTCCAGATCTTCTTGATGACCGGAAAGTTGAGATGCCACAGCCAGCCGACAGCCAGACAAGCAATTCCCGCCGCAACCAGGTAACCGGCCTTCTTCCGATCAGGCACAGTGGTGTCCTTGAGCAACATACCGGCGAACACGCCGAGAAGACAACTGGCGATGGCAGGCAGCGTACTCAGGAGGCCTTCGGGGTCGTGGTCCCCGTCCCACTTGCGCAACGGCAGATATTGTTTGTCCACGTAATTTGCGAGGTTCGCTCCTTCTGCAAAATTTCCCGCGCCGTGTTCGGGAACTGGCACGAACGACAAGAGCGCCCAGTATCCGATCAGCAACCCGGCGCATACACCGACCAAGGCCTTGGGCTTGAGATAACAGAACAACAGGCTGGCAAACAGATAACAGAGCGCGAGGCGTTGCAGGACTCCGAGAAGCCTGATCTTCTCAAAAGGAGTGGAGAGGCCACCGTAGTAAAGGATGCCGAAAATATACAGCAGGGCGAACCGTCGTACTATCCTGATGACCGCGCCGCGCCGGCCTGACTGCTCGATGGTCTTCGTCACCGAGAACACAATCGAGACACCGATGATGAAAACAAAGAGCGGGAATATCAGATCCTCGAAATGCATTCCGGCCCAAGGCTTGTGTCTCAATTGATCCGAGATCAAGCCGATCGGACCGCTCTCCGTAATTTTTTCAAGACCTTTCACCAAGTCTTCTGCACCAACTATCCAGAACATGTCGAACCCCCTCAAGGCATCGAGGGACAGGAGACGTTGCGTGACGGGCGTAGTGACGGAGGCAGACGAACTTGGTTTGGACATGGTAATAATGGGAACAGTTATTCAAGGGTGCTCCACAAGAGTACGCCCTTGAGAATTATGGTCATTGTACGAACCTGGAAAATTAGAACCAGATCGGTTCCGTCATCCGCTACTTCTTATCCCAGTTCTGTTCTTTGATGAACTGTTCAAGTTGGACCTTTGGTTCGGCGTCGTTGGGAATTATACCGAAACGGGCCAGATACTTGGTGATATCGCGCAGGTGCTTGACCTCATCCTTCTTTGCCGCGAGCGCGTCTCCAGAAAGTTTTTGCAAGTTTTCAAAGTACTGACCTGCCAGATTCTCCGCCTTCTGCGCTGTCTCCTCGTCCTGCTCATAAACGAGCGACTCCGTGAGCCGCAACATTTCGGGCAACGGATTTGCAGGGTCTTTTAGTTTCGCAGCATCCTTGCGAATCATCGCCGCGATTTCCTTGCGCTTGGCTTCGGTCGCCTCGGTGGTAAGAACACCATCAGTCCCGCCTTCGACAGCGCGGGGAGGCAGCGGACGATACCAAATGTTGCGGTAACGAACAGGATTGCCATGGTCCTGCAACTTGAGCGGTCCTGCCGCCGGAAACGGCGACGGCTTGCTTCGACTCATGTGACCGGTGCCGCCTTCGAGTGGAGTGTGATCCTGCACCAACACACCGTTCACAAAAACAGTGATGTATCCTGAATCAACCTGTTGTCCGTTCTTGTAAACAGGCCGCCGAAACACAATGTCGTAGGTCTGGAACTCACCCGGCGGACGCAAAGGATTTACGAGCGGCGGATTAACTCCATACACGGAGCCAGCGGATCCATCGGGATAGGTCGGATTGTTGTAATTGTCCAACACCTGAATCTCCACCAAGCCCATCAGGAAAACGCCGCTGTTGCCCCGACCCTGACTATTGCCTTCCACCTTGGAAGGTGCGGCCCATTCGACGTGGAGTTGACAATCGCCAATCTGCTCCTTGGTCCGCACGTAACCGGAGCCAGGCACACATTCCATGGCGCCATTCTTTACCACCCACTTGGTGGGAACGGCGGTACCGGTGTCTGCTTCCCATTTTGAAAGATCGCCGCCATCGAACAAAATCACTGCGTCAGATGGTGGCTTGCCTGGTTGTTCCGCTGAACTGAAAGTGCCTGGTGTGACAACCTGCGGCTGGGGACGGTTTGGGTCATGAACAGCCCAAGGATGATGTTCGTCCGGCGCGTCACCATAAAATGGGGAGCCGACATTACCCGCCACGCCCGATGAAGTGAGCGAGAGGAATGCGCAATAGATTAGGGAGGTGGAAAATGATTTCATAGTATTGTTAGAATGTACTCAGGAGTCTGCAATGTTCCACGACCGAATGTCGAGCCTTCGTTGGCGCGTGGATTGGTTTCTATGCGGTGGACAAGTTCAGGATTTCCCATCAATCTGGCTTCGCGATTCAACTCCAATTTAAGAAACCGCCTCTCAAACCAACCAACACAACGAACCACCACTTCATCATGAAATCTCTAAGTCGACGCCAGTTCATTCGCAGCACCGCCGTTGTAGCAGGCGCAGCTGGCACGCTTTCATTCCCCTTCGTCGGACGGGTTCTCGGTGCGAATGACCGCATCAACGTCGCCTGCATCGGCGTAGGCGGCAAAGGCGACAGCGACAGCAGCAATGCCGGAGAATGTGGCGGCAACATTGTGGCCATTTGCGACGTGGACTCAAATACACTCGACAAGAAGGGTAAGCAGTTTCCACAGGCGAAGCGTTTCAAGGATTACCGAAAGATGCTGGATGAAATTGGGAAGGACATTGACGCTGTGACTGTTTCCACTCCGGATCATCACCACGGCTCCGCCGCCATCCGGGCAATGCGACTTGGGAAGCATTGCTTCTGTCAAAAGCCCCTCACCCAAACGGTAGCCGAGGCGCGCATCATGCGAGCCCTCGCAGCGGAAAAGAAACTGAGCACCCAGATGGGCAATCAAGGCAGCGCTGAATCCGGCCTCCGCCGGGCAATTGAAGTCGTGCAGGCGGGAGTAATCGGAAAGCCGCTGGAGTTGCACGTGTGGTCGAATCGTCCGGTCTGGCCTCAGGGTTTGGATCGCCCCGCAAGTCAGGATGCCGTGCCTAAAAATCTGGATTGGGATCTCTGGCTCGGTCCAGCTGCCGTGCGACCTTACAAGCAGAACGTTTACCACACCTTCAACTGGCGCGGTTGGTTTGACTTCGGCACAGGTGCGCTCGGTGACATGGCGTGCCACACCGTCAACATGCCGTTCCGTGCGCTCAAACTTGGTTACCCAAACGTGGTCGAATGCGAATTGGC
>CAYSDO010000378.1:0-4419 GCA_964429665.1 uncultured Bifidobacterium sp.
TGGAAATCCGCATCCGGAATTGGTATCATACCTTCATGACCGATCTCGAACGCAACATTCACAGCGCACTCGTTGAACTGGAGACAGGCGTTGCCGCCATGCGCACGGCCAGCCCAAAACCGAACTTGATGCCGATCTTTACGCGGATTGAAGAGCTCGCACAGCAACTGCCTTCCAGCACGCCGCGCGATCTGTTGCACTATCTTCAAAAGAAAAGTTACCGAAAAGCGCGACTGTTCCTTGAAGGCCGCAACAAGGAAAACAAGCGTGGGAGTTGCGGGCATGTTTGACGACACCATTGCTGCCATCGCCACTCCTCTGGGTGAAGGTGGCCTTGCTGTCATCCGCGTCAGCGGCAAGGACGCTCTCGCGGTGTCAGACCGATGCTTTGAACCCGTTGGCTCACGGTCGAAGAAACCCAGCACAGCGGAGAGTCATACGATTCACTACGGCAAGATTGTTCGTGCCGGGCAGCAGGTGGACGAAGTCTTGTGCGCTGTCATGCGCTCTCCGCGCACCTACACCCGGGAGGATATTGTCGAAATCACCTGTCACGGTGGGATGCTTTCGACGAAAAGCGTTCTCGACACTCTGCTCGAATCAGGCGCGCGATTGGCCGAACCAGGCGAATTCACACGGCGCGCTTTTCTCAATGGCCGGCTTGATCTTGCGCAGGCCGAAGCGGTGGCAGACTTGATTCATTCGCGGACCGAGCTGGCATTGAGCGCCGCAAACGAGCAGCTCGCCGGAAAACTCTCCCAACGCATCAATCAACTTCGGGACGAGTTCATGGCCACGCTGGCGCATATCGAAGCGCACATTGATTTTCCGGACGAGGATATTACGCCAGACACCAAGGAGAAGCTTGAAGGGCGACTGGAACATGGCGTCGCGTTCATGGATGCTCTGTTGCTTACAGCAAACGAAGGCCAGATCCTCCGTTGCGGAATTCGTGCGGCCATCATTGGGCGGCCCAATGTTGGAAAGTCCAGTCTGCTAAACCAACTCCTCGGTCATGATCGTGCCATTGTATCGCCCATGGCCGGGACCACGCGCGATACGATCGAGGAAACAGCGAACGTACGCGGGATTCCTGTCGTGTTCATTGATACTGCCGGACTTCGTATCGCCAAGGATGACATTGAGAGCGAAGGCATCCGGCGCAGCCGCGAGTCACTGGCCCGCGCGGAATTGATTCTGCACGTGCTTGACGGAAGCGAACCCATCACGAGTGAGGACGAATTACTGCTCAACGAGTTTGCCGACAAGAAAAGGATTCTTGTTCGCAACAAAGTGGACTTGCCGGTTCGACTGTCAAGTGACGGATCTTCATTCGTGGATGTGTGCTGCATCACCGGCAATGGAATTGAGCAGCTCAAAGACGCAATCAAATCCCTGGTCTGGTCAGGTGCAGTGAATGCGGAGATGTCCCAGGTCACAATCAACTCGCGCCATCAGGATGCCTTGCGACGCGCCCGGGAAGCGGCGCAGCGTGCGCTGGATGTGCTACGCGGTGATTCGTCGCTGGAACTTGTTGCAGCGGACTTGCGCGAATCAGTTCATGCCATCGGCGAAATTGTGGGCAAGACGACAACGGAAGATTTGCTCGACTCGATCTTCAGCCAGTTCTGCCTGGGCAAATAACAGGGTGATGAAGCAAGGCACAAACTCACAGCATTTGAGTTCCTTTTGATTCTTGCTTCGCCAAGGAAATCCCGGAACATCCGTCGCAATGAAACTGCCACGATTGGTGCGAGTGACCCTGAAGATCATAGGGGTGGTGGTGCTCGCAATCATCATTTTCATTGCCTCCGCATGGATTTATTTTCATCCCAGCTTCGAGCGAACCAACGGGTTGGTATATGGCCAACGCAAGGGCCATGACCTGACGGTGGACGTCGTGCGTCCCTCCAATCCGAACGGCCTCGGCGTTGTTTTGATGGTCAGCGGCGGTTGGAAATCGGGGGCGGGTTCATTTCGCCCTTGGATGCTGGCGCCGTTGTTGCGCAGAGGTTACACGGTTTTCGCCGTGTATCATATTTCCCAGCCTCAGGTCACAGTCATGGATATAGCTGCGGATATGCAGCGGGCGGTGCGTTATATCCGTCACCATGCGAAAGAACACGGTGTGGACCCCGGGCGACTCGGTGTTACTGGCGGGAGTTCAGGAGGTCATCTCAGTCTGATGCTTGCCACGCAGGGTGGCCCGGGCATACCAGACGCCACTGATCCGGTGGACACCGAGAGCAGCACGGTTCAGGCAGTGGCCATTTTTTATCCCGTCACCGATTTGCTGAATCTCGGCAAATCCACCGAGAATCTCGGTGACGGCGGCCCGCCAAAAAGTTTCGTGAAAGGGTTTGGCCCTGATGCCACCAACCTAGCCGTCTGGAAAGTCATCGGTCGGGAGATGTCGCCGATTTTCTATGTGAACTCCAATCTACCTCCGACACTGATTTACCACGGCGACGCGGACACCCTTGTTCCACTGGATCAATCCCAACGATTTCAGGTTGAGGCGGAGAAGGTAGGTCGCACCGTCAAATTGATTGTCCACCCCGGCGGAAAGCACGGCTGGTTGAGTATGCTTTGGGACATCCGACAATTTGCAAACTGGTTTGATCAATATCTGCTTCCATCAAAAAACTAAATACTCTCCGATTTAATCCTCATGAAAATATTCAAGTATGTCGCAGTTACTGCATGTATCACCCTCACGGCAACCGGCTTCGCCGTGGCCCAGGATTCCTCCTCCATGCCCTACGAGCAAAAGATTGACCTGGTGTATGGTGAAGTGCATGGCACGGGCCTGCTGATGGATGTGTTCACCCCAAAAGAAAAGGCAAACGGACTGGCAATAGTGGACGTGGCCAGCGGCGCGTGGCACTCCGATCGAAGCAAAATTCGCGATCACACGCTCGCGCAGCTATTCAAGATTTTCTGCTCACATGGTTACACGGTGTTTGCGATTCGTCCGGGCTCACGCTCACGCTACACGGGATTGGAAATGGCAAACCACGTGAAGATGGGTATTCGCTACGTCAAACTGCACGCGCCCGAATATAAGATTGATCCCGACCGACTTGGCTTGACCGGCGCTTCGGCGGGTGGTCATCTCGCGACGTTGGTGGCAGTCACTCCCGAGGAAGGAAAGCCCGATGCCAGCCAACCCTTGCAACGTCTCGGCACACAGGTCTGGGCTGCTGCCGTTTTCTTTCCGCCCACGGATTTTCTCGATTGGAACGGCAAGCCCGCAAATACACAAATGCTGGCAGATCTATTGTTCGTTGGCGGCATCAAGGGACATACCGAGGAGGAAATCAAAGAGAGAGCCCTTCAAATTTCGCCCGCGCAACTGGTCAAAAAAACACCAATCCCGTTTCTCCTGATTCATGGCGACGCCGATCCGTTGGTGCCGCTCCAGCAATCCGAGAAGATGGTAGCCACGCTCAAGGCTGCAGGCGGCTCCGCCGAACTGATCGTCAAAAAAGGTGGTGGTCACCCGTGGATGACCATGCCGGAAGAAGTCAAAATCATGGCGGACTGGTTTGATCAACATCTCATGGAAAACAAATCCACCTCGCCCGCTGCGCAGAAATAGCATGGGCTCGTCTAAATCACTTCGCAACCTTGTCTGTCCACTCCTTTTGCGATCCTTCGATACGCAATGGGCCCGCGATTTCTCTTCCATCGCGAATGACAATGTAGCTTTCGGCACCGGTCACGCTGTCCCAGCGTAGCCGTGACAGACCTCCCGCCTTTGTGGTACGTGAAGCAACGGTGCGACGCCCTTGAGGGCCGACGGCAATGATCGCATAATGATGTCCGCCTGATTCATCGTCACTCAAAACAATCGGTGACTCAGGAATCGAGATTCCAGCCTGGCGCATTTCACCCCCCCAAAGTTGAAGCACATCGTTTGGATACGGCAAACCACCGCCGCCATACCCACCGCCACCGAGCGACATCATGCCCTGCCCCACCACCGCATCGGTCAGCGGCTCGTCATGCTGCGGCCGGTAAGTTTGAAAACGCAGCCGCCCAGGATGGTTTCCGCCCGTCCACTCCTTGAGCGGAAGTTCGGAAGGCTCAAGCCCTTCGCCCTGGATGATTGCCATTTGTCTCCAAGCTCCATCTATCCAGACGTTCCATGAGATATGCCCAGGCGCGCGCCGAATGCTGCCATCCCTCTCGATGGCGTGGAAGCGGTCGTCAAACGGATCGTCAATCTCACCCTTGATCAGGCGGCTGCGAACCCAGAGTCCGCCGGGGCCATCCCCAACTGGGCGCGCATAAATACCCCGGGGAATCTGATGCGCCTCAAACCCCTTCTCCCACGGCACGCCCGTGTCTGACACGATCAACTCCTTGGTCACGATCAGGCGTTCGACTGTCGCTTCATGCGTGAGCTTGAGGTGT
>CAYSDO010000379.1:0-4408 GCA_964429665.1 uncultured Bifidobacterium sp.
ATACGACCGTCGTGCCGGTGCAGGCGGGCGCGGTCACGGGCGGCGGCGTTCACAGTTCTGGCGCGAGCGTGACGCTGGAGGCGAACGCGCATCCCGGTTACGCCTTCCTGAACTGGACGGAGAACAGCGATGTCGTCGGCACGTCGCCGACCTACTCGCTCACCTCGAACACCAACCATGCGTTTGTGGCGAACTTCATCGCCGCAGTGATCACCACGCCGTCGCAGCCTTCGCTCAGTCTCGCGGTCGCTGCGCCGGGAACGGTCATTCTCTCGTGGCCGACGAGTGCCGGGAATTTCGTTCTGCAACAAAGCACCGATCTCTCCCCGAACAGTTGGAACACGGTCACGAATGGCGTGAACACGGTCGGTGGGCAGGCCCAGGTAACGGTTCAAACAACCGGAGAGCGGGGATTCTTCCGGTTGAAATCACAATGAGATGAGAAAACCTTGGTCAAGGTGCGCAGCGTTCTCTCCAACGTTGACGGTTGTGAGGCTGTTCCTCGCAGTCGGGAGACGCACCTTGATCTTTATTTTGGTCAAGGTGCGGACGCTCTCTCCAGCGTTGCGTTCTCGGAGCTGTTCTCCGGGTTCGATAAATCGCACCTTGACCTTTGGTTTGAGCAGCGAAACGCCGTTTTGTTCCACCCGCGGAACAGGGGTGTTCCGCAGATGTTGTCAGGAGGAGGCTGAATTCATCTAAAAGACTGATATTCGCGGCTGGCAACGAGGCTGCTGTTGGTATATTCTGTCGCACGAAACCCAAACAGTTTCTGATGCGAGAACAGATGAACATGATTATGCCCGTCGCCGGGAAATTGGAGAGTCACGGCACGAGGCGGAGCTGTCTCCGCTTCCGGGCGTGGAGTTGTGTCCTGATGTTTCTGGCCTTTCCAGCGGGCGCTCAAACGCTGGAGGATGTTTTCACAAACCGTCAGACGATCATATCGGCATCGGGCCAGATCGAAAAAAGCAACACCAACGCAACAGTCGAGGTTGGCGAGCCCCAGCACGGTGGCAAACAGGGTGGACATTCGCTCTGGATTTCGTGGGTGGCTCCCACCAACGGCATCGTGGAATTCAAAACGGAGACCAGCCGATTCGACACTCTACTCTCGGCATATCAGTTCACCAACAGCGGCGGTTCGACTTTCAGCGAACTGCGTGAAGTGGCGCGTGCTGACGATTCCGAGGGGTTCGAGCGCGAAAGCGAAATCGAATTTGGCGTGTTGGCGGGAGAGCGGTATGAAATCGCCGTGGATGGGTACCGTGGTGCGGTTGGGCGGGTCGAGTTTAAGTGGAATTTTAAGTCATTGCCAATTTTGCCGGCACAGATACTGAGTTCGCCAGCGGATCGTTCCGTCGGGATCGGCGATGTTGTGACACTCTCAGCCACCATTACAAATGTCGGCAACGGTCAGGTCAGTTGGTATTTCAACGGAAACGAAATGGTTCCTATCGTCAGCACAACAAACCTGGTGATACCCAGTTTTCAAGCCACCAACGTTGGACGCTACAAGATCCGGGTGAATTTTGGCGGAGGTGACTCCTATTACTCGGTGCCGGCGGATGTCCAGATCAACACGGATGGCTCGTCAAATACGCTGGCCCAGCCAAAGTTTCTCGACGCGCAGGCCACGCCGTTGATCGGCACCAACGGCGGTGGCAGTTCGTTGCGGTTTCAAAATCTTGTGAACGGCGGAGGCGGCGGGATCACGCCGATGAATCTTGGTGTCGTGCGCGGCTACAACGGCAGCCAGATATTCAACACCACTTACGCCACCAGTGATCCGCTTGAACCAGCCCATTGCAATGTTCCCGGTGGCGCGTCCTACTGGCTCTTGTATCAACCACCCACCAATGGCACGATAACGCTCGATACCATTGGCAGCAGCTACGACACCGTGATGGAGGTTTACACCTACAACGGCACGCCTGCTGGTTATGCCGACTTGATCAAGATCGACTGCAATGACAATGCCTTCGCAACGAATGGGGCATCGCGGGTGACCTTTGGTGTGGTGAAGTCGCGCCAATATCTCGTCGCCGTGGATGGAGTGTCCGGTGCACGCGGCGTTGCATGGTTGAACTACTCGCTCGCTACGAATCAGCTTCCTCAGTTGCCTGCTGTAACGGGAACGCCAGCATCGTTGGTTGCGGCGGAAGGTGCTACCGTTGTGATGAACGCGCCTGTCTTGGGCAGCCCGCCTCTCATGTTCACCTGGCGCAAGAACGGCACGTTGATTCCCGGTGTGACCAGCAATCCGCTTGTCCTTGCCAATGTCACCACCAATTCCACGGCGAGTTACTCATTCGCCGTCACGAACGATCTGGGCGGACCGGCTCAATCGGAGTTCGGCCTAACTGTAATTTCCCCGCCTGCCTGCTCACTGGATGAGGTGCCCGGATCGCCAAACGCGCTCAAGTTGAGTTTTCCCAGCATCGTCGGAAGAAGCTACATCGTGGAGGACACAACGAATCTTGCTGCAGCATGGACGCCGTGGCCGAATTTTTATATCGGCGATGGCCAGCCCATCAATGCGTACGTCTGGAAGTCCGGCCGCCGTTTCTTCCGCGTTCGGGTGGAATGACCAGATTCCTCGTTAGTCGTTCCGGCCTTGGAACAAACCTGCGTTTGCAATCAGTCAAATTGCCGAAATCGGAATGGTCAACCCGATGGCAAACGGTGTCCGTACAATTTGTCCTCAAGTTTTTTTGTCGAAACTCCGGTTGCTCGATGTTTCATTCGACACGCTAAAATCAGGCATTTTCAGGAGGCGGATTCTGGTTGGTGTCGCTGCTCGACATAGGGGGTGTGTTCCTATCCATCGGGCGGCACTGCTGTTGCTAAGGAGTGCGATGCGCTGCCGCATGTTCCGGATCAATGGAAATGTCGGACGGCCAACAGTCACGTAAACCAATGACCAATTAATCTGAATCCATGAAGATATTCAAATCGTTCGCCTCCGCCTTTTCGACCGTCGCCTTGACGCTGCTCCTCACCATTGCTTCCTGCAGCCTGCCCAATCAATGTTCTGCTGATGAGTGGAACGTGCATGGTGATACTGTTACCGCCACATTGAAAGTCGGATACAATCCGGAATTTACCGCCTGCTCGGGGACTGTTTCACTCATGATGCAGAACGTGTTTGAGAGCGGCAAGGCGAAGATAGCCACCACCATTCTTTCGATCGCACCTGAGCCGGGCTTTACCAGTTCGGTGAAAAAGAGTGGCGGAGTGAACGGTACGGTGGAGATTGTCTTTTCGAGTACAACCTGCGAATCGCGTTTCAGCTTTCTTTACAAGCCCGGCCTTACGCGCATTGACTACGGTGTCATGCGCTGCCGGTGAGTGACCAAACCTTTCCTAAAAACAAGCTACAAAGTCGTATCATGATATTCCGAGTCGCACCCATCGCCCGCGCAATTGTTTTGTCCATCACCGTCCTGCTCTCCGGTGTTGGCCGTGCTGCCGCCCAAACCAACCTTAACGCAAGCCTTCTGGATTTTGATGGTCTGGCCGGAACCTCTGGTGGGATTCGCATGCCGGCCATTTACGGAGGCTTGGACTGGTCGTTTAACGCTTGGTATTATATGCGATCTGCCAACGCGCCCACAAACACCTACCTTGCCCTCGGGGGTGCGAACACTGCGGTATTTATCCAGGGAGGACAGGACTTCTATTTTGACGGCGCTGATTATTGGAGTCGGCGTGGGGCTGACGCTAATGGAAGTTTCTACTTTTACTTAATGCGAGATAACGTTGTGGTTTACGATGGTCGTGAAGACAACGATGGTCGCCAGCGGTTCACTGGAGAAAAGCAGTCGTTCACCCCGAACTACACCGGTTTGGTGGATTACGTGGCAGTGGTTTTCACACAGGGCGGCGATGATTGGGATCACCTTGCAATGGACAACTTACGCATTCGCACCTCGACGGTGGTGAGTGTTCTGCGCCCACTGTTAAGCCTGACTAAGCAGCCTGATGGATTCGCGATTCAGTTCACGGGCACGTCGGGTCAGATTTACGGCATCGAAGCCAGCACAAACCTGGTTTCTGGCGATTGGAGTCAACTTGGGCTTGTGGCGGCTGATGAGTTTGGTGCGGTGCAATTCGTTGATGCCAGCACCAACCTCGTGCAACGTTTCTATCGTGCGGTCGTTCCCTAGTCCCAATTACGTCGGTTGAGCTGGCATCCGCCAGCCTCATGCATCGAACACAATGAAATTGGAGGCGACGGCCGGCGTCGCCGGAACGCCCGTTGTTCCATAGACGGAACAGCGGGGCTTTCTCATTCGCGATTCCAGCTTAAAAACAATCGAATTATAGGAATTCTGCTACGATTTTCATTTGGCAGCAGGGCTGCTTTGGAACAATTGGGAAGTAGGAAAAAGTAGAACACCAAGAC
>CAYSDO010000380.1:0-4399 GCA_964429665.1 uncultured Bifidobacterium sp.
ATGCCAGAATGGGCGGAGACGATACGTGTGCCACGCGCCATCGCCGGTCACAGGAAATCGCGTGGTCTTTTCCTGAGTGAACCCACCGTAGCGACCCTGATCCGTGCCGCTCCAGAACAATTCAGCGATGCCATCGTGATCCGCCTTGAGCCGGATCTCCACCACCTGCCAGGGTGTCACGGGAATGTTGAGACGCGGTTGCAGTTCGAGAATGGGATCACTGCCAATGGCGCGGCAGTGAAGCGCTCCGTTGGTGATGATGACATCTGTGAGGTGACCGTTCGGTTGCCAACCTTTGAGTTCGCCGATGTTATCAAACCGCCATTCGATCAACGTCCGGGGTGTCGCCGGAGTGGAACTTTCGCTTGCGGGTCGCGATTTCTGAATGACGAATTCAAGGATGTCACGTGCATCAGCGTAGGTGGTGGAATGGCCGCCGTCTTCGCGGTGGATCAACAGCGCGTCATGACCGCGTGCTTTCAGATCGTTTGCCAGCCGCACGACACTTTGTGGCGGTACTACGTCGTCCTTGCCGCCTGAAGTTATTCCAACAGGCATGTTGAATCGCTCAGGCCAGAATTCGGCGCTGCGCCTTTTGTATTCTTCGGGGATCGCTGCTTTGCTGCCGCCAAACGAAGCCTCAATGGCGTCCACGAAATTTGCATACTCGACCAGATTGGCCGTGCCGTTCATTGCCGCGACACCGTCCACAAGTTCCGGATGCAATGCCGCGAAGGTCAGGCTCGCCGTGCCGCCCATGGAGCCGCCACACAGGAAGACACGTGACATCCGATGAGTTTTTTTCATTTCACCGATGATCTGGACGAGATCAGCTTCCGCTTTCGGACCCATCCATGAAGTTTTCGCACGGTAATCCGGCGAGACGAAGATCATCCCGTGTACTGCCGCTATGTCCCGTGCCGCGCGACATTCATCGCGTTGGTCACGGACAAATTGCCAGCGATCCGAGCCGTGCCCGTGTAACGCGATCAGCACATCGTGAGGTTTGTTACGTTTGAATTCCGCTGGCAGTACCTGCACATAGCGCTGCTCCGTGCCATCCACTGAAGCGGTGAAGTTCACATCCGCAATCTCTGCCGCCTCCCCAATTGCACCTGCAAGGTTGGCGAGAACCAGCAACATCACGAAGACCTGTTTCATGACGTCAGTAACTGGCGCGGATCGTGATGGGGTTCGCTGCTCCAGACGTGATGCGGATGGTTTCCTTCCTGGCATCGAAATCAGTGTGCGACTGGCCGTTGACGGTTACCGAACGAAATGCCTTCCCGTCGGGATGCCGCAACCGGAGCACGATGGCTTTCGGCTTGGAACGCACAGGAGGTTCAATGCTCGCTTCAATGACGCCATCGCGCGCGTGGGATGCGATGCGATAACTGACGCGACCAAAACGCGTCGGGGCGTTCGTGACTGACACGTTCATTCCATCCTTCAGCCAGTTGCTCGTGATGAGAGGCGCGAGCCAGAGTTCGTCGCCGCGTTCCTGGACGAACATCTCGCGGGTCTGATGCAGGAAGTAACCGGTCTCGTGCGTCTTGTCCCATGCGCCGCTGTGGTTGAAATGTTCCCACAGCGTGAGCACCTCCGGGTTGAGCATCGCCGCTATCGAGTTGAAGTAGGAACGCAGGAACGGCTTCACCTCGTCGCGCATGGCGTAAATTTCCGCATTGCGGGTGTAGTAGGGTTGCACTTTGGAGAAGCCGCCAAGGTTGAACCAATCGGCGTGGTTTGTCGTGGACGGATAGTCGAACCAACCGTCCGACAGGAACTGCACGTCCTCCATGTGTTCCAACATGCGGTCAACCTCGCGACTGTTCGCCTCCATCACGCCGGTGGGCACGAGTTGATGCGCGCCGATCTCCACGTCGTAACACCAGCTCCGTCCGGCGTCCTGGCCGGGGAAGAAGTCCGCGAGCGCTCCAGGGCTGTGAACCTGCGATGGATAATGTGGCATCCACGCGCCATTGCGCAACGCGACCGCCGGCGATCGCGCCTGTGTCCAGTGATAAGCTCGCAGTGTATTCGTGCGCAATTGATCTGCGCGTTCGGCGAACTTCGTGCCTCGTGGATCGTTAATCGTTGTGAGCATCGTTCCCAGTTCGCGCAGCGCGGCGTAATAGTAGGCGTTATTTGCGAAGTGATAGGCGAACGCGTTCCAGTCCGCGATGACGCCGGGCGGCATTAATCCCGACTCAGGGCGACCTTCGGCTGCGGGTTGCAGGGTCTTGTCAGATTGGCGGACAATCCATTCACCTACTCGTGCCATTTCAGGTGCCGCAGCATGCAGCCATGTTTGGTCCTGATAAAGTTGATGATGCTCACCAGCAGTCCAGAGATGCCAGGCCGTGCCAAAGGTCGTGTAGCCCGTGGTAAGGAATCCATTCGTGTTATAGCGGTGGATGAAATAGTCCAGGCTGCGTCGGGAAAAATCTTCGTGACCAAGAAACATCATGCCGCGAATGACCGAATGTGCTTCGCTCTCCAACGGTCCATAGTGCATGGCCGCAATCCAAGCCGCGACTCGCTGTCCGTCCGCCTCATTGCGGGCGTCAATGAGGCAGCGCACTTGTGACGACCGGATGACGTCGTTTAGCAGCGGATCGGGCGTCTGGATTTGCATTGCCGGAGCGAGCGCAGCGTTCCAGTGGGATTCAAACGCGGCCCGGAGCTTGGCGAATGACGGCAGATTCAGGAGGTCTTCGTCCTGTGCACGCAGAAACACCACGCAACGTGCCGTGCCTTGGGATGGCAACATGCCGGCGAGCAAAAGTTTGTCCCCTTCAATCGTCGCTGTCAGTTCGCTGTCCGCAGCGCTGGTGACCAGCGCAAGTGGGCCTTTTGCATCTGACACGAGCCAGCCTTGTGGGCATTTTGCGATGCTCGCCGATTTTTTCTCACGGCTGTTGACCAGGAAGTTTAACACCAGTCGTGCTGGCGACTCTTTTGCCTGCTCGTTGGAAAGTGTGAACTCGGTGACGCACACCGAACGGCGATTGAGCCTGGCTGGATCTGTGCCGGGTCCGTCGCACGGCGACACGAACGCGCGTTCGGAATAAGTTACACCCGCAGTAAGGAAGGTCATCACCGGGCACGGAAGCCAGCCGCCGTCCAGTTGGCGTGTAATCAACTGCGTGCGGCCTTCGCCAAATTCCGGTCGTAGCTCTCCCGCGTCCTTGAACCAGTCTGTGTTGGTGACGATGTTTGTATGAAATCGAACCCGACCATCGCGCTCGATGACAAACTTCGCGTTGTCGCAGGAGAGTGACAGCATCACCGGGCCTTCGCTTTGTGCGACGTGATGTGTCTTCTCCATTGCCTGTGCAAATGTCTGGTCCGGCATCTGCCGCACTTCCTGGAGGATGGTTTTCGACGCAGCCACTTTCCGTTCTGCTTCAGCGAGCGTCATCTTCGAAGCCGCGGTCGTCACCAGCAGTCCATGGTCGGGCAGAAACACCGAGCCATTGCGCAACACATCCTCCACCGCCACGCCGAATGCGCCGCTGGGAAGACGAAATTGCAGCACCGTCGGGTCGGACTTGAGCGGCGACAACCGCGCGTAACGAATCTGCAATTGTTTCGAGGAATTCATGCTCATGCTCCACGGCTTGCCGGTAAACGGCAGCAACTCCCCGTTGGTGATCTCCACTTCACCAGTCGCCTGCTTGTCCGCGTTCGCGATTTGCACCACGAGATTTGTCACTGCCCAGCGGGAGCGCGTGTACGCCTGTGGGCGGTTGACGAGCGGCGGGCCATTCGGCGCGGGAAAAATCCAGCGCAACTTTCGCGTCTGCAACAAACCGCCCTTGTCCGCCCCAGCGGCCATGCGAAATACGAGTTCGTTTCCTGATTGCTCCAAGTTTCCTGCCAGGGGTTTGAATTCACCCTGCCATGCCGACTCACCGAACCAGCCTTCCACGCGCACTGCGTTGGTCGGCGGCATTTGTGATGTGCTGGCGAAGCCGAGGCGTGCTTCACGCAGCGCGCGGCGATTCAGCCATTGAAGTCCGACACAGGCAAGTTGGTTGGTTGATACGGGGACAACAAATCCGCCGGTCGCGTTCTCTGCCATATCGTGTTCGAGGAACAAATCCTCAGCGCGAAATTCCTGGATGCGGTCGGCGCGCGAGCCGTCATTGCGATTCGCATCCCATGTCACCACGCGGCCGAACCGGCCCATATCAACCCGCTGATCCGCATTTTCGACAGCAGAGCTGGCGGACCGCGTCAGGCGCGCGTTCGCCCAGTTGGCCATGTCACAACTGATGCCATCGCCAGCGTCGGCGGCTTCGAGCCGGAGTTCCATTGCACCTGCAACGGCAACCTGCACTGCTGCCGGCGCATCGCCTGAATGCAGCACGCGACTTACAAAACGTTGCTCGCC
>CAYSDO010000381.1:0-4394 GCA_964429665.1 uncultured Bifidobacterium sp.
AGCAAATTTGCGCCTCGTCATTTCAATCGCCAAGAAATACACCAACCGTGGCCTCTCATTTCTGGATCTCATCCAGGAAGGAAACATGGGTTTGATGAAGGCCGTGGAGAAGTTTGAATACCAGCGAGGGTACAAGTTTTCCACCTACGCCACCTGGTGGATCAGACAGGCCATCACCCGGAGCATCGCCGATCAAGCCCGCACCATCCGCATTCCAGTCCACATGATTGACACGATCAACAAGGTCATGCGCGCGCAGAAAAGGCTGATCCAGGATTTTGGGCGCGAACCGACCGCAGAGGAAATCGCCGACGACATGCAATTCCCCGTCGAACGCGTGCGTGCGGTTCTCAAGATGGCGCAGCAACCCGTCTCCCTTCAGGCTCCCGTTGGCGACGGTGATGATACGAGCATCGGTGATTTCATCGAAGACAAGGCCGCGGAAAGTCCGCTCGACCTCACGAGTTTTACCCTGCTCAAGGACAAGCTTGGCGATGTGCTGAACAGTCTCAACGAACGCGAACGGCGCGTGCTGGAATTGCGGTTCGGCATCGGCGATGGAAATGCACGGACGCTTGAGGAAGTCGGCAAGCAATTCCGTGTCACACGCGAACGAATCCGGCAGATCGAGGCCAAGGCTCTCCGGAAAATGCGTCATCCCACTCGCCTCAGACAGTTGAACGGTTTTCTCGAATTCGAAATGCTTGAAGAACTTGCCTCCAAGACCGTCCGTCCTCAGAACGGCAATCCTGCGCTCAAGAACTTCCACCCCTGATACGGCTGGTTGGCGCACAGTAGGTTTTTGCATTGTCCGGCACGATCGATTCGTTGTGAATCACGGAAACAGGGTTGTCCGCCTCTGCGGTGCTACTGATTTACATGCACCACCTTTGCCGGTGGAAAACCGTTGAAATAAGTCGCCGATGCGCTGCCGTATGCGCCGATGTTTTCGGCATACACAAGATCGTCCACCTCCAACTCGGGCAACAGGTCGGATTGGGAAATGCAATCCAGGCCATCGCAAGTCTGGCCGAACACCGCGCACACCTCTTTCTTACCCGACTTGAATGCCTTCAGCGGATACTGGCAGTGATCGAAAATAATGCCGCTGAATGTATGATAAACACTGTCATCAACGTAGTAACAGCGTTTGCCGTTGCGCACCGCCTTGCCGATGACCCGCGCGACACTCGTGGCTGCAGTCGCAACCAGGAATCTTCCCGGCTCGGCGAGAATTTGAATATCAGACGGGAACAACCGCTCAATCTCTGCGTTGATCACCCGCGCCAGTTCAGGGAACGGCTTCACATGCTTGTTGTAAGGGGCCGGAAATCCGCCGCCGATGTCGAGTATTTTGATCTCGTGCCCGCGCTCGCGTGACTCTTTCATCACCGCCGCAGCCGCATTGAACGCCTGGACAAAGTTTTCAAAGTTCGTGCACTGGCTGCCAACGTGAAAGCTCAAGCCCTCCACCACCAACCCTCGCTGGTGCGCCGCAAGAATCAAATCCACAGCCTCGCCCGGCTCGCATCCGAATTTGTTCGAGAGTTCGCATTGCGAGCCCGTGTTCGCCACTGCGAGCCGCAACACCACGCCCGCGTGGGGTGCGTACTGCTGTATCTTCTCAAGCTCGGTCACATTGTCATAGGTGACGAGTGGCTTGTATTTGTCGAGCGCCAGCAACGTCTCCTTCGGCTTGGTTGGATTCGCGTAAATGATCTTGTCCCAGATGAAATCCTGCTGCGCTTTCGCTGCAAGTTTCTTGATGTTCTCATACACGAGCATGAACTCAGGCAGCGACGCCACATCGAAACTTGCGCCAGCCTTGTAAAGCGTCCGGACGATGGCCGGCTCGGCATTGGCCTTCACGGCAAAGTAACATTGCACGCGCGGCAGGTGCTTGCGAAAGGCCGCGTAGTTGCGACGGATCTCGTCGTGGTCCACAATCACGATTGGTGTGCCGTGCTTCTTTGCGAGTAACTGTAATTCGGTTTTCGTCATGGCAGAATTCAAATGCAGCGCAGGCTCTATGGGGTTTCCTGCACTGGCACAAGAAAAAACAAACGCGTCGCAAAAATACTTCAGCGACGCATTGGCATGAAAATCTTGGAATCCGAAGGAGTGGTTTTCAAATCTTGTTCAGCAATTCCTTCCACCGTTTCCAACCATCCTCGCGCGCCTTCTTGTTGGCTTCATTTGCATCAGGCGCTTCTCCGGCCCGCATGAACCCGTGTCCCGCCCCATCATAGATCACCGGCTCGTAGGTCTTGCCAGCCTTCTTCATCAGTTCCTTGGATTTTGGAATCGTTGAGTTCACGCGGTTGTCATTGCCACCGTAGAAACCATACACCGGACATCCAATGCGCTGGATTTCCTCCTCCTTCTCAGGTCCGCTACCGTAAAACGCGAACCCGGCCTTGATCTTCCTGTTGTTCGTTACGAATCGAAACGTCTGCGTGCCGCCCCAGCAGAATCCTCCTACCGCCACCTTGCCGTTGCACGAAGGCAATCCAGCAGCATAATTCACGGCAGCATTCAGGTCCGCCGTGATTTGATCCGGCTTTAACGACGAAATCGCCTTGCGAACCGCATCACCCCCACCAAGCTCCGCCGTGCCGCCACCATTCGTAGCCGAACCCGAAAGAAAATCCGGTGCAACAACGATGTAACCGGCCTCGGCCAGTTGATCCGCCACACCGCGCACCCAGTCACTCAGTCCAAATATCTCGTGAATGATGACCACGGCTGTGGCTTTGTCCTTCACCTCGGGATAAGCAACGAAACAATTCACCTCGCGGTCGTCATGCTTGACCTTCACCCATTCAAGATGGCGGGGAGATTTTTCCAGCCGGGCCTTGGCCCAATCCTGGGCAGGAGTGATCTGGACCGTAATTAAAGAGAGCGCCAAACTAAGTAATAGGGTCTTCATGGTCGTTTGAACTGGTAATTTGAAGAGATGAAACTCCGACCGAGCCCGGTGCTCAAGTCAATTCCAGCGACCGCCGCCAGTTCAACACTGCATTGCCTCAGCAGGTTCCTTTGCTAGTCTTCGCCCATGGCTTTCGATTCCTTCCGCAATTTCGTTGAGCAGCTCGACCGTGCAGGGGAGTTGCGACGGATCACCCATCCCGTCGCCACTGAACTCGAAATCACCGAACTCGCCGATCGCGAAATGAAATCGCCCGGCGGCGGCAAGGCGCTCCTCATTGAGAAGCCGACGGTGAACGGCGTCGCCTCTCCCTTCCCAGTCGCGATCAACACGCTTGGCTCGCACAAGCGCATGGCGATGAGCATGGGCGCGAACTCGGTGGAGGAAGTCGCAAACGAACTCGGCTCGCTCATGAAGGCGAAGCCGCCGACCTCGATCCGCGACGCATTGAAACTGCTTGGACAGGCTTTTGAACTTCGGCACGCCAAGCCGAAGCTCGTCAAGGATGGCGCGTGCAAGGAAGTGATCCACAAATTCGATGCGCCAGCTTCGCGCAAAGAACCTTGGCCATCCGCACCGGACATTCCCGGTGGGGCGAGCGTCCCCGCGAGCCAAACACCCGGCTCGTCAGTAGGCTCGCCCCACCAATCACCGACGCTCCGCACTCCGCACTCCGCACTCCCAATTCTGAAGTGCTGGCCGCTCGATGGCGGGCGTTTCATCACGCTCCCCTGCGTCGTCACCAAAGATCCCGACACCGGCGAGCGCAACGTCGGCATGTATCGCATCCAGATTTACGACGACAAAACCACCGGGATGCACTGGCAATTGCAGAAAGTCGGCGCGCGGCATGGACGCCGCTATTACGAAACCGGCACGCGCATGCCCGTCAGCATTTTCATCGGGGGCGATCCGATGTTTCCCTTCGCCGCCACCGCGCCGTTGCCGGATGGCCTGGATGAATTCCTCCTCGCTGGTTATCTGCGCAAGAAATCCGTCGAACTCGTGAAGTGCGAGACCAACGACCTCGAAGTTCCCGCCAACGCCGACTTCGTCATCGAAGGCTACGTTGACCCGACCGAGCCGTTGCGCGACGAAGGCCCGTTCGGCGACCACACCGGCTATTACACCTTGCCCGAGCCGTATCCCGTGTTCCACGTCACCGCCATCACGCATCGCAAGGACGCCGTTTATCCCGCCACCATCGTCGGCATCCCGCCGATGGAAGATTTCTACATGGGCGGCGCGAGCGTGAAATTGTTCCTGCCGATTTTCAAGATGAACTTCCCCGAGATCGTGGACATCGCGCTGCCGGCGGAAGGCGTCTTCCACAACCTCGTCTTCGTGAGCATCAAGAAGACCTACCCGATGCAGGCCTACAAAATCATGCACGGCCTCTGGGGCATGGGGCAGATGATGTTCACCAAATACATCGTGGTGGTGGACGCCGACGTGAACGTGCATA
>CAYSDO010000382.1:0-4386 GCA_964429665.1 uncultured Bifidobacterium sp.
CAGGTTTCGGTGCTCATCGCAAGCGAGGAATCTGCCCAAGTCGCCGGTGAAACCACAAGCAATGCTGAACGTATCCCGCTCGCTGTTGCGGTTGAAAAGGGGAACGTGAAAGGGGTGGTGACTGCGCGCGGTACGACGCGGATGGTCGTGGTGGGCGATTCCTTTTTCCTGGGCAATGGCTGGATCAAGATGGAATCCAACACTGAATTCGAAAGTCACGCAGTGAATTGGCTTCTTGATCGTTCCCAGCTTCTCGAAGGCATTGGCCCTCGTCCCATGAAGGAATTTCGATTGTCCCTGACTCAATCTGAAAGCCGGACGGTTCACTGGCTGTTGCTGGGCGCTCTCCCTGGAAGCGTGCTGCTGGTCGGAGTGCTGGTCTGGTTGCGGCGCAGGAAATGATCATTGCATCGCCGCAGCCTTTGCTCGCTCGATGAACAACTTCACCTTGTCCGGGTCTTTTTTGCCGGGTGACATTTCCACTCCGCTTGAGACATCCACGCCAAAGGGTTGAACCAAACTCACCGCACCACCCACATTGTCGGGCGTCAACCCTCCTGCGAGAAAAATTGGGCGACCGAGCTTTCGCGCCTCAACAGCGAGCTCCCAGTTGAACTTTTCCCCCGTGCCGCCAAGAGCGCCCGGAGAATAGGCGTCCAACAACCACGCATCCGTGTTGTAATCCGCCAGCGCTCGAAGCGTCTCCGCGTCCCGCACTCGAAACGCCTTCATGCTCATGACTCCAAACTTAGTGCAAAACTCCGGCGTCTCATCGCCATGAAATTGAAGAAGGCTCAAATTGCACTCAGCGATGGCACGTGTGACGAGTTCCTCGGTCGGATTCACAAACACGCCCACCTTCACCACGAACGGGGAGATGCTCCGCGCAATTTCTGCCGCCGTCTCGAGTGCGACGCGACGCGGACTTTTATCATAAAACATCAACCCGATCAAATCCGCTCCTGCGCCAGCAGCAGCCTGTGCGTCGGCGACGCTCGTGATCCCGCAAATTTTCACCTGGATACTCATTCCATCTGATATTCTGCCCATGCAACCCGGCGGTATCGTAGAAGAGAATCGAAATTGCGCAAAGCGTGGTTTGATTTATTCTCCAACACGGCTTTGTGGCCCCATAGCTCAAATGGATAGAGCAGCGGTTTCCTAAACCGTTGATTCCCGTTCAATTCGGGATGGGGCTACCAAAGCGAAACCAAGCACGAAAATGGGCGATTTTTGGAGGTCTGAATACCCACTGGACGGCGATAGTCTATTCTGGTGTATTAGTTGGCTAATGACACAGAAAGGCTGAACTGATGAAAACTTTAACCTCAAAACTTTCCGTCCTGGCCCTTGCCGCCTTGCCGCTTCTGGGCGGATGCACGCAGCCGGAGCGCAACGCTTCGGTACCAGTCACTCAGCAAACAATGGCGGAATCCACGCCACCGGCTGCACCCGTGCTTGCTGAGCCTGTGACCAAACCCGAGCCAGCACCTGGCACACCGCCACAAGCGCCACCGCTGATTCTCCAGTCCGCCCCTGCCCTCGCTGAGTTCTCGAAGCTTGCACAGGCTGGCGTTGACGAAGGGGTGATGCTTTCCTACGTCACCAATTCGACCCAGCTGTTCAATGCCACCGCCGATCAGATCGTTTATCTAAACGATCTCGGTGTGCCCGGCAATGTCATCACTGCTATGATGCAACATGACCAGAGCTTGAAACAGTTCTGGGCTGGCAGTGCAACACAATCAGCCCCCGCGGCTCAAACAGTCGCACCTGTCCCGGCAACAACCGAGACAGCGGCCGCTGCGCCAACCTATGTGAATCCACCACAACCCGAAACTGCGGTTGCTGCTCCGTCACAACCGGCAACGGTAGTGAACAATAATTATTTCTACGACTCTCTCTCACCGTATGGAACTTGGATTGAAGTCGAGGGTTACGGTCGCTGCTGGCAACCGACGGTGGTCGTCGTCAATCGTGGCTGGCGTCCATACTGTGACGGCGGACGCTGGGTTTACACAGATGCCGGCTGGTATTGGCTGTCTGATTATTCGTGGGGCTCGACGGCATTTCACTACGGTCGCTGGTTTAGTCATCCACGATGGGGCTGGTGCTGGTGGCCGGACACAGTCTGGGCGTCCTCGTGGGTAAGCTGGCGTTACTCGGGCGATTATTGCGGCTGGGCGCCTTTGCCGCCACACTGCGGCTATCGCAGCGGCATTGGCTTCACCTATTATGGTCGCGCGGTCTCGGCTAGTTTTGATTTTGGTATTGGCTGGGCGTGGTTCAACTATGTGCCCTGGGGACGCGTCTGCGATCCCAGACCGCGCCGTTATTGCGCGCCGACAACCCAGATCACACAGATCCACAGGAATACAACCATCATCAACAACTACGGTTCGGGTCGCAATAATACCGTGGTCAACAACGGTGTGACACCTGCCCGCTTTCGTGAAATGGCCAAACACGAAATCAAACCCATCCAACTACGCGAAGATCATCGCGAAATCCGCAATGGTCGACGTGAACAAATCTCTCCCGACGGAGGGACGCTGACGGTCAACCGTCCACTGGTGGAAGATCACCGCGGAAACGGTCGCCGTGACCGCGAACCCGGAATGCACAACGGTGCATCGCCCGTCGCCAATTTCACACCAGCGCCCGCTGTTCAACCAGCGATAACGTCGCCACGCGCTACACCATCCGCGCCAGTTGCCAGCACGCCCTCCGTTCAACCGCGATCATCCAGCCTGCCAAGGGGCCATGATCGCATTTGGGAAACACAAAACAAAGAACGCGAAAACACCGACCACAACAACCGTCCCAATCGCAGCAACAATCAAACGGCCACAACTCCGGTTACGGTCGCGGCGCCGCCCGTTCAGACTCCATCGGTTCAACCGCACATATCCGAACCTGTGACAGGTCGCCAGCGTGTCGAGGAACGGCGAAATACGACCGTGCAACGCCAAATTCCGCCAACATCAGCCACGCCGGTCAACACTCCAAACACGCGGGTTACCACACCTCAATCCCAGCAGCAACCTCAAGCCTCGCAACCTGCGCCGACGGCAAACCCAACCCGCGTCTGGTCACAGCCGCAACAACCTGTGCGCGTGGAAACGCAGCAGCAGATCACGCCTCGAAACGTGGAGCGCCAGCAGGAACGCGCTCCGGGCCGGGAGGCGCAACAGATTCGTACCGTGCCGATGCCAGCGCCCACGACTCCTGCCGCACCACGCTTCACACCTCAACCCCAGGTATCGGCACCAGTCGTTGCCACACCGCGCATTCAAACAATCGAATCGCGCCCGGCCCCGGCGTCTGCACCGGCACGAACAGAATCTCGCGGCGAATCCCGCTCCGAATCGAGGAAATCTAATTCGAGCAATACCGATTCGAACAACGGCCGTCGGAATCGTTGAATATCCCAGCCCGATGACTCCCAAGTTCGCCGCGTCCACCCGCCGGCATTTGTTCGCTTCCTTCTGAACCCGAAGTTCGGGGTTGAGCGCTCTGGATCACGAAAAGCGCAGAATGGGAAGCATTGAAGGCCCGCCTGAAAAACCGGGAGATGTTCATTTCCGGAAATTGCAGAACATTGACCGCATCCGCCAATTCACGTGGCTAAATTAGCATTGTCATCCTGCCGATGAAGGTCTAGGGTTCGCGAAACTTGATTTGGTGTATGACGGACGAAAAAAGAGACTCAACCACGTCCAGCGACCTGCTGAAGAACTCGACCCTGTATCGCGAGTTCCAGGCAGAACGCGAGGAGATACTGCGTCACAAATGGATTGAATCCGAAAAGGCGGGTCACGACATCGGATTCGAACGCGCGCTGACCGATTGGATCGTGAAGCATCGCTCCAAATGGCGGAAGTCCCGGCATCACACGAATCATTGATTGTCCAAAACCAGACGCTCCTTTAAGGCGGCCCGGAGAGGCTTCCAAGGCGCAACATGACAAGCACACTTTCAAAAACGAACAAGCCTCAACGGCCAGTTCGTTTTTTTCTTTGCACACACTGCCAGGCAACACAATTTTCACCTCATGCCTGAATCCACTGTCATCCTGAACGCTATCGGCATCCAGCGTGCTCTCACCCGCATTGCCCATGAAATCACCGAGCGTAATGAAACCACGTCGGACATTGTTCTCGTTGGCATTCAACGCGGCGGCATGCCGCTCGCGGAACAACTCGGCAAGCTTCTCTCGGGCATCGTAAATCATCCCATCCCGGTTGGCTCGCTGGACGTGAACATGCACCGCGACGATCTCGATCAACGCGCCGCGCCCAAGATTCATCCAACGCAAATCCCATTTGACGTGAACGGAAAGACCGTCGTGCTTGTGGACGACGTGTTGTTCAGCGGTCGCACCAT
>CAYSDO010000383.1:0-4318 GCA_964429665.1 uncultured Bifidobacterium sp.
AACCATTGGAATCCAGAGCACAAGGCGGTGGTTCTCGATTCCCGGAATTGTGTTTGGTCTCGGCATATCATCGGCCTGCCATCCGTGGTCAAAGCCGGCAAGCGTCTGGCAATTTTCTACGACGGCAACGCATCGGAGAGGATGCCCGCGGGTGTAAAAAGCCACATGAATCGGGATGTCGGATTGGCCTGGCTTGATCTGCCCTTGGTTGCACCGCCGAGCAAATAGGAAACCGTGAAAATGAACGTTTCGTTTTCCGGGCAACAGGAGATCGCGTGCTGGGCGGGGACATGCGTTGGCCGGTTGAAAAATCTGTGAATTTCGTGCGATCCATGGTTAGCCTCACAGCCAATGAAACCCGTCAAACTCTCCGAACTGATTGAAGCCTTGGAATTTGATTCCGAAAGCCATGTGACGTGCGTTGATTTGCACAATGGCTGTGTGGTGTCCGTTAGCGAAGAAGTGTTCCGCGCGGTGGAGGAGGATGACTATGAAGCTCTCCAAGACCTGCCGGACTGGCAAAAGGACGAGGTGGAAACTGCCAGGGCCCTCGTGGCGGATTCAGGCGAGCGGTTTGTGAGTGGGCCGGACAAATTCGACTTTCATGAATACCGGTATATGGAGCGGTTCATCGGCACGGTAGAAAACGCCGAGGCGGCGGAGCAATTGTGGCGTGCCATCAAGGGCAATGGCGCGTTCCGATATTTCAAGGACACAGCGAGCCGCCTGGGCCTGCTTGAGGATTGGTATCGCTATCGGGACGACGCGCTGAAGGAATACATTGTGGCGTGGGCTGAGGGGCAGAACGTTCCCTTTGAGGATGACGTGAAACCAAAACCGCATCTGTGAAATTCATGCCATCGGTGATTATCTCGGAGTCCGTCTGCCGAATGCGATGTCGCCCTTTCTGGATGCTTGGGAGGCGTCTTATGATCGCATTGTGTGCTGCGCTCGCCGTTCATCTGCATCAATCATTGGCGGAAGACCTGACGGTTGGGATAATGAGCCTCCCCGCGCTACGCATCAATGGCCAGCCAGCAAGGGCACACACTCAGGGATTGGAAATCATTTCCAGCAATTACTTTGTCACAGCAAGGAAGGATGACGTCCTGCCCAAGCGTGCCCTGTTGCTCCGAACTGACGCGCACAGAACAGACTGGGATGTGTGGGACATCACTCCCAAGGATGCGCGCGGTGACTTGACTCCGCTCAATCATCCGGGCGGCATGCAGTCGGATGGCACACGCCTGTGGATTCCGCTGGCTGAGAGCAAGCGGAATGGGAGCAGCTTGATTCGCGCTTATCCGATGCGTGGCATGGTTGCGGGCCAGCCGCTCAAAGCAGAGGTTGAGTTCGCCGTAAACGATCACGTTGGCGCATTGGCGATCTCCGCAGAGCTCAAGATTGTGTTCGGCGCGAACTGGGACACCGAGGCGGTGTATGTCTGGGATTTCGATGGCCGCTTGCAACGGACCCTGAGAGGTTCCGAGATGCAAGGCAGGAGACTCGGGGTCGTCAGCGGTGTCAATGGGCGCACAGGTCTCGCCGTTCAGGATTGGAAGATGATTGGTGATCGCCTGTTCGCTTCAGGTCTTTTCCGGGGGGCCGGGGTCGCGCCTGAGTTGCCGCAAAGCCGGTTGATGATTCTTACGAATTTTTCCGAACCTAAATTTCAACAGAGATTCATCTCGTTGCCGAAACAAGGCAAAATCGAGCTGGCACAGGAGGCGATGGCGATTGCTGACGGGCTGGTTTGTTTCCTGCCAGAGGACTTGGGTGCGTCCAATCGGATATTCCGGGTGTCCCTGGCAGACCTCATGAAACGAAGCGTCCTGCAAGATTCACGCGCTCCTCAAAAACGATGATGCATTTGATTTTGATCGCCAGGCGTGGGCGAACAGTCCTCTATCCGCTGTGCTGCATCAAGGGAAGACAGCGCGCACGGGGTGACGCGTCTTAACTTTGCCTACGGCGCAAGAGCCTTTTCGATCAGTCCCTTTTCGCGAGCGCCGTAGTTCAGCTTCAACGCCTCGGCACGGCCTTGCGCTGACATCTTCTTCCAGGACTTTTGCAGTGCATTGATCATCTTCTCATCGTCAGACCTGGCGGCCAGCGGGGCGAGTTGGTGTTGGAGGAAGATCAGACACAGCGCGTCCTCGAGCGTCTGGCATTCGGCGTCGGTGGAAATGTGTTTCTTAAGATTCAACTCCTGAACCCGGCGTATGGTTTCTTCGTCGTAGCCAGTTTCCTTGAGGATTTCACCCGCCTTTTGAGCGTGAAACTTTTTCAAATCTGCGCGCCACAGCAAATAGCCGGGCTTGGTCATCGGGTAGGAATTGCGCGGGATTTCCCATCGGCAGATGTGCTGGCAACGCGCAGCAAGGCGCAAGGTTTCGGAGGCGCTCGGATTCAATCGCATCACCCAGTCTGTCAGCCAGCCGGCATAGACGAGTTCGCGCGGCTGGGGCTGGCCGTTGACAGTTTCCGTGTTCGGGTCGCGCGAATTCGCTTCGTCGAATTTCCGGATGGCCTGGTCAAATCTGGAAAACTCTGTCATGTGAAAGCAGTCTCACGAACACTCGCTGCGCGGTCAAAGCGAAAACCAATGTTCGAGAGTGATTCTGCAACATCATGCAAATCATGTCCGGTGATACAGCTTGTTCCTTTGACTACAATCCGCATTGATACCCGGGAGTGCGTGAAAAATCTCATTGAATTGTCGCGTCGCAGGTTCAAGATAAAGTGGTCCGGCGCGCTGCCCGCGTCGGTGAATGTGTGACAACTGATACCTCGAAGCCGCCATTTTTCTTTCGACCCAAACTCGCGGACGCGATCAAAAACTATTCGCGCGGTGACTTCAGCGCCGATCTGGCCGCTGGAATCACCGTCGGCGTCGTTGCATTGCCTCTGGCGATGGCGCTGGCCATCGCCTCGGGACTGAAGCCGGAGGTCGGCATCTTCACCGCCATCATCGGCGGTTTTTTGATTTCGGTCCTCGGTGGTTCGCGGGTGCAGATCGGTGGGCCAGCCGGCGCGTTCGTGCCGTTGCTCGCGCCCATCGTGTTGGTGCATGGGCCGCAGGGGCTGGTTATTTGTGCGTTGGTCGCAGGAGTGATCCTCTTTGCGCTGGGCACAACGAAAATGGGGGTGATGATCAAATACATCCCGTATCCGGTAGTCACCGGATTCACCAGCGGCATCGCGATCATCATCTTGAGCACCCAGCTCCGCGACTTTCTTGGGCTTCAAACCAAATTGCCTTCTGACTTCGTCGGAAAAATCGAAACACTCGTGACTCATTTTGCTCCGAATTGGCCAACCGTCACGCTGGCTGCAGTTTCAACACTCATCATCTGGTTCTGGCCGAAACATCTCGGGCGGCGTCTGCCGGGTTCCATTGTTGTGATCGTTGTCGCGGCTGCAGCTTCAGCGTTCTTTCATCTCTACGACCGCCTCGGCATCGAAACGCTTTATACGCAATTTGGCGAAATGCCGCGCGGCCTGCCCTTGCCACGCTGGCCGTCGCTCGGTTACGACGCGTGGCGCGCATTGTTGCCGGCAGCTCTCACGGTGGCGGTTCTTGGGGCGATTGAATCCCTGCTGTGCGCGGTGGTTGCCGACGGCATGATTGACGACCGACACGATTCCAATCAGGAACTCATGGCTCAGGGCATTGCAAACATTGTGTGCGGTTTGTTTGGTGGAATGCCCGCCACCGGAGTTCTTGCACGTACTGCCACAAACGTTCGTAACGGAGCGCGAACACCCGTGGCGGGAATGATTCACGCGATCACCTTGCTGCTGGTGCTCGTGCTTGCAGCACCTCTTGCGAAACATATTCCCCTCGCCGCATTGAGCGGAGTGTTGGTGGTTGTCGCTTTGCGAATGGGTGAGTGGCATCAGTTCGCCCGTCTCGGCCACTGGCCGAAGAGCGACGTGGCGGTGTTTCTTTGTGCATTCGTTTTGACGGTGGTCACGGATTTGCCTGTGGCAGTGGGCGCTTCGTTGATTCTCGCATCGGCACTTCTCGTCAAGCGACTTTCTGATGCCACTCAGGTCAGTGCGGAGGACGAGGTCACGCATGCAAATGCGCCCGGGCAGACGGCAGTCGGAAGGAACATCCCGGATGGTGTGATGGTCTTCCGCGTGTTTGGCGCATTCTTTTTTGGTGCAGCAGACAAGTTGGAGACATCGTTGTTGCGAGCCGGAGGAGGACTGCCGGATGTGCTGATTTTGCGGATGCGCGATGTGCTGGTCATTGACGCCACAGGCTTGGATTCGCTTGAGGATTTGCTGGAGAAATTGCGCGCGCGAAAGA
>CAYSDO010000384.1:0-4318 GCA_964429665.1 uncultured Bifidobacterium sp.
CCGCAATGATTCCGTGTAGGTCATGCCAGTAGCCTTTTCGTCATGTTGAGCCTGACCGAAACAACAGTCGTCCCTGCGCACTAGAATCTGCACCTGTTTGCGTCCGCGTCCGTGCGCGCCAAGAATATAAAGGTCCTGATACCCGGCCAAGCTGTAGAATGACGGCTCATACTGTTCACGATCTCCCACAGAACCGGAAATGCGCAAGTAGAGCGGGATCGTGCCTGCCACAGGAAAGCTGCATTGGATGGTTGGATCAATTGCTGCGTATAGAGTTGTTGTCCAACCGCCGCCGGAAAGTCCCGCCATGTGAAAAGCCCGATAGTTTGGAAAGCTCGCGGCAAGGCTGCGCTTCTTGAGTTGGTTGAGGCTAACCGCGACCGGCTCGAGAAAAAACTTAAGCGGGCTGCCGGTCGTCGTCATTTGCATCAAGCCATCGTGTCCACCGGTGCAATCGCCAGGTCGCATGTGCGGCATGAAAACACCGAGCACGCCGTAACCCTGGCGCAACAGCGCGTTGATGGTGCGTTGGAGACCATAGCCGACGTCCGCCGACCCCGTGTCGTCGTCCAGAGTGCAAGCGTGACCGTGATGAACCACGACCAGTTCGCGGTTCGGTTTCAACGGAATAAAATGGTAGGCGAGTCCTTGCAGGCCCGGTGCAAGTTCGCTACGGAATTCGTCCACGCGCGCGAGTTGTCCCAGTTGTTTCACCGGGCTGGGCACGTTGGTTATCACAACATCGGGAAGCCGTCGTTTCGGGAAACCAGCATCACCCCAGATATGGCGGATCAACTCACGGCGCTTGTTTTCAACGTCTCGTGACGAGTGAACGGTAATGGCGCGATCATCAAGGAGTTTGGGCGCGGCAGCCAGGCCTTGGTTGGCGATGAAGCAAAGGAACAAGAATAAGAATGGACGGAGCGCGGGGCGCAGAATCGGCATAGGATGGGTGTTGATACAGGCGGTATTTCGGTTCATGGCCAAAAGCGGGTTCTGATTGAAATCAACACGCAGGCTTCTGCCAGCGTGCAAGCATTACCCGTCTTCAAACGGCGCAACCGCAGTTCGACAAATCCCCGCGAATTTAAGCGTGCATGGGAAAAAAACGCCGTTTCGCGTGATGCAAAACGGCGTTCGTAGAAAACTGCGCCTACTCAGGTCAGGCCGTCCGCACTTGCGGCGGTTTGGCAAAGATGTCGTGGTTGCCTGGCATCGGCGGCTTGAGCGTGCGGAACGCGCCCCAGGTCATCTTGGATGCATCCTTGTAAAGTTGCTCAGGACCATAAGCGAATTCGGAATTCAAGATGTCCTCCCATTCCACGACACCACCGCTGTAGGCCGCTTCGCGTCCCATGATTGCGGTGAGCGTGCTGTCAGTAACCTGCTTGGCCTCGTTGATTTCCTGCCCCTTGAGAATGGCTGTGATGAGGTCAACGTGCTCCTGCACGTAGGGATCAACATTCTTTCCGGTGTAGCGCCAGGCTTGACCACCCTTGGCCTTGATACTGCCGACAGGATTTGCCGTGCCTTTGCTGCCAACAACGGCTTCGCTGACGGACGAGAAGTCACGTTTGACCTGGCCGCAGTAGCTGTGCATGTGAACACCGCTTTCGTATTCAAACTCAACGGCAAAGTTGTCCCAGATTTCGCCGGGCTTGTCACCAAGCTGCTGGCGTGCGCCCAGTCCCCATGCCTTGACCGGATGCGCTCCGGCGACCCAGTTGCAGACGTCAATGTTGTGAACGTGCTGCTCAACGATATGATCCGCGCAGAGCCAGATGTAGTGATACCAGTTGCGGATCTGGCGTTCCAAGTCAGTGTCACCGACAACGCCGCGATGCCAGATGGGACCACCGTTAACCCAATAAGCACGAAGGGTGGTGACGTCGCCAATGGCGCCATCTTGAATGCGTTTGATGGTTTCGATGTAGCCGGGATGATGACGACGTTGCGTACCAGCGGCGATTTTGAGTCCCTTCTTCTTTGCTTCCTCGGCAGCGGCATACATGATTCGCGCACCGGGTCCGTCAACACAGACAGGCTTCTCGGTGAAAATATTCTTGCCGGCAGCAACTGCCGCCTTGAAATGTGCCGGGCGAAATCCTGGAGGTGAAGCAAGGATCACATAGTTGACTTCGGGAACTTCAAGCGCCTTCATGTAGCCATCGAAACCACTGAAAGCCTTTTCAGACGGAACACCCCAGGTTTGTGCTGCCTTTGACGCGGCGTCAGGAAAGAGATCGGCCACCGCCACGATTTTCACATCGGCGCCGGCGATCTTTGCAGCGTCGAGGAAGTTGGCTCCTGCGCCAGAACCACGACCGCCAACTCCGATGACGGCGGCGTTCAATTTTTGCGCGGATTGACCGCTCACGATGGAAGGGAAGCTAACGGTTGCAGCGGCCGCCGCAGCAACTGAGGAGACCTTGATAAACTGTCTGCGAGAGAAACCTGACTGTTCAGTGGTTGTTTTCATGGTTTAGTTGTTAGTTTTGTGATGGGATAATGAGTGCAATGGCTGGCTGTTGGCAATTCAGTAATTCAAATGGCTCAATCTTTTTCAACGCCGCTGATCCAATATTTCGCCATTTCCTCGGGAGAAGGAACTTTCAGCGGACGCACGATGCGGAATCCGACCTTCGTGCAATCTGAAAGCCACCAGACCGTCTTGGGCAGGTTCGGGTAGGTCATCTTCCATTCCGGACCTGATTTGAATCTGGAGGAGCAGCGCACCAAACCGGGATCATCATCGTATGCGCCGCCTCGAATTGCGTGTGGGTACGGTTTTGTGGCTTTATTCCAAGGGTCAACCGAAACGGACTCTTTGGCGCAGGCTTGGTAGTAAGACTCGTCATACTGATCAAGCACCCACTCAGCAACGTTACCAAGCATGTCGTGAAGTCCCCATGGGTTGGGGAGCTTTTTGCCAACCTTCTGATATTTTGAATCTGAGTTGTCAAAGTACCAGGCGTACTTTTCGAGATCAGCAGCATTATCGCCAAAGAAATAGGCGGTGGACGTCCCCGCACGACAGGCATATTCCCACTCGGCTTCAGTCGGCAACCGATAGAAATGTCCGGTCTTTGCACTCAACCAGTGGCAGAATTTATTGGCGGCGTGCTGCGTCATGGAGATTGCAGGCAATCCGCGACTCTGACCCAAGCCAAAGCTCATATCGCCATACGGCTTTGAGGGGCGAGTGACAGCATCGGAAATCTGATTGATTTCGTCAGGTGTAGGATTTGATTCGCGCAAGGTCATTTCGGTGGTGTCCTTATAGACGAACACCAGGAACTGCTGCCAGGTCACTTCATACTTTGCCATCCAGAAAGGTGAGATTTTGACGCGATGCTGTGGTCCTTCGCCAGCTTGACGATCCTTCTCCTTGTCAGGACTGCCCATCGTAAATTCACCGCCCGGGATTGGTGCCATCACATAATCAAGTCCCGTACCCGGAATCGTGTTCGTATAAACCTTCATGTCGGACTCGGACTTCTCGGTCAGACTCGCGACGATGCGTTTGTGAATAAGTGGCACGGTCGAATCATCCCGGTCGTCCAGCAATGGCAGGTTACCCTTGGTGCTTAGTACGTAATTGCCGTTCTTCAGTTGGTATGCCTGATATATGGCCGTCTTCGGTGTCGGTTTATTTGTGGAGGCCAATTGGCAAGAAAATAAAATTATCGTGTCTGACAAGGTCAGCGCAGCGTGCAGGAACCTGTTCGTGTATCCTGCCAGTGGTTGAACCACAACCGGCGCATTTGCGCCATCAAAGTCCATCAACTGTGCAGACTCGGTCTCCTCAAACACCCCGACCATTCTGCTCTTCTTTTCCCCCTCCACCGCGACAAGCTGGGTTATTGGCTTGGGGAGGGTAAAAGTCTTCATTGCACCCGCTGTGAATTTTCCGCCCGCTTCAGAAATCGGACAGATTGTTATTGTTGGTTCACCGCTCGTGTAAAAGACAAATTCCCGAACCGCTTCCCCACGAAAATATCCAGGTATGTAATCGCTCCCTTTGGGAACATTTGGAATCGTCAAAATATTCTCCAGCTTTCCGCTATCGAGTGTGCCTATCAACAGACTGTCTGCCTTTTCCCCGGGGACGACAAACGCTGCATATTCTTTCCCGCCACGTTTTAGAGAAAGCCGGTTTCCGCGCGCGCTGTCAGCATTTGCTGGCGTATTGCTGATCTGGGTGAACGCCTTGCCGCTGTTTCGATACAGAGTGACTCGAAAATCAGGATCGCTGTTGAAATTGCTCGGCACATAGAGATCATCCAGGGCGTTGTTCCCGGTGCCACCGATGTCTATT
>CAYSDO010000385.1:0-4303 GCA_964429665.1 uncultured Bifidobacterium sp.
AATCCCTGTCGGCCCACACACGGTCTTAACATGGCCGGAGTCTCTTACCTGTGAAGCCAGCGCATTGTGCGACGGCAACAACAAGAAAGAACAAACATGAAAACATACTCCGCAAGTCTCCTGATAGCCCTGGTACTTTCGCTGCCGGCGGCAAACCTCATGGCGCAGGAAGCCGATCAACCCCGCCAACCTCGCGGCCCGCGATTGCAGCAGGACGAAAACGCCGGGCCGGGCGACGGCCAACGCCCCCCGCGCGGCCAGCGTCCCGGCAATCGTCAGCAGAATCCCGGCGACCTTCCACCCGGCGGTCAGCCACCTGAAGGCCAACGTCCAGTTCCGCCGTTGGTCAACGCACTCGATGCAAATCACGACGGCGTGATTGATGAAACTGAAATCGCGAATGCAAGCAAGGCATTGAGGACGCTGGATAAAAACGGCGATGGAAAACTCACGATGGAAGAGTTGCGGCCACAAAATATGCGCGGCGGCCCCGGCGGCCCTGGTGGTCCTGGCAATCCCGGCGGAGAAGATCGTCCTTCGCATGGACCTGGTCGCGGCGGGCCTCCTCCTCCTGATGGTGAGAATTGATCCGACAGGTTTTCAAGAAACAGACTGGAGGGTGGCGGAACATTCCGCCACCTTTCGTGTGTTTTGGCTCCATCCAGTCCTGCGCGGCGAATCTCTATTGGCTGGAAGCCTCATCGAAACGCAATCTTTCAACCATTTCCAAAGTGTCCTCTGGGCATAGCAATCAAACACAATTTATGCGTAACAACCCGGTTTTCCGTCAGTACTCTACCCGAAAGACTTTGATCACTTTTGTGCTATGATCTTGCTCCTTGATGGCCTTAATGAATCCAGGCCACATTGGATTACCATTTCAATTACATGGCCAGGCATTTCATGTCTATGGGTCGAGCGCTATCCATTTTCTCATACAAAACCGCAGGGCGGTGGGCAGGCAGCCTGCTGCTGCTTGGCCTTGCTTGGCGTCTCGGTATTTCATCAGGAATGGCGGATTGTCTTTCCAACCCAACCAACATTGTATCTTGGTGGCCGGGTGACGGCGCCGCCAATGATGTTGCGGGTGGCAACAACGGAGTTCTTCAAGGTGGAGCGACAGCCGGAGCCGCAGGGATGGTGGCCAACGCTTTCAGTTTCGACGGCACAAACAACTATGTTCAGATTCCCGATTCACCGGCGTTGAAACCGACAAACCTCACGGTAGAAGCGTGGGTACGCTTCACGGGTCTGGATTCCGCTGGCAACGCAGGCGTGGGGCAGCAGTACATCGTCTTCAAGCAGAACACCCGCAATGGCGATTTTGAAGGCTTCGCACTCAGTAAATCCCGACTCACGGGCGCGGACGTATTTAATTTTGCCGTCACTTCAGCGAGCGGGCAGGCTGTGGACGTCTCCTCCTCTACGTTGGTGACGACCGGAGTCTGGTACCATGTGGCTGGTTTACGCGGGTCGAATTTTCTCCAGATTTACGTCAATGGCCAGCTTCAGCGCCAGACCAACGTCACATTCGCCCAGAACTACGGGACTCTACCGCTATTCTTTGGCAGTTCGGGGCAATCTTTCTGGGATGGAAAGCTGAAGGGCAACCTGGACGAAGTCACACTTTACAATCGTGCACTGACTTCAAATGAAATCGCCGCCGTCTTCGCGGCTGGTGCGGCGGGCAAATGCAAATCGGTCAGTATCTCGACGCAGCCCACAAGCCAGACGGCAAGCATTGGAAGCAACATCACTTTCTCGGTTGCGGCCACGGGTTTCGGATCACTGGGCTACCGGTGGCAGTTCAATGGAACCAACATCTCCGGCGCGACAAATCCAAACTTGATCCTGACGAATATCCAAACCACAAATGCTGGCGATTATGCGGCCGTCGTCACGAATTCCTTGAGTTCAGCAACCAGCTCTGTTGCGGTGCTGACAGTAAACGTGCCGCCTGTTATTACAGTTCTTCCGGCGAGCCAGACAACAAACGAAGGCACGGCAGCGAGTTTCAGCGTGGCGGCGACCGGAACCGCACCGTTGAGTTATCAATGGCGCAAAGCAGGCGTGCTGCTCAACGGCCAGACGAGTAGTGTGCTGGCGTTTTCCATTGTGACGACAAACGATGCTGGGAGTTACGACGTGGTGGTGAGCAACGTAGCCGGAAGCGCGACAAGCAGTCCCCCTGCACTTCTTACCGTAAATGTGCCGCCTGTTATTACCGTATTGCCGGTAAACCAGACAACGAACGAAGGCGCGGCAGTGAGTTTCAGCGTGACGGCTATGGGGACCGCCCCGTTAAATTATCAATGGCGCAAAGCGGGCGTGCCGCTCAATGGACAGACGAGCAATGTGCTGGCGTTTTCTCTTGTAACGACGAACGATACGGGGAGCTACGATGTGGTCGTGAGCAACGTAGCCGGAAGCGTGACAAGCACTCCACCTGCGACCCTGACAGTGTACGAACTCAATATCCCTCCAGTAATTGTCGTGTCACCGCAAAACCAGGCAACGAATCAGGGTTCGCCTGTGATTTTCAACGTGACGGCTATCGGTACTGCACCATTGAGTTATCAATGGCGCAAGGAAGGCACGCCGATGGGCGGAGAAACCAGCAACGTTCTGGCCTTTTCTGTAGTGACGACGAATGACACAGGGAATTATGACGTCGTGGTGACCAACACGTTGGGAAGCGTCACGAGCAGCCCTCCTGCGACCTTAACTGTGAACGTGCCACCGGTAATCACGGAATTGCCGGTGAGCCAGACGACGAACGAAGGCGCGGCAGTGAGTTTCAATGTCACGGCGACCGGTACCGCACCGTTGAGTTATCAATGGCTCAAAGCCGGCGTGCCGATCATCGGCCAGACGAGCAATGTGCTGGCCGTTGCAGTGGTAACGACAAACGACGCAGGAAGCTACGACGTGGTGGTCAGCAACATGGCCGGAAGCGTGACAAGCAGTCCGCCTGCACTTCTTACCGTGAACGTACCGCCTGTGATTACGGAGTTGCCGGCAAACCAGACAGCGAGTGCAGGTGCAGCTGTTAGCTTCAGCGTAACGGCGATTGGCTCTGCACCACTGAGTTATCAATGGCGCAAAACCGGCGTGCCGCTCATAGGCCAGACGAACGGTGTGCTGGTGTTCATTCCTGTGAGGACCAACGACACCGGAAGCTACGACGTAGTGGTGAGCAATGTGGCCGGAAGCGTGACAAGCAGCCCGCCTGCACTTCTTAACGTAATCGTTCCTCCAACCAACTCAATGCATGCGGGTGCGCTGGTGATCGTCAACTCCGCGAGCGCACGCTATCTGGATTTTCGAAACAACATCCAGCCCTACCTCGACAACTTCGGCGTTCCGTACTCGGTGCTTGATCTCAAAACCAACTCAGCCACCACCAACATCGCGCAACACGCGCTGATCATCATCGGTCATCGCCAGCTTGATACGAACCATGTTTACCTTGACAGCGCCGCCCAAAACAATCTCTCGCTCGCCGTTTCAAATGGTGCCGGTCTGGTGAATTTCGACTACGCGCTCTCAGGCAGCGTCGTCAGTTCAAACTACACATTCGTCCAGGACATTTTTGGTTTCACCTATTCCAACGATTCAATCAGTTCAAGTGCCATCACCTTTCCAGCCACGGAAATCAGCAACCAGTTGCACTACGTAACAGCACTCCATTCAACAACCGACTCCATCTCCATCCGCAGCAACCTTGTTCTGGCGGGCGTGACTTTTCCCACCAATGTTTCTGCACTGGCGTTGCGAGGCACGAACCCTTTGATCATGGTTACATCCTACGGTCAGGGTCGAGCGGTGCAATGGGGTGGCTACAACTGGATGACCATGGCCGTGAAAGGCCCAATGTCTGGACTGGATGATCTCGTATGGCGCAGCTTGGTCTGGGCTGCTCGAAAACCCTTCGTGCTGCGCGGAATGCCAAACCACGTTGTGTTGCGGGTGGATGATGTGGCAGGCCCCACAGCGGCGGCATCGAGTTCCACTGCCTTGACCAATTGGGTGCGCATTGCGACGGAAACAGGGTTCAAGCCTCATCTGGAACTGTTTTACAATTGTCTGGATCAAGGTGAGATCAGCGGCATCCGCAGCGCGGTCACAAACGGTCAGGCCACGGCCTCGATTCATTCCCAAGGATGCGGTGGCGGCAGCTTCTTCTACTTTGATCACCTAGGCAAGAAGAGCTGGCCAGACGACACAATGACCCAGAATTTTGCTGTGGGCACGCAATGGCTGCAAGACAACGGGATTCCTCACGCCAAGACGATGTGTCCGC
>CAYSDO010000386.1:0-4294 GCA_964429665.1 uncultured Bifidobacterium sp.
TGACCCTGTGCTGGTGTTCATTAAAACTCAATCACTCACATGAAGACGCAGACTTACAATGACGGCCAAGCCCCGTTTGTCGGCACGCGCGCTTCGCTGTCCCGAAGAAAGTTTCTTCGCGGCGCGGGTATTTTGCTTTCATTGCCTTTGTTGGACGCGATGACTCCGGCGTTCGCCATTGCGGCCAAACGTATCGCTGCTGGAACCACTCCCGGTGGCAAACCACGCCGAATGATTGGCATCTGCAACAATTTGGGGCTCTTGCCGGAGCAGTTTTTTCCCAAAGATAGTGGACGCGATTACACTCTGTCGCCCTACCTCGAAGTGCTGAAAACGCATCGCAACGACTTCACTGTTTTCAGCGGCGTCTCGCATCCTGACGTGGATGGTGGTCACCCGGCAGATAATTGTTTTCTCACAGCTGCGCCGCATCCCGGCAGCGCTGGTTTCCGCAACACCATCTCGCTCGACCAATACATCGGCGAGCGCATCGGGCATCTCACACGGTTTCCGTCGCTCACGCTGGGCGTGAATGTGCAACAGGGGGTGCGCAGCCTGTCGTGGACGGGGTCGGGCGTGTTGATTCCTTGTGAGGAAAAGGCGGCGGACGTTTTCGCACGAATGTTTTTACAGGGGACGCAGGCAGAGACCGAAGCTCAGGTCCGCAAACTCGAGACTGGGCGCAGCATCCTCGACGCTGTGGCCGGTCAGGCGAAGGATTTGCAACGCACAGTGGGCGCTCGTGACCGTGACAGGCTGGACCAATACTTCACAAGCGTCCGCGACCTGGAGCAACGCCTGCAGATGTCGCGTGAGTGGGAACACAAGCCGAAGCCGAAAGTGAATGCGTCGGTGCCGCTCGATCCAGCCGACCCGAAGGCTTACATGGACAAGGTGAAGCTGATGTATGACATGGCGCGGCTCGCCTTCGAGACGGATTCGACGCGCTCCATTTCGCTGCTGCTCGACAGCGTGAACTCGCCGGCCATCGAGTTTGCCGACGTTAAAACCAGCGACGGCTACCACAATCTTTCGCACCACGGGAAGTCGAAGGAGAAACTGGCACAGTTGAAATCCATAGACGAATGGCACATGAAACTGTTGGCCGACTTGTTTACTCAACTCAAGGCCGTGCGTGAAGACGGTGAGCCATTGCTCGACCGCACGATGATTCTTTACGGATCGAACCTCGGCAATGCAAACACGCATGTGACGACAAACATGCCGACGATTTTTGCCGGCGGCGGTTTCAAGCACGGCCAGCACATCGCGTTCGATACCCAGCACAATTATCCATTGCCAAATCTCTTTGTCTCGATGTTGCAACGCATGGGCCTGGAGACCGAGAAGTTCGCCTCGGCCAAAGGCGCGATGCGAGGACTTGAGATGGCCTAGGTTTCGGAAACACAACAAACCTGGCTTAATCCCTCCACCTCGCCGTGTTTTTGTTTCAAAACTCCGCCTGATCGGAAGGGGGTTGCTCAATCAAGGCATTGGAAAAATCTCCTTGGCCTCAGATACCACTCGTTGCGATCAGAATCGGGATTGAATACTTCAACGCAAAACATGTCTTGAACGCCCGCGCGACCCAGCGGAGTATGTATGGTTAACAGACCATGACATATTTTTCCGCGAGCATGATTCAGCGGACAAAGTTTCAAGTGAAATACCACCGGGGGTTTTCGCTCATCGAATTGCTTGTGGTCATTGCCATCATCGCAATTCTTGCAGCAATGCTTCTCCCAGCATTGAACAGTTCAAAAACCCGCACGCAGGGTCTTTGGTGCATGAACAACCTCCGCCAATTGACCCTGGCCTGGCGCATGTACTCGGACGACAACCATGATCAGCTCCTTTATGCCAGTGAATATCCTTGGGATCCATCCACGTACTCCTCGGCGTGGATCACCGGCACGCTAGATCCTTCCAATCCCGGGCAGGACGACTGGGATCCCGAATTGACCATCAAAAAAAGCCCCATGTGGCCCTACTGTGGGAAGAACCTGACCATCTGGAAATGTCCGGCAGATCGTTCGACCGTCACCGTTGGCGGCGAACAAAAGCCACGCGCACGCAGCATGTCCATGAATGTTTATCTCGGTGGCTGGGGGGGAACGTACGGAAATTGGGATTACTACATGGGCCGCGTCTGGAGCGACTACAAGATATACATGAAGCAATCTGAACTGGCCAAACCGGGTCCATCCACCATTTTTGTCTTCCTCGACATGCGCGAGGACAGCATTGACATGGGAAATTTTGCAACTGCCATGGCAGGCTGGCCGGATCAACCGTCAGAGCATCGCTTCTTTGATCTGCCCGGCTTTCAACATCACTACGCGTGCGGCTTTTCATTTGCCGACGGCCATTCTGAAATCAAGCGTTGGCGTGATCCGCGCACGATGCCTCCGATCATTCACAATGGCTTGGTGAATGACTCGTTTGACTGCCCAACAAATCAGGATGTGACGTGGTTGCAGGAACACGCCACGCGCCCGAAGTGAACGGGATGCCAACCACAAAACACAGGTCAATCATTTACGATGACGATTGCTTTCGAGATTCATCCCGCCGATGCACCAGAGGTTTTTGTCCGTCCGGATAAACATATCCCCGTCGGAAGCAGCCAGCGAAGCATTCATCGGTTCGCTACCAATTGAGTTCGTAGCGAGGCACTCGAACTTCGGCGAGGCGCGCAGCACAAACACGTCCGCGTTCCGGTTCACCGCATAAAGTCGCTCGCCTGCGAGAATCAGCGACGCCCACGACGAGTTCCGCGCGCCCGTGCCGGTGAGCCGTTCTTCCCAGACAATCTTACCGGTCTTGAGATCGCGACATTCGGCAAAACCCATCCAGTTCACCTGATAGATATGGCCTTTGGAAATAACGCCTGCACCAATGCACCCCTTGCTGTCACCAGGATGCTGAATCCATAGTCGCTGCGTAGCGGTCACGTTGCCGCGCCCGCCGGGTCGGATCGTGAGGAGCGTGTTACGCAGCCCGTTGGCGTTCAATCCCACGATTCCCTCACCGGAAAACGGCGAACTGTAAGCCCCAATGTTTGGCCCATCACAACTCCAGAGCACCTCGCCGGTCTTTGGCGCAAACGCCATCAAACGCAGCGCAAACGCCACCACCAGTTCATCGTGCCTGTCTGCGCGTACGACCAATGGAGTAGCCCAGGAGCCGACGACTTCCGACATTTTCAGTGCGCCGGGCTTGTCTTTGTACGACGCCTGGCCACCGTAATCCTCCCACTTTGCATCCTCACCGATTGCGGGTGGGTCATGCTGCCAGACGGTTTTGCCTGTCCGCTTGTTCAAGGCGATCACAAAGGTTCGATCACCAGGACCGAAATTCAGGAAGCAAAGGTCGCGGTAGATCACCGGCGAGGATGCGTAGCCCCATATATGCGACTGCCTGCCGAGGTCGCGATGCCACAACTCGCGCCCATCGAAGTCGTAGCAGTACACCCCTGCCGAACCGAACCAAGCGATGACACGCCTGCCATCGGTGACCGGTGAAGGTGTGCAGGGCGGATTCTCCGGGCAGGTGATTTCCTTCTCTGTCCAGGTAGTGCCCGCCTGCCAAAGCAATTTCCCGTCGCGGCGATTGAAGCACATCACCGTGCGGCGGTTCTCTTTCTCGAAGGCTTGTGTGACGAAGACATGCTCACCCCAGACTATGGGCGTGGAGTTGCCACGATCTGGCAACGGTACACACCAGCGAACGTTTTCGTTGATGCTCCACCGCAGCGGCAGGTTCTTCGCCCGGGAAATTCCATTACCATCAGGTCCACGCCAGCCCGGCCAATTCTCCGCCAGGACCGTGATCGGCAAGGTCGCCAAAGACAGCGCCAAGAGCAGGAGGTTTTTCATCTTTGTAAGATTCGTCAGAGTGAAGTCTGAAACTAAAGATAATTCTCACAGCTGGCTACACTTCAAGCCCGCTCGAAATCGGGCAACAAAGTAACGATGCTCCTAAAAACGTTTCGCGCCGCCGGGAATTTCTCCACCGGCGGCGCGAAGTGCATTGACCACCAACCAAACCTATCAGCGGGCGTTGTGATAGCCCTCTTCGCCATGTTCGGCGAGGTCGAGACCAGCCACTTCGACTTCTTCAGCCGGTCGCAGGCCGCCAAGTGCTAACTTCACGATGTAGGCAATCACAACGGTGCCGACAATGGCCAGGACCAGTGTGACACCAATTGCTTTGATTTGTTCGATCCAGAGCGTTTTACCAACGATGTCCTTGAGATTCGTGCTCAAGTTTGCGTTCACGGTCGGCGTGGCAA